>JBPPMU010000262.1:0-2077 GCA_051306215.1 Gemmatimonadaceae bacterium | reverse complement strand
GCAGACGATTCCCGCACCCAAAGACCTTCGGCGGGGGCCAACCCGGCTCACAGCCAGCCTTGGGACGCCAATGACGTGGACTACATCCGGTTGGCGGAAACGGCACCGAGTCTGTAAGTAAGAAGCTTGTTTGAAAACCCGCCCAGTGAGGTCACCGGGTTTACAAGCAGCGACCAAGTGGGCGATTTCCTGTAGGCCGCGCGCCCCCACGCGGCGTTTCAGTGGCGATTTTAAGCAGTCTCCAAGCCGCTTGCGTGATGCTTCTGGCAGCTCGCTGAAGAATCACTCGCGAACATCGGGGCGAGCGGAATCGTCATCAATCGGGTTTTACTACCTAGTCGGCGGTATAGACTACACTTTCGGCCAAAAAGAAGGAGGCAATGAGGATTTCATCCTGGCTGATGCTGCGTAAATCCTGCTCCACCCGCTCACGTAGAGACTCGTTCTTCTTGAGCGGTTTTTTGGACACGCCGACGCTCTTCATGTAGTTCCAGACGAACTCATCGGGATTCAAGTCCGGCGCATAGGGGGGCAGGAAGTAAAGTTCCAGGCGTCCTTGAGTTTCCCGAATATAGTCTTTGACGACGGTGGCTTTGTGAGCGGGATGGCCATCGACGACTAGGAATACCTTCGTGCGCCGGCTTTTCATGAAGTTGCGTAAAAATAGAACAAAGGATTCCGCGTCGAGCTTGCCGGTGTAGGTCGCGGCCCAGAAGGCGCCGCCGGCGTTGACCGCACTGATGACATTGATGCTCTGGCGCTGGCCGGAGCTGGCGACGACCGGAGTGTGTCCTTTTAAACCGTAGGTGCGGCCCAGCGGCGGGTCGGATTGGAATCCGGCCTCGTCCAGGAAAAAGATCATCGCGCCCAGCTTTTTGGCCTTCTTTCGGAGCTTGGGATAGTCCTCCATTCTCCATCGTTCCACCGCGATCGGGTCGCGCTCATAAGCGCGCCGTAGCGGCTTCTGCGGCGTGATCTCCAGGCTGGCCAGAAGTTTGCCCACCGAGGTCAGACATAATTCCACTCCCATTCTTTCCAGGATCAAGGTTTGCACAATCCGGCGGGTCCACAGGCCAAAATCAAATCCGTGCTGGCGCGGGTCTTTGCCGAGAATCCAGCGTCGCACTTGCTGGCGTTGCTTGTCACTGAGCTTGGGCTGCGGACCTTGCGCTATCTTCTCGGCCAGCGCCTCCAGTCCTTTGTCTTTGTATCCGCGCAACCAGGGATAGATGCTGGTCCGACAAAGTCCCAAGGAATCCATCACCTCGCTCGGCCTGTCCCCATCCTCAATGACTCGCCGCACCGCCAGCAACCGCAAGTGTTCCAGCGCTTTGTGAGATAATTTCCGTCCATCGATCTTTGGCACGGCGCGACAATATCCAACTCACTCGGTGTAGTCTATCTAAATGACTCCGTAGTAACTGTACGCCACTCTCATGTCGTGGAATCATGCTGCGATGTTGCCTCACTTCGTCTGGAGAAGTTTTTGACAGCCCGGATCACTGAACGCCCGAGCCGCTTTACTTGCAGCACCAGCAGCATCATTCCCCAATGAAGTATAGCTACTTGGTGCGACCTTTTGTGCCACGGGCAATCCAACTCTCCCCGACAGGTCGCCAAGCGAATCACAATCTCTTGCGATACTGTGTCCAGCCTAAAGATGGGGAGGCGTCAAAGTTGAAGGGCGCGTTCGCCTGGTTGAATCGGCCCGGGATCAGGTCACCAACAGGCTGACGGGAATGACGAACACAAATTGTGGCTCTTTCACGCAACCGCGTTCTACCGCATCGCGTACTTTGTTGTGAACGTCGTGTAGTGTGTCGCAAACCCCGAGGTGGAACGACCTGTACGGGGAGTTGGTCCCAACGACCTCGCTGTGTTGCTGTGAGTCACCTGTGCCGTCGAGATCCAGAATCAGAATCTGGAATTTGCCGCGCCTGTCGGTTGAATGCATATGACGAGATTTTTAATCAGCCTTCAATTCCAACTTCCGCGCATGCTGCCGTACGCGACGGTCAGCCATGACGGAACGCAAGCTCGGCTCTTGCCCACTCTTCGGTGTTCGAGTTGACGTCGT
>JBPPMU010000261.1:0-2286 GCA_051306215.1 Gemmatimonadaceae bacterium | reverse complement strand
GGACGTTGCTCTCGGCGGCGTCATTGTAGCGCCCGACGCGCACGTAGATGTGCGCCGGCATATGCACCATGTGTCCGACGCCGGGCATCACCCTCGCGAGACGCTCCGCGCACGGAACCGCGAGCGCGGGGTTTACCGCTTCGACGGCGTGAATGTAGAAGTGACACGCGCCCGGGTGATTTGGATTGCGGGCAATCACACGCTCGAGATCCTTCACGACTTCTGCAGTGCCCGGGTATGGCTGTCCCTCAGGGGTCCAGTAATTCCACGGACGCAGATCCATCATCGCTTCGGCAGCGAGGGTCACGGCATCGAGATCGTCAGGATACTTCATCGCGACAGCTTTCATGGCGTTCGCGTATGCGCTGTCGAGGCCTGCTCTGTTGGCTGCAGGGACCGCCACATATCGCTTGGCGAGCGCGTCTATGTATGCCCGCTGCCATGCAGGCTTGCCGCGGCTCGCGGCGACTGCTTTCTGAGCTGCGTCGTAGGCGAGGACACCGCTCGCGGAATCCATACCCGCGTTCACGTGCGGACCGTAGGCGTATGCGACTCCCCACCAGCACATCGCACATGACGGATCAAGCTCGGCGCCCCGCGTGTAGGATCGGATCGCCTCTGCATGGTTGAACCCGTACGTCAGCCGGAGCCCCTGGTCGAAGTACTTCTGCGCGTCGGGGACGGACGTCTGGATCGATTTCTCGTGGGTGCCGAGGTTATCATAAAGCGGGACAGGACTCTGTGCCGGGAGGCTCGCGGCGACCAGCAGCAACAGGGCGGTGGCGAGGACACGCATGGTGCGGCTCCTTGAATGATCGTCTCTTTCTATTTTCGGGATCACGGCCGTCGACCGCAAGACCACGGGGAATAAACATGAGCTGGGCGCCGCGTGATTTCATCGAGGAGGTCGAGAAATCTGTGCTTCTTCCGACGGGGGCCGGCGACCGATTCAATGGATACGGGCTGATGGGCCTCCCGTTCGAGTCAGGCCACATACTCGTAATGCGGCGCTTTCCGGTATCCTCGGTCGGTCCGGGATACACTTCGGTGTGGCATCGGTCGCCCGCCGGGGACTGGGTATTCTACGCTGACGCCCCACCGCGACAGTCATGCACGAGATTTTTCGGACTCGCCGCGGCTGATGCGATCGAAACGCCGATAACCCTGGAGTGGAAGACCGGGTCGACTCTTGCCGTCAGCATCCAGAAAGTTGGCCTCGAGTGGATGGTCGAGCTCGAATCAACCGCGACAACACGCGCCATGAACGCGATAGGCCGAGTCCTGCCTTCGGGCGCCTGGAGCAGTCCCGCAATTCTCTCCGCGATCGGCTTGGTGGCGGGCACGCTGCTCAGGGCGGGGCGCGTGCGTCTGTACGGCAGCGTACCGAATGGTCAGCGCTTCATCGCGAATCCGAAAGTGCTCTGGTCTGTATCCAACAGCACTGCAACGCTCGACGGCGAAAGTTTCGGGGCTCCCGCCCCGGTCGAGCCCCAGGCCCGGCTTGGCGACTTCCTGATTCCGCAGCGGGGAATCCTTGCAATCGGGCAGGCGTATTTCGATGCCTTCGACCCGGCACGGCATTCCCAGAGCGTGTGTCGAGCAGACCGCACCCCCGCGACGCGCTAGATTCGGCCCACAAGTCAGCTCTCACAGCAAACATCGAGGATGCAGTGATAAAACTCATAGTGGCGATAAAGCGTAACCCCGCAATGTCGCCGTCCGAATTCCATGAATACTGGCGGACAACGCATTCGGAGAAGGTCCGTGCCCTGCCCGCGACGAGCCGCTACATCCGCCGGTATGTGCAGGCGCACACGCTGGACACCGAGTATGCGGCCGGCGAGCCCGCATTCGATGGAACCGCGGAGCTATGGTTCGATTCGATCGCCGACAAGGACGCGTTTTACTCCGATCCTGCGTATCTCGCTCATGTATCGCCGGATGAGAAGGTGTTTGCGGACATGAGCTCGACGCTCTTCTTCGTCACGAGTGAGGAGACTGTTATCTCAGCGTCGGGCTGAAGAGGCCAGGCCGGCCTGATGCGGCAAACCAGCGGCAGGCCGGCTGCGTCGAACAGTTGTCAAGGACATCAACTCGGCGAGGGAACCGATTCGATGCGAGCGCTATTGCTGCTTTGCCTGGCAGTGACGCCAGTGGCCCAGGCGCAGACAAGCCCGATCGACACCGCGGCTGCGAGGCTTTATTTCGACGAGCTGGCTCTGCTGGGGGCGGCAGACGGCGGGAGACTATGGGGGAGGGCGGTCAGCGGTCCGATGATGTTCGCGC
>JBPPMU010000260.1:0-7839 GCA_051306215.1 Gemmatimonadaceae bacterium | reverse complement strand
CCAGATGTCCATTGTCGTGAGGTCGAGCAGCGGCGCGCTTCTGGGATCGAGATTGTCGATCTCGACTCCGTCGTAGAAGATTCTCGTCCGGCCGAGGTCGCCGTTCATTGCAACGAATTTCGGGGATGCGAGCCACCCGCTCCGGAAGCCCGTGATTCCGGGCACTCGCTCGAGCAGATCGGCGACCGTCAGGGCCCCGCTCGCGAACATCTCCTCGCGGTTCCACTCGTACTGCGGTCCGATGTCAGCGGACCGCGGGCCCAATGCCCTGCCGAACGGCGGCTGGATCGTGTCGGCGCGTGGAGCTTCCGCTGTATCTGACGCCGGCCGCGGAGGAATCGGGATCTCGCTGGCAGGGGGGACGACCTCCTGAGCAGTGGCGCGTCCGACTCCGAGCACCAGCGCCACCGCCGCCGACAGGTAAACGCTCCGCCATGTGGAGCGCGGTGGGGCTGTCAGCTTGCCCTTCCTCTCACGAACTCGATGAAAGTTCCTGTCGGAACTCCGGTTGGACCTTTTGGAAGCGCAACAAGATCAGTGTCCGAGTAAGCGGTCCCGGCTACATCGAGATGGATCCAGGGAAAGCTCTCGGTGAATTCGCGAAGAAACATCGCCGCGCTCACAGCGCCGGCGGGTCGCCCGCCGCTGTTCTTGATGTCCGCGACATCCGACTTGATGAGCTCACGATATTCGTCCCAGAGCGGCAGCGACCAACCCGGCTCGCCTGCCCGCTTGCCCGCGGCGATCACCTCGCTGATCAGCTCGTCATCGCCGCTGAACACACCGGTGGCGGTATGACCCAGCGCCACGACACACGCTCCGGTGAGAGTCGCGGCGTCCACTACCACTGCGGGATCGAAGCGCCTCGCGTACGACAGCACATCGGCGAGAACCAGCCGGCCTTCCGCATCGGTATTGATTATCTCGATGTACTTGCCGAGGTGGCTCTTCACGACGTCACCCGGATTTATCGCGGTACCCGACGGCATGTTGGTGGTCGAGCCGATGAGCCCGACGACGTTGATCGGGAGTTTCATGCGGCCGATCGCCTCCAGCGCTCCGAGCACACCCGCCGCGCCGCACATGTCGTACTTCATGTCTTCCATCGACTGCGCCGGCTTGATAGAGATTCCGCCGGAGTCGAAGCAGAGACCTTTTCCTACGAGCGCGACAGGTTTCTCGCCGGGTTTGCCGCCGGCATACTCGATCACGATGAGCTTCGGATCCTGCGGCGTGCCCTGGGCCACGCAGAGGAATGAGCCCATGCCTTCGGCTTCCATTTCCTTGCGTCCGAGGACAGTCGCCTTCATCCCGTGCCGCTTCGCTATGTCGACGCCGGTGTCCGCGAGAAACTCGGGCGTGCAGATATTTCCCGGCATCATCGCGAGCGTGCGCGCCAGGGAGTGTCCGGCTCCTATCGCCTGGCCGGCAGCGAGGCCGTCACGCGCGGCATCGGAGTCCTCGGCGAAGATCACCGCTTCTGCGAGGGGAATTCTTCGCTCGTCTTCCGTAGGCGCGCTCTTGAGATCCT
Organism: Gemmatimonadaceae bacterium; assembly: GCA_051306215.1. GTDB lineage: Bacteria > Gemmatimonadota > Gemmatimonadetes > Gemmatimonadales > Gemmatimonadaceae > UBA4720. The sequence goes on along the minus strand of JBPPMU010000260.1, from coordinate 6,308 downwards.
TGTATTCCCACGAGCCCGCCAGGAGACCTGCCGCCACCGCTTCGACTTCGCGCTGATCGAGGGGTCCGCCGTGAAATGCAATGTCCCCGGAGCCGAGCTTCATTGCCTGCCGGGCGGCGATCGCGGCGGCGCGCCTGAGGGAACCCGGCCGCTCAGTCGCCTTCCCCATCCCGATGAGCAACGCGCGCCGGGGGCCTGTTGCAGCGCCACTCATATGAAAGACCTCGTCTCTTGCGGCGCGAAAATCCCGTGAGTCGAGGGCTCTGCCTATCGCGCCTCCGAGCATCGCGTCGAGGCCTGAGAGGGTACTCGCGTCTGGTTTCTCCGGGAGCGCGATTGCGAGCAACGCTCCCTTGTAGTCTTCCGGCGCCGCGTGAGTGAGCGATACGGAGGCCGGCATCTAGTTCGTCATGCCGGCAATCACTGCATTGCCGAACGCCGATGTCGAGACTTCGGTGGCGCCCGACATCTGCCGCGCGAGGTCGTAGGTGACGCGTTTTGTCTTGATTGCGTTCTCCACCCCCTTCACGATCAGCGCGCCTGCTTCGCCCCATCCCATGTAGTCGAGCATCATGACACCTGAGAGGATGACGCTGCCGGGATTTATCTTGTCGAGATTTGCGTACTTGGGAGCAGTGCCGTGTGTCGCCTCGAACACGGCAACTCCATCGCCAACGTTCCCGCCGGGCGCGATGCCGAGTCCGCCGACCTGCGCCGCCGCTGCGTCCGACAGGTAGTCGCCGTTGAGGTTCGGCGTCGCGAGAACGGAATATTCCGACGGCCGCAGGAGAAGCTGCTGGAACATCGAGTCGGCGATCCTGTCGCGGATTATCACTGCATCGGCGCGGGCACCCTTCGATGCATCTGCTTCGCTGCATGTTGAAGTCCCGAACTTTTCCTTCGCGACTTCGTAGCCCCAGTCGCGGAAGGCGCCTTCGGTGAACTTCATTATGTTGCCCTTGTGAACGAGTGTCACCGACTCGCGGCCCTTCTCAAGCGCGTAGCGGATTGCCATCTCCACCAGCCGCTTCGAGCCGAACTCCGACATAGGCTTTATGCCGATCGCTGAATTCTCACGGATTTCGCTTCCGAACTCAGTCTGGAGATATGTCCGGAGGCGGTTCGCTTCATCTGACCCCGCCTTCCATTCGATGCCGGCGTAAACGTCCTCGGTGTTTTCACGGAAGATCACGACGTTCACCTTCTCCGGCTCCTTGACCGGTGCGCCGACTCCCTCGAAGTACCGTACGGGACGGATGCATGCATAGAGATCGAGGACCTGCCGCAGCGTGACGTTGAGCGAGCGAATCCCTCCGCCGACGGGCGTGGTGAGCGGGCCTTTTATGGATACCCGGAACTCCTGCATGGCGTCGACGGTTTCCTGAGGGAGCCAGTCGCCGAATGCCTTGTGGGATTTTTCGCCGGCGTAAACTTCCATCCACTCGATCTTCCGCTCGCCGCCGTATGCTTTTTCGACTGCTGCATCGAAGACGCGGACTGACGCGCGCCAGATGTCGGGGCCGGTTCCGTCGCCTTCGACGAAGGGGATGATGGGCCGGGAGGGGACCGAGAGGTTCCCGTCGGTGAAGGAAATGCGTTCTCCGTTCCGTGGAACGGAGGCAAATTTGTATTCGGGCATTAGAGGCGGGTGCGGGCTGAGTGTTATGGAAGGGAAAGTTAACGTCCGCTATCCCTTCAGCAACTTTACTCGAGGCTTGTCAAAGCCTCGTCGGTTAACGGCGGAAGGGCACGATTCACCGATGACACAGATGTGGCACTGATGGCACTGAGAAGTGCGCCATGCTTGATACACAAAAAAAGGGGCTCCGGTGTGGAGCCCCTTTTCTTGTTTGGGCGCTGACGTGCTCAGTAATTCGGACTCGGCTGATCAGACATTCGCTGGACGCCGATGTTATCGAGACCCATGACCCCGGAATCGATTCCGTCGAAATCAGCGGCAAAGCTTGCGATGTTCTTTGAGGAGCCTGGCTGGAATGGCCGGGGAGGGCCAGACACCTCGGTTCCGTTGATGAATAGCCTTGTATTACCCGTCCCATTGAGGTCAATAATGAACTTGAAGTTCTGCGACTCGTTTCGCACCCAGGTTCCGACGTTGACGCCGTTGTAATACAGGATGTTCTGGCTCGAGACTGTCGCGTACGAAACGGTTGCGACCGGGTTACCCGCCCCATCGCTCACCATGAAGGGAGCTCCCTTCACTGAGGGTGAGGATTGCACCGAGGTCCAGTTGATCTCGTACACGCCGTCATCAGCCGGCTGTCCGGAGGCGGAGAAGAACTTCGCGCGGAGCTCGAGACCACCGCAGTTTGCGCAGGCACCGCCGCCCTGGCTGAGCACCACAAGCGGACCCGTCATGTTACCAAGACCGCTGCTCACGACGATCGAGCCGGGCGCCGTGACGTGGTACTCGAAATCAAAATCACCGTTGTCCTTTGTGGGTGGCTGGCCGACAACATCATTCTCGAATGTGGCCGCGAAAATCAGCGCCTTTAGACCGCGCCACGGGCTCAGAATGGAGCCGATTCCGCCAAGTCCCTTGTCGGTTGCGTATGCTGTGCGAACACCGACCGTACTCGTCCAGATTGATGCAAGTCTGTTTGCAAGGTTCCGGAAAAGACCTGTGGTGGGAGCGGCGGGGATGTCTACGTGACAGTCGTCAGGATATGCTTCGTCACCCGCAACCTCAGTCCCACCGGGCGTTTCGTGGCCAAGGACCAGCCCGGCAGCCGGAAGCCCTTCGGGAACGCAGATACCAACCTTTATGGCAGAATCGAACTTCGGGAAGACTTCCGGAAAGCTGTTGAGCTGAACGCAGTTTGCGACCTGAGTAAGGTTATCAACCGACAAGCAGCCCACCCCGCCGACGTACATGGCGAACAGGTGACCACGCTGGTCTGCGCCGGAAACCTGTCCAGGCAGCTTGAACGCACCGAGGCTCCTCCGCTGGTACTCCCTGATTCCCCCAGTTGCCGGAATCACGGCGAGAATTCCGTTATCAAGCGATCCCGCCGGAAGGTCCGGAGAGTCATACCCAACATAGAAAAAGACTGTGTTCAGATGCGAGAGGAAACTCGCTTCCTTCGAACTGTTCTTCGGCTCGGCGACGTTGCCCGGATACTGAGCGCGAAGATGGGCGACATAAGTCATGAGCTGACTATTTGCCGCATCTTTATTCGTGCTCGAGCAGGCTGTCTTTACCGCATTCCAATTCGTCTGAGCCTGTGTGAGGGTCGCCCCCGAAAGCATCGACCTCACTTCGCCTTCCGCGGTCCGGCTCAGTCCGGCATCGCACGCCGCGACTACCGGTTTCGCGAAACGAACATCAAGCCCCGGATCTGTCGGGACGGACGATGACGTGTCCGCGCATCCCAAACCCACAAGACCTGCAACGCCAAGTGCGGCGAATCGCCGAATTCTCATTTTCGCTCCCCTTTTAAGTTGGGTGGGCCCGCGGCCTTCATTAATTCGCTGCGCTGCCCACTAACCTTATAAATCTAGGGTCATTTTTCAGTCCCTGCCACCACCATGACTTGCTTTCCGCATATCCATGGCGATGCTGCGGATTGGCGGAGACGTACCTGGTCAGCACAGCGATGGCCTCCGAGGTGTCCTGGGGGGTTCCAAGAAGGGTCCAGATGAACGCCTCGAACCCGGCTAGAGCGCCCTGCGGATCAGTCTTCGCATCAGGGCGGGCCGCCAGCAGGAGCTTCCGGGCGCTGTCGGGGCTCCCAGCGCGCCCCAATGTCGCCGCAACCACCATTTTCGCCTGAATCTGGTGAAGCTCGGGGGCCGAAAGCTCCTTGAGTTTCGCCTCTTCGCGTTTCGCCGCCGCAACATCGGGTTCGACCGCACGCGTCGTGAACATCAGCAGCTTGCACCTTGCAAACGCGGGATGCTGCGGAAACCGGCGAGCGCCATCGTTGCAGAATTTTGCCGCATCCGGCAGCTCGTTGAGGTCGTAGGATATGGCGAACAGGCGCCAGAGAATCCCTTCAGTTCCAGACAGGAATGCGTCTGCTTCGTAGGCCCTGGTCGCTGCGATCTTCGACTCATAGAATTTGTCCTTCTGCTGAAGCACCTCGCTCAGGACGTTCCATGCCTGGGCCTTGGCTGGCGCGATCGCAACGGCCCTCTCGAGGGTGGCTTGCGATGAATCCAGGAGGGCCGCTGCCTCCCGCGGACTCGTGGCGAGTGACAGTGCCCACTTGTGCCTCAGGAGAATTCCCACCAGCTCCAGCGCGTCAGCGTTGCGCGGATCGCGCGCAAGAACCCGCCGCGCGTCTGCAAGCCCGCTCTCGATCGACGGTGCTGCCCTTATTGCATCCGGAGCGAGGCGGACCCGCGTCAACGCCACAGCGGCCTGTTTAGTGATCGGCTCGAGCCAGTTGGCGTCAAGTGGCTCGGCCTGATCAAGAAGGCCGTCTGCTCGCGCAAGGCTCGTCCGGCTCGCCGCCTCATCACCTGCGGCCGCCTGGGCCTCGGCATCCTTTCTGAGTTTCTCCGCCTGCTGGACGAGCGTCCACGCATTGACGTTTGAAGTTCCCAGACGGGTCTGCCGCAGCGTGAGCTCCTGACCTACTCTCCGCCGGAGCAGCCGCGCGACTTCGCTGGCGACGCTGTCCTGAACAGCGATCATGTTGCCCGAAGGCTGCTGGAATGCGAAGCGGTCGATATCGACGCCGGTATTTCCATCAACCATTCGAACGGAGACGTGGACGTCCTGGCCCTCTTCGGCGACAGTTCCCCTGACAAGAGTCCCGGCGCTCAGCTCGCGCGCGACGCTGTCGATCACCACGTCTCCGCCGCGGAACTTCAGGACACCGCTGCTCGAGACGACGTCGAGCGCCTCAACCTGGGACAGCTTCTCGATCAGGCTCTCGGTGATTCCGTCAGCAACGTGGCCAAGCCTGCCGCCAGCCGATGCGTCCTCGAAGTAGAGAACGGCGACCCGTGTTGGACTGAACCCAACACCCGCTATGCTCGCGTCAGCTGTTGCTCCGCGCCCAATCATCCACCAGGTCGAGCCTGCAACGATGATCACCAGCGCGGCAACTGCTCCGAGGACGGCCGGCCTGCGCCACCACGCTGGCGTTGGCTGATCCGCCGCTCTTCGCCCCGGAGGAACCCGCACACCGGTTCGCCTGTCAGTAACCGCACGACGGGTTGTCGTGTGATAATCGATGACGCACTCCTGCAGCTCGTCCGCAAACTCCTTGACCGTCGCGAAACGATCCGCAGGCGACTTCGCCAGCGCTTTCTGCACGACGTCCTCGACCTCGTCGGGAATCGTCGCGCGCACTATCTGCATCGACGGCACCTCGGCCATCGAATGCTTGGCCATCACCGCCTGAGCGTTCGAGCCGGTGAACGGAGGCTGTCCGGTCAGCATCTCGTAGAGCACGCACGCGAGACTGTACATGTCGCTGCGCCCGTCGATGTCCTTCTCGGCGAACGACTGCTCGGGACTCATGTACGTCGGAGTGCCAAGCGACATCCCTGTTTTCGTGAGCGCGCCGCCGGCGTCACCCATCGTGCTGACCGCGCGCGCGATCCCGAAGTCGGCCACGATCGCGTGGCCGTCCTCGAGGAGGATGTTTTCCGGCTTGATGTCGCGGTGGATCACGCCCTTGCGATGGGCGTAGTCGAGGGCGCTCGCGACTTCCTGCGTGATCTTCAGCGCCTGGTCGATCGGCAGCATCTTCTCGCGGTCGATCCGCTGCCTGAGCGATTCGCCCTCGATGAAGGGCATGACATAAAACAGCGAATCTGCCGCTTCGCCGGAGTCGTAAAGCGTCAGGATGTGCGGATGAGTCAGGCTCGTCGCAATCTGAATCTCGCGGCGAAAACGCTCGGCGCCAAGTGCGGCACCGAGGTCCTCATGGAGGACCTTGACGGCAACCTTGCGCTCGTGACGCACATCACGGGCGAGGAAAACGGTTGCCATACCGCCCTGTCCAAGCTCGCGCTCGACATCATATCGATCGCTGAGGGCAGCCTTAAGTTTCTCGAGCAGCTCGGTCAAATTCGGAGATCCAGTGGCGGCCAGTGCCCAAGGATACAATAGAGCACACATTGCCGCCAGCGGTCTACCTCGTCATTTCGGCCCTGAAACCAGGGCGGAACGGCTGGAAGTCCACGCGAGTCGCGAGTATCCAGTGTCAAGTTTTCAGTTCTCGGTTGCACTACTGAAAAACTTAAAACTCCGGACTGGTAACTCGCTACTCGCGTGGACTTCCGCCCTCTACCACCCGGGGGCTAACTGGAATCCCAGCACCCAATCCTTCTGC
>JBPPMU010000259.1:0-2958 GCA_051306215.1 Gemmatimonadaceae bacterium | reverse complement strand
AAGACCATCATTATGCGGTAATACGGCAGCGCCTCCGCCTGAACAGCGGGCGCGGCGTTCACCATGTCGAGCAGTGCCGGCGCGGCGAAATATCCTGCCGGGGCAAGAATGAAGATCGAGATGCCGGCCGCCGTCAGAAATGCCTGATAGACCGTGCGATCAGCCTTGTCCTCGTCTCCTGCGCCGACAAATCGCGCTAAGAGCACGCTCATGCCTGTAAAGACCGACATTATGAAGACTATGACGACGATCCAGAGCTGCGTTGCGACGCCTATCCCGGCATTCGCGTTGAACCCGACGTAGTGCCCGACCATGGCATGATCGATGATCCCCTGCAAGCCGCCGATGATATTGGTGAGCATGGTGGGCCACGCGATCTTCCAGACGGCGGGAAACAGTGGGCCCTCCACTATCGACCTGTCGTAACGCGTGCTGGAAACCGGGGTAGTCATTCGGAGAATCTACCGGTAAGGGCGATAGATTCCATCGACGACAACCAGTACAGGGAGAGGAACCCATGAACCTGCTGATCGTGAGACATGCAATCGCAGAGGACCGGGAGGATTTCGCGGAGACCGGCCAGCCCGACGACCAGCGGCCCCTCACCGACCAGGGGAAACGCAAGATGAAGAAGGCGGCGAGGGGCCTTCAGAGAGCGGTTGACAACATCGACCATCTTGCCACGAGCCCGCTCACCCGCGCGGCCCAGACCGCCGAGATAATCAGCGAGGTATTCGGAATCGGCGGTGCGGAGGTCGTGCCGGCTCTCGTTCCCGGCGCCAGGCCGGAGGAGTTCGTCGAGTGGTGCGCGCCGCACGGCGACAGGAATGTAGTCGCGATAGTCGGGCATGAGCCGCACCTGAGCTCGCTCGCCGCGTGGCTGACCGGCGAGGCCGGCGGCTCGGAGATCGATCTGAAGAAGGGCGCCGCATGTCTCATCGAGTTCGACGGGGCAGCGGCGCGCGGCGGAGGAACCCTCAGATGGCTCCTCACACCGCGACGCCTCCGGCGACTCGACTGAGGCCGCAAGGGTTCTCGATCCGCACCCACAAGACAACGTCACAGAACTGACGCACCCTTGAGGCCCGGCCGAAGCTTGCGCGACCCGCTCCCTCCTCCGCACAGGTCGGAAGAGCTTTCCCGCCCGATCAGGCTGAGGCCGCGCGAGATATTTGCCGGGGTCGTCCTCACCGCTGTGATGTTTGCGATGATGGGATATGCGGTCGGGCGCAACAAGAGCAGCTCACTCCGCGATGTGCCCGCCTCGCGAACGGGGCTTATGGTTCCGGCGATCGGCGGGAACACGCCGGGGGCTCTCACGAGAAAGATCGCAATCACCTCGGACGGTTCAGCAGTCATCTTCGTTACCGGAACCGAATCAGGTGGGAACTCACTTGCATCACAGCGCTTTGATGAGGATGCGGCGCGGCTCATCGATGGTGCCCCGGCCCGCCTCCCCTCAGATGTCGTCGCGAGAGATGGAAGTGCTGAGCGCAACAGCAGTCTTTTTTCGCGGCTGAGGCCCGACGACCGGGAGGATCCCGGCGGAAAGGCACTCGAGGGCCTCCGGTTTCAGCAGATGCTTCCCGACCGCCGCACCGCGCTCGCGATCAGGCCTGAGGGTGGCGCGGCGTCGGGCGCTGCGGTCGCGGTCCAGACACAAACCGGCGAACGGCGCGTGATAGTTGACGAGCGGGTCGTTGAGATTCGCGCAGCAGAAGGTCATCTGGTCTACGTGCGCGATGACGGAACGCTATGGGCAGCGCCGTTCGATGATGAAACACTCGAGCTGACTGATCCGCCGACGCGGATCGGACAGGGCGTCTCGCTGACCGGGACGGGAATCGCTCAGTTCGCCGTGGCGCGCAACGGCAACGTTGCTTACGTACCTGAAGAGCCGCGGTGGCTCGTATTTATCGACCGCAACGGGCGCCTCAGGAACGCAACTTCGGAACGAGCCGGCTACAGGTCGCCGAGATTCTCACCCGATGACAGCCGCGTGTCTGTTGATTTCACCGGCTCCGGCGGCCGAGACATCTGGATTCTTTCGCGTGATACCCGATCGCTTTCGCGCGCCACTTTCACTCGTGATGCGCACGACGCAGAGTGGACTCCTGACGGCCGCCGCCTGACGTTCACCTCGTTCAGCACCGGATCACTCGGCGTATTCGAGACCGCGCCCGGCACGATTTCCGCGCCCCGAGCCCTGTTCACTTCCCCACTTCTTTCATATACTGGCGCGTGGCTGCCCGACGGCAGTGGACTCATTACCGTCGCACAGAACCTGCGCGCGGGGTCGCGGCTCGACATCGCTTTCATCGCGGACGAAGGTCGCGGACCCCTCGAACCGATCATTGCCGACAATTCACGCGCGCAGTATCCCGCGTTGTCCCACGACGGGCGCTGGCTTGCCTATGTGTCGAATCGCAGTGGGACCGACCAGGTCTATGTGCGTCCATGGCGCGGCGGTGGGCCGGACGTCGCGGTATCGCAGAATGGCGGAACCGAGCCTGTGTGGAGTCCCGATGGGCGCGAGCTTTACTATCGCGGCACGAACGGCCGATATCCGGTTCTCATCGCGGCGACGGTATCGACGACCCGCGATTTCACGGTCACGAATCGAACGGGCCTCTTCCCCATCGGCGACATTGCGCAGGCGGCACCGCAGGCAAACTACGACATCTCCCCCGACGGCCGCACGTTTGTTATGGTGCGGCTTGCTCAGTCGAACGAGATAACTGTTCTCCGCAACCTTCCGGAGATCGTCAGGAAGTCCGGAGGGTCGAGGTAATCATCGCCGGCTCGTCAGTCCCTGCGGATAGCGGCTTCGATCGTTTCCCTGACTATCCTGACAAGCTCGTCCGAACGAAACGGTTTCGCCAGAAACGGCACCTTCAGCTCGCCCGTGCAGTATGACACGAGCTCGGGATCCGTATAACCTGAAGCAATTATCACGGG
>JBPPMU010000258.1:0-20060 GCA_051306215.1 Gemmatimonadaceae bacterium | reverse complement strand
TGGGAGGTAGGCGTCTCGCTGGGCCTCATAGACTTCGAGCGGGGAGCGAAGATCAGCGGCTCGGGCTTCATCGTCTTTCGCGGAGCGGGCGCGCGGCTCGTACGCGCGCTGATGAATTTCATGCTCGACCTTCATACGACGCAGCACCACTACGAGGAGACCTGGGTGCCCGTGCTGGTAAATCGGGCGCCGATGACAGGGACGGGCCAGCTGCCGAAGTTCGAGGACGACATGTACGCCGTCAGCGGAGGGCAGCTCTTCCTCATTCCGACGGCCGAAGTGCCGATTACGAATCTTCACGCGGGCGAGATTCTCGCCGAGTCGGATCTCCCCAGCGCGATGACCGCATACACTCCGTGCTTCCGCAGGGAAGCCGGCGCGCACGGGAAAGACACTCGGGGGCTGATCCGTGTGCACCAGTTCGACAAGGTCGAGCTCGTGCGGTACGCGGTTCCTGAAACGTCTAGCGAGGAGCTCGAGGTCCTGACTCTCCAGGCGGAGAAGGTGCTTCAGCTTCTCGGACTGCCATACCGCGTCATCCTCCTCGCGGCCGGCGACACCGGCTTTGCGAGCGCCAAGACCTACGATCTTGAGGTTTATGCTCCGGGCACGCAGGCGTGGCTCGAGGTTTCGTCATGCAGCTGCGTCACGGATTTCCAGGCGCGACGCGCGAACATCAGGTTCAGGCCTGCCGAAGGCGGAAAGCCCCGCTTCGTTCACACCCTCAACGGGTCGGGCGTCGCATTTCCCCGCGTCATTGCCGCCATACTCGAGCACTACCAGAATGCGGACGGCACCGTGGAGGTGCCGGAGGTGCTGCGACCGTATCTGGGAACCGACAGACTCGCCTGATCCGTGCGCCGGCTCGCTCCGGTTACGTTCGCATCGGTCTGTGTTGCCGCCCTGCTCGTGTGGTACGTCGTATACACCCAGGGCGTCGTCCGCGAGCTGCGACGCGAAGCATCACGCGTCGGCCTGATGCACGCCCGCGTCTACGATGGACTGAACGACCCCAGTCCTGACGCGGCGAACGTAGCGCTACTCGACCTCTCGCGTCACATTCGCGAATCGGGGGTCCCGCTCGTCATCACCGACGCGAACGGGTACCCGACCGATACGGCGAACCTTCCGCGGGAGCTGCCCCTCGACTCGCCGGAGATGCGTGAGTTTATTCGCGCGCTCGACCGCCAGAACGCGCCGATAGCCGAGGGCGACGCGGGCACGGTTCACTTCGGCAACACGCCTCTGGTGCGGGGGCTTCGCATCATCCCGCTCCTTCAGTCGCTGCTTATCGGCATGTTCCTGCTTGCCGGCGCATACGCGTTGCGCACGCGCGGGCGCGCCGACCGCGAGCAGATCTGGGCAGGCATGGCTCGCGAATCAGCCCACCAGCTCGGCACTCCGATCTCGAGCATGAACGGGTGGATAGAGCTGCTGCGCGAAGCGGGAGGCGACGAGTTGACCGAGAGCGCGCTCACCCACATGGACGGCGATCTCGAGCGACTCAAGCGGGTTGCCAACAGATTCGAGCGTATCGGCCGGCCCCCGAAGAAAGTCGAAGTCGATCTTGGGGAGCTCGTCGACCGTGTTGCGACATACTTCCGCGCCCGGGTGCCGACACTCGCCCAGCGAGTGACCATCGTCTGCAGGCGGGAAGGCGATTCCCTGATGGTTCACGGGGATCCGGTTCTGCTCGAGTGGGCGATCGAGTCACTGGCCAAGAATGCGATCGATGCACTTGCCGGACGCGACGGACAAGTGGAGATGTCCGCGACCGCATTGCCCGAAGGCCGCGTGAGGGTGCGCGTCAGCGACGACGGGCCCGGAGTGCCGCGCGAGCTTGGGAAGCGGATCTTCGATCCGGGATTCAGCACAAAGACGCACGGATGGGGAATCGGCCTCCCGCTGGCCCGGAGGATCATCAGGGACAATCACGGGGGAGAGCTTCTTCTGATACCGTCCGAACGCGGAGCGACGTTCGATATTATCTTGAGTTGATGATTGAAACGATGGATGCCACCGGATCCTCTGCCTTTTCCGGTGACGCCGAGCCACTCGCGCGGCTCAATCCAGCCCAGCGCGAGGCCGTCCTCCATTTAGAAGGTCCACTCCTCGTCATAGCGGGCGCGGGCTCGGGAAAGACGCGCGTTCTGACGACGCGGATCGCACGCCTGATCCAGCACCACGGCGTCGAGCCTTCGCGTATCCTCGCCGTGACCTTCACGAACAAGGCCGCTGGAGAAATGCGCCAGCGGATCGAGAAGCTCGTAAGAACAGACCTCAAGGGAATGTGGTGCGGTACCTTCCACGCAATCGGCGCCCGCATGCTCCGCGGCAGCGCACACTGTGTCGGACGCACGCCGAGCTTCACCATCTACGACGAGGACGACACTCTCGGCGCCCTGAAGAGGGTGATGGAGCGCGTCGGCGTTTCGCCGAAACAATGGACCCCGAAGTCGATCGCGGCAGCCATTTCGGACGCCAAGAACGCGCTTGTGACGCCCGCGGAGTTTCAGCAGGCCGCGCTCGATCCGCTTTCGCGGGCAGCGGCTGCCGTCTATTCGAGCCTGGAAGGTTCACTGCGCGCCGCGAATGCGGTGACGTTCGACGATCTCCTGACGCTTCCGGTGCAGGTTCTGCGCGAGAACGGCAACGTTCTCGACAAGTATCGCTCGAAGTTCCAGTTCATTCTCGTCGACGAGTACCAGGATACCAACCGCGCGCAGTTCCAGTTCATCAAGCTCCTCGGCGGTGGTCACGGGAACGTAGCGGTCGTCGGCGACGACGATCAGTCGATTTACGGCTGGCGCGGCGCGGACATCAGGAACATTCTCGATTTCGAGAAGGAGTTCGCCAGCGCGCGGGTCGTGAAGCTCGAGGAGAATTACCGCTCGACGCCGTCGATTCTCGAAGTCGCCAACGTCGCGATAAGCGCCAACGAGTCACGCCGCGGCAAGACGCTGCGGGCGACGCGAACGGGCGGCGAAGCCGTCACGCTGTATTCGACACTCGATGAGCGCGACGAGGCGGACATGGTCGTCGATGAAATCAGGTCGCGCCAGTCGCTCGAGAAGCGGGAGCTGCGCGAGTTCGCGATCCTCTACCGGACGAACGCCCAGAGCCGGCCGCTCGAGGACGCTCTCAGGAAAGCGGCGATTCCGTACCGGCTGATAGGCGGCGTCAGATTCTACGACAGGAAGGAGATCCGGGACCTGATGAGTTATCTGAAGCTCATCGCCAACCCGTCAGACGATGAGGCATTCAGGCGCGCTGTTTCGGTCCCGCGCAGGAAGCTCGGCGACACGACGATCGAGGCGCTTGCCGGAATCGCAAGACAGGCCGGGGTGCCAATGCTGGAGGCAGCCACCCGCGCCGATCTGCTGAGTGGTCTCCGCGGCGCCGCGCAAACCGGGCTGAGGGATTTCGCGTCGCTCATCAACGGGCTGAGATTCCGCGCAGCCGATGCAAGTGTCGATGAGCTGCTCCGCGAGCTCGTCGATACAATCAGGTACGGGGAGTATCTCCAGAGCGATTCACCGGAAACCGCCAGGGACAGGGCGGAGAACGTAAGCGCGTTGATCGATGGTGCCGCCGAGACAGTCATCGACGACGGCGGCGAAGTCGGCCTTACGCCACTCGACCACTTTCTCCAGCGCGCGATGCTTATCGCGCAGATCGACGCCCTCGACCCCAACGCCGACGCGGTGAGCCTGATGACGCTGCACAACGCGAAGGGACTCGAGTATCCTGTCGTGTTCGTCACTGGACTCGAGGACGGCCTGTTCCCGACACTCAACTCGATCGAGGATCCGGCGAAGCTCGAGGAAGAGCGTCGGTTGTTCTACGTCGGAATCACCCGGGCGGAGCGGAAGCTCTACCTGTCGTTCGCGGAGAGCCGGCGGCGGAACGGCCAGGTCAACCAGTCACTGAGGTCGCGCTTCCTTGATGATATTCCGCAGGGCATGCTCGACGAAAGGAAGTCGATCAAGGTGCGCGCCAGCGGGCGCATGACGTTCTCGCGCGATGCGCTGTCCCGGGATACGGGGCGCGAGTCGATGTTCGGGCAGACGGCATGGCGTGGCGGAAGCACCCGTCGTTCTCATGAAGTGCCCGCATGGCGGGGCGCAGCAAAGCCGGCCGCCGAGGAGACTTCGCCATTGTATTCCAAGGGAGAACGGATTCACCACAAGTTGTTCGGCGCCGGAAGGATCGAAGAGCTTTCGGGAACCGGCCGCGACGTGAAGGCGGTGATCGAGTTCGACGACACGAATGTCGGCCGAAAAACAATAAAGCTTGCATACACAACACTCGAGCGAGGCAGCACCTGATGGCAGTTTCACATGACGACGTCAGGCATGTCGCTGAGCTGGCTCGCCTCGCCGTCGACGCAGAGGGCCTCGATCATCTCGTCGCCGAGCTGAACGGAATCCTCGCCCACATGGAAGTGCTCTCGGGCGTGGACACCGGCGACGTCGAGGATGCTATCCCGAAGCCGCTGGAGAGCACGCCGCTTCGATCTGATTCCAGCGGGCCGCTTCCTCTGGAGGCACCCCGCGAGAGCTTCGCTCCGTCGATGCGCGACGGATTCTTCGTCGTGCCGAGGATCGCCTCGCATGAGGACGGCGGGGAGCGGTCGCCGTGATCACAGGCGAATACAGGCAGCTCACCGCATTGACGATCGCGACACGGGTCGGCTCAGGCAAGGTGTCTCCGGCAGAGATGGTCGAGGCGAGCTTCGCGCAGGCCACGGAGATCCGGGCAGGATCAGATTCGCTCAACGCAATCCTGTGGAGCGACCGTGATCTCGCTCTTCGCGATGCCGAGGCGCTCTCAGAGGGGCTCGTGCGCGTCGGCAAAGGAAGCGCGCTGGCGGGAGTTCCAGTCGCTGTAAAGGACAACATCGCCACTCTCGGGCTGCCCACTACGTGTGCCTCGAAGATTCTCGCGGGCTACGTGAGCCCCTATGAAGCGACGGCGGTATTGCGCCTGCGCAAGGCCGGTGGAATCGTCGTCGCGAAAACGAACATGGACGAGTTCGCGATGGGCTCGTCAACGGAGAACAGCGCGTACGGCCCCGCGCGCAACCCGCGCGACTTGACGCGAGTCACGGGAGGATCTTCCGGCGGATCAGCGGCAGCCGTTGCCGCGGGCGTGACGCCCGTCGCGCTCGGATCAGAAACCGGTGGTTCGGTGCGCCAGCCGGCGGCGTTCTGCGGAATAGTCGGCGTTAAGCCTACATACGGTCGCGTCAGCCGGTACGGACTTGTTGCCTTCGCATCGTCGCTCGACCAGATCGGGGTGATGGCGCGAAACGTAGACGACGCCGCGCTGATGATGGAGACAATAGCGGGCGAAGATTCGAAGGACTCCACGACCTCGACTTCGGAGGTTGGGGCATATCGTGACCAGTTCATATCGAGGGCGACAACACCCGCGCCGCTCGGAGGACTGACTATCGGCGTGCCGGAGGAGTACTTCCCGGAGAATCTCGACAAGGGAATCCGCGACCTCTGCCTGAGATCAATCGACGCCCTCAAGTCACTCGGCGCAAAGGTCGTGGACGTCAAGCTCCCGAATACTTCGCTTGCCATCCCCGTCTACTACATAGTGGCCCCTGCTGAAGCGTCGTCGAACCTCGCACGGTTCGATGGAGTGAGATACGGCGCCCGCTCCGCCGGCAGCGGGAGTCTCCGCGAGATGTTCGCCGACACGCGGTCCACCGGTTTCGGGCCAGAGGTGACTCGCCGGATACTTCTTGGCACCTATGTGCTGTCTGCCGGCTACTACGACGCTTACTACAAGAAGGCCCAGGGTGTCAGGGCCCTCATTGCGCGCGATTTCCACGCCGTCTTCAACAAGGGAATCCACGCTCTGTTCACTCCCACCACTCCGACTACAGCGTTTTCGATCGGTTCAGTGACTGACCCGTACGAGATGTATCTCAGCGACATCTTTACCGTAACCGCCAATCTCGCCGGCGTGCCGGCCATGTCGCTTCCGATCGGACGAGTCGCCGGCCTTCCCGTGGGAGGGCAGATCATTGCCGGACATTTCGGCGAGGCCACGATGTTCCGTGTTGCATACGCTCTCGAGGAAGCGCTTGGCGGCGAGGCTCACAAGT
Source organism: Gemmatimonadaceae bacterium (assembly GCA_051306215.1). Classification (GTDB taxonomy): domain Bacteria; phylum Gemmatimonadota; class Gemmatimonadetes; order Gemmatimonadales; family Gemmatimonadaceae; genus UBA4720. The sequence continues at coordinate 13,939 of JBPPMU010000258.1, read as the reverse complement.
GAGCCGGCCGGAGTGGGAAATGGTCGTGGGGCTGGAAGTCCACGTGCAGCTCAAGACGAGGAGCAAGGCGTTTTGCGGGTGCTCCACTGATTTTGGTGCCGCGCCAAACTCCAATACCTGCCCGGTCTGCCTCGCACTCCCGGGGGCGCTTCCTGTCCTCAACGAGAAAGCGGTCGAGCTGGCCGTTCGCGCCGCGGTCGCGCTCGGTTGTGATCTTCACGCGCTCTCGATATTCGCGCGAAAGAACTATTTCTATCCTGACCTGCCAAAGGGTTATCAGATCTCGCAGTACGATCAGCCACTCGCGACAGGCGGGCAGGTCGAGATCGAGACAGAGTCCGGAACCAGGAAGATCGGGGTAACCCGCGTGCATATGGAGGAGGATGCCGGCAAGTCGCTGCACGACCGCTTCAAGGGATCAACTGCGATCGACCTGAATCGCGCCGGCGTCCCGCTGATCGAAATAGTGAGCGAGCCCGACATGCGCTCGTCGAAGGAGGCCGGCGCCTACCTGCGGACCCTCCGCCAGATCCTGAAGTACCTCAACGTGAGCGACGTAAGCATGGAGGAGGGAAGCCTCCGGGTGGACGCAAACGTGAGTGCCAGGCCGGCGGGGCAGAAGAAGCTCGGGACAAAGACTGAAGTGAAGAACATGAATTCGTTTTCCGGTGTCGAACGCGCTCTCGAGTTCGAGTTCGCGCGGCAGTGCTCCCTGCTCGAGCGCGGGGAGAGCGTTTCCCAGCAGACCCTCTTGTGGGACTCTGCCAGGAACGAGGCAAGGGTCAGCCGGACAAAAGAGGGAAGCCACGACTACCGCTATTTCCCGGAGCCTGACTTGGGCCCGCTGGTCCTTCACAAGGACTGGATCGCCTCAATCAGGGCGGAGGTTCCGGAACTCCCCTCAGACAGGAAGAAGAGGTTCGTTGAAGAGTACGGGATCACCCCCGACGAGATCGGGCAGCTGACCGTCGACCCAGATCTTGCTTCATACTACGAGGGCGTTGCGAGACAGAGCGGAGAGCCCAAGGCGGCCGCGAACTGGGTGATGGGCGAAGTTCAGGCAACCCTGAATTCCACGGGGATTGCGCTCGACGAGCTGCCGGTGAGACCGACCGACCTTGCGCAGCTCATCAAGATGGTTCGCGATGGCCTTGTCAGTCACGCAGCCGGGAAGAGAATCTTCGGCGTCATGGTCGATAGCGGGAAGCAGGCGCCTCAGGTCGCCCAGGAGCTGGGGCTGCTTCAGGTTGGCGACGAAGACGCCCTCGCGGCCTGGCTCGACGAAGTGATTGCCGAGCATCCGGATGAAGCGAAAAGGTATTTCGCCGGTGAGCGAAAGCTTCAGGGCGTGATTGTGGGCTTCGTGATGAAGAAGTCAGGAGGGAAGGCCGACCCGCGAAAGCTGAATCAGCTGCTCATGTCCCGCGCAGGGCCCGGGTAGATCGGCTCACCGAGATTTATCGCGTAGGCAAGACTCGTCGCCGGCATGCCGAAGTAGGCTCTCGCTTTGTCCGCGATTATCGCTTCATCTCCTGCGCGCAGCGCTGCGCGCCTCACTCGCTTTGCTTCGCGGAGCGCCTGAAGGCCTGACGGGTCGAGCGTGAACGGCTCCGACGCGTCGAACCTGTTGAAGAGATCGACGATGTAGTCGTACGAGCGCACCATGTAGGCGCCAACCTCGTCAGCGGGAAGATCCCACCGGCTCTTCTCGGAAACCATCTGGAAGATCCGCTGCCACGACTCTGTGTCGGTGACGTAAACCATTCCGCGGAAGATTCTCCGATTTGTCGGTGTCGAGAAGATCGTTGGACTCAGGATCCGGTCGAGATGACCGTCCGAGTCGGCGTGGTCGAGGAGAATGATCTCGCGCGCCCGCCGGGAGTATCGCTCGCCTACGTGGGTGTCGATCCGGCTTTCCCAGTAACTGTGCCCGAGCGCGGCAGTCGTCGAAGTGATTGCGAGCTGGTGAGGCACGTAATAGTTGTGAGCAACCGTATCGGCGGCCAGGTGGGCGAGATAGCCCAGCCCGAACGCTCTCATCGACTCGGCGCCCGCCTCCTCATATATCTCGAGACCCACCTTCCACGAATGGCAGTGACGGCCGGCTGCGGCGTACTTTTTCGCGATGCTGGTGTCGGCCGCGATACTGCCGTAGAGGAAATCGTAGGGGAACGCGGCGATGATCTGGGCGATCGAAGCGGGAAGCAGGGACAGCGATCGCATTATCGCTTCGCCGAGGAAGATGTGTGTCCCCGGGGTCCAGGCGAATGCAGCGGCCGGCGTGATGGCGATTGCGACGAGCGCAACCGCCGCCAAACACAGCAGGTTCACCATCGGCCGTCCGCCGGACAGCCGCCGGAAGCGCCTAAATACCGATCCGCTTCCGCTGGCGTCGGACGGCCTTCCGGAGGTCATTCATTTCCGACCGCACGACGTCATTGATTGCTTCCCGGGCTCCATCGACATACTCGCGAACCGAGTCGGCAATCTCATCCACCGGAATCGCCTCGGCGAGATCCTCACCGCGGTCCCGTGCGGCGCGATATCCGCGGGCGGCACGATCACCGGCCCAGTGCGCCCCGTCGCGGCCGCGCTCAGTGGCCCAGCGTGCTCCCGGAGCGGCGCGGTCACCTGCCCAGCGTGCTCCCTCGAGTCCGGCGAGCGCGGCCCACTTGGCGCCCTTGCCGGTCGCGCTGATGACCGGGCCTATCGGCCTTCTGCCGCTTGGTCCGGTGCGGAACATCAGCGTGATCACTGCGCCGGCAGCTGCTCCTATGAGCGCCGCTGTGAGTAGGTCGAACTGCTGCTCACGATCTTCTTCCTGATTCGTCTCGCGGACGGACGCGCGGGCGCGGCTTCTCCCATTCGGTCCCGTCTTCAATGTATCTGCCATCCAGGTCATCCTCCTTTTCGAATGCTTCATGAATACCTGTGCGCACGCCGCGCAGGGTCGAGGCGGTCGAGACGAATGCTCCCTCCGCTTCCTCCTGAACGACGGCCAGGAGCGCGTTGAGCTCCTTGATGCGATCCTCCGCCGCTGCGACCGATGCCACGAGCTTCTGGTTTGCCGACGCGATCGTCTGGCTCACCTGCTGAACGTCGACCCGAACCGACGTCGTGATGTAGTTCACATTGTCGGCGATTGTGCTCGCGTGCCGCATAAGCGGATTGATGTCGCCGTAGATCCGGTCGAGCATGTTGCTGATCTTCGAGTAGCTTTTGCGGAAATTCCAAGCCGCGGGAACGAGCGCCACCGCCAGCACGAGAAGCGCGATCGACGCGAGGCCGCTCGCCCAAGTGGTTATCTTCTCGAACGTTGTGGCCTCAGGTTGAACCTGCTTCGTGATGATCGTGTCGGGAAAGTTCGCCACTGCCTGAAGCAGCAGCTCCGATCCGGTCGTCAGCCATGCCGTCATGTGCGTGTTGTGTGCAAGGGTAGGGCCAGCCTCTGATGAGTGTCTGGAGACGGTACAAAGAGTGCTACTCACGATATATTAGCGCAACCGCGCCAAAGTCCGGCTCCCGACGCGGTTGCAGTCCCGAATCCTCCGGTAACTGATGAGAGAGATGCCCGCAGTCCAGTATGTCGTCGAGGGAGGACGCACCCTCCACGGCACGATCCGCCCGTCAGGAAACAAGAATGCAGCCCTGCCGATCGTCGCGGCAGCGCTGATATCCGAGAACGTCGTCCATCTCGAGAACGTCCCTCACATCAGGGACATCGAGACCCTCATGGAGCTCATCCGCTCCGTCGGGGCAAGCATCGAGTGGACCGCGCCGAACTCGCTCCGGATTTCAGCCGCGCACCTCACGGCGAAGGATCTCGATCCTTCGCTCTGCGCCAAGATCCGCGCATCGATCCTTCTCGCCGCGCCGCTCCTGGCGCGCTGTGGCGAGATCACACTTCCGCCACCGGGTGGCGACGTCATCGGGCGGCGCAGGCTCGACACTCACTTCCTGGCCCTCGAGCAGCTCGGGGCGAAGGTCGCGGTCGAAAACGGCCTCCTTCGGCTTTCGGTAAAGAGTTTCCGCGGAGCCGACGTCTTTCTCGACGAGCCAAGCGTGACGGCGACCGAGAACGCCCTCGTCGCTGCCTGCGCGGCGTCGGGGAAGACGGTGCTCCGCAACGCGGCAAGCGAGCCTCATGTGCAGGACCTCGCGATGTTCCTCTGCGCCCTTGGCGCTCACATCGAGGGAGTGGGCACGAACTGCATCACTATTCACGGCGGCAGGCCGCTCGGCAATTCCGAAGTGACGCACACGATCGGGCCCGACCACATCGAAGTCGGGTCGTTCATCGGGCTGGCGGCAGTGACCCATTCGGAGCTCCGCATCAAGGATGCGGGAATCGAGCACCTGCGCTCCACCAGGATGGGATTTGCCAGGCTTGGCATAATCTGCGAGGAAGACGGAGAAGACCTGATCGTTTCGGCGAAGCAGACACTCAAGATCCAGGCTGACCTCGGCGACCATGTTCCGAAGCTCGAGGACCAGCCGTGGCCGGCCTTCCCGGCGGATACGATGTCCATCGCGATCGTGACCGCGACCCAGTGCGAAGGGCTCATAATGATGCACGAGAAGATGTTCGAGTCTCGCCTGTTCTTCGTCGACAAGCTGATCGCGATGGGCGCGCGGATCGTCCTCTGTGATCCGCACAGGGCGCTGGTTTCCGGGCCGTCGCGCCTCCGCGGGGCAGTTCTCGACTCTCCCGACATCAGGGCGGGCATGGCGCTGCTGATCGCCGCCCTCTGCGCCGAGGGCCGGAGTATCATCAACAACGTGGGGCAGATCGAGCGGGGTTACGAAAGGATCGACCACCGCCTGAGAGAGCTCGGCGCATCGGTCGAACGCGTGGCCGATCGGCGCAAGTGACGGCAGCCCCTTCCTCGCTTCCGCGGGAGGACGTCGAGGGGTTTGCCGCGCTCGGGGTAACCGCATTCACGACGACGCGGGAAGCGGGCACGTTCAGCCTGTCGAGCGATGCACCGGTCGGGGAAGTGATGTCGCAGTGGACGCGGCTTCAGGACGATCTCTCCGATAAGGCCCGCCGCATAATCATCGGCCGCCAGGTTCATGGCGTGACGGTCCTCACCCATCGAGGTGGCTGGGAGGGATTTCTCAGGACCGGCGAAGCTGACGGGCACGTCGCCGCGGAGCGCGGAATAATCCTCACAGTGTCGGTTGCCGACTGCGTCCCGATTTTTATCGCGCATCCTTCGGGAATGGTCGGCATCCTCCATTCGGGATGGAAGGGGACCTCTGCCCGTATCATCGACGCCGGTCTCAAGGCGTTCGCGCGGATCGGATTTCCTCCCGACGAGCTCAAGGTTCACCTTGGCCCGTCGATATGCGGCCGCTGCTATGAGGTGAGCGCAGACGTCAGGGCGGAACTTACGGGGCAGCCGGTTAACAGATCCGGAAACGTCGACCTTCGCTCGCTCATCGCCGAGCATGCGGCGGAGTCGGGTGTTCTCGATGTGACGGTGAGCTCTGATTGTACAAAATGCGACAACGACCGGTACTTCTCGCACCGGGCAGGAGATTCGGGCCGCCAGCTTGGTGTGATAGTGGCAGGCATCATTTGAGTCAAATCCATAAGGGAAGCGGGTTGGGCGGATTTGGGCGGATTTTGCGGATCAGGCGCGTTGTCAGGAGAGAGGGTCCCGCCCTCACCGGCAACGCCGTAGTGACGCGTTCCTGGTTTGTGGTTGCAACCACAAAAAGCAGTGTTCGCTGACGGGTCAGCGATGTGAGCCCCGCAACGCGATGCGCCTTATCCGCAAAATCCGCCCCGATCCGCCCGATCCGTTTCCCTTATGGGTTTCCCGCCCTCAGTCCTCGGGTCGAGTTACCTTGACTCTATAGTTAATCACCGGTAGATTTGAAGAGTCGATCGGCGATTGCCGTCCGACGAAAATGTGGGGATGCCCCCCACATTTTTTTGTTTCGTGAAGTCAGCTCGAAAGAAGATGAGCGAAGCATTACAAGATATTGTTACATCAGAACTTACACCGCTCGGTCTGGAGCTTTTTGAGCTCCGCTCAGGGGGGTCCAAAGGACGGCCGGTGCTCGACGTCAGAATCGAGCGCGCGGACGGAAAACCGATAACAGTCGATGATTGCGCGAAAGCATCGCGCGCCATCGAGGCGAAGCTGGACGAAGGAAACGTTTTAGGCATCAAGTACGTGCTCGAGGTGTCATCCCCGGGAATCGAGCGGCCGCTGAGGCACGCTGGAGACTGGAGGAGATTCATCGGACGCGACGCGGTGATGACCGTCGACGGAGTGGGCGGGAAGCAGGTTTCCCGCGAGATCCGCATTGTCGGGGTCGAGGGTGATGAAGGAAACGAGACAGTAGTTGTCGAGGATGCGAAGGGCGTTGTCAGTCGCATTCAGCTTGCCGCGGTCAGAAAGGCGCGGCTTGCATTCAACTGGAAACGGTAAGGAGCGGGAATGGCTGGCCAACTTGAAATCCTGACTGCGATCAGGGAGCTGACTAACACCAAGCAGCTCGACAAAACAGAGCTTCACGGTCTTCTCTTCGACGGCATTACTGCCGCCCTGGCGAAGAAGCATGGACCGACCGTGCAGGCCGAGGTCGCAATCGACGAAGACAAGGGCACGATCCGCATCGTGCGCCTCCGGACCGTCGTGGCCGAAGTCACCGATGCGGCCCGCGAGGTCTCGCTCGAGGAAGCACGCTATGAGGATCCCGAGTTTCAGGTCGGCGATGTTCTCGAAGACCCTGTCGATTTCGCGGAGTTCGGCCGCATGGCCGTCCTGGCGGCGAAGCAGCGCATCATCCAGCGCGTCCGCGAAGGCGAGCGCACGAAAATCCGCGACGAGTTCGCCAGCAGGGTCGGCGAGCTTCTGTCCGGCGAGGTCCAGCAGATCGAGCGAGGCAAACTCGTGATAATGCTCAACAAGTTCCGCGAGGCGGAGGCGGTCATTCCGTACCGCGAGCAGAATCACCGCGAGCACTTCCATCAGGGAGACCCGCTTCGCGCAGTTCTCAAGCGCGTCGAGGAGACTCCAAAGGGTCCGCGACTCATGCTCAGCCGCGGCGACCCGATGTTCGTAAAGGCGCTGTTCAAGCTCGAGGTTCCCGAGATTCAGCAGGGGATAGTCGAGATCCGCGCGGCTGCCCGGGAAGTCGGGAACCGCACGAAGATCGCAGTTTTCTCGCGCGACGATTCAGTCGATCCGGTAGGCGCGTGCGTCGGGCTCAAGGGGTCGCGAGTGCAGGCTGTCGTCAACGAGCTTGGCGGAGAGCGCATCGACATCGTTCCGTGGTCGGCAGATCCGGAGCGCTTCGCGAAGCTCGCGCTTGCTCCCGCCCGTGTTGCGCGAGTGTTCAGCGATGCCGCGACAAAAACGATTCAGGCAGTGGTGGACGAAGACCAGCTCTCGCTGGCGATCGGGCGCAATGGCCAGAATGTTCGCCTCGCCTCGGAGCTCACCGAGTGGAAGATCGAGCTCTACTCGAGCCGCGAGTGGATGGAGCGCGGCTCCGAGCAGCAGCTCTTTGCGCCGCTGCCGGGAGAGGGCGAAGAGAACGTCAATCCGCGGCTTGCGGAGATCGAGGGGCTCGAGCCGGCGACGGTGGCAGTTCTCGAGGAGGCGGGATACCGCACTCTCGACGACATCATCGATCTCGATCGTGAAGACTTCCTGCGACTCGCGGGAATCGCTCCCGAGGAGGCTGACCGTCTCATGACGATCATCGACGAGCTGACGACTGAGGAAGGGCCGGGTGAAGAGCCAACAGCGACAACCGAATCGGAGATGCCAGAGCCGGCGTTGACCGGCGACTCTGGAGACGAAGGCACGATCGGAAGCGACGGCGGGGCTGGCGATGCGACAAATGCCACCGACGGAGATTCGAGCGGTGAATCTGACGCCGCCGCCGCGCCGGCCTCCAAAAGAGGCGCGCGGAAGGGCGAATGATCGCGGAGCCGGCGAGGCGCAGGATCTTCGGCCTGCTGGGCCTCGGACTGCGCGGGCGCCTCGCCATTGTGGGGGTTCAGCAGGTGCGGGATGCTGCAAAGAGGGGGAAGCTGAAAGTTGCGCTTGTGGCAAGTGACGCTTCGAAGAATAGTTTGGATAAGATCACGGGGTTGCTCGCCGCGCGCGGCGTTCCGGTGATCGACTCGTTCTCGGCAGCGGAGCTCGGAAAGGTTGCGGGACGAGAGGCAGTGGCTGTGGTAGGTGTGATTGATGCTGGATTGGCGGAAGGAATCAAGGAGGTAGTGTTTTGAGCAAGCTTCTCGTTAACGACATGGCAGGCGAATTCGGAATATCCGTCGATGAGGTGATTAACCTTCTTCGGCAGATGGATGTTCCGGTGCGCAGCCATATGAGCCCGCTCTCGGACGACCAGGTCGCCCGGATCAGAGCGCGGTGGGAGCGCGAGAAGCGAGCACGTGCGACCGCACCGGCAGCAGCTCCATCGCGTCGCCGTCGAACCACGGCCGCCGCTGAACCGCCAGCCACAGTCGAGACCGCGGCTGCGAAACCTCCCGCGACGCGCAGGCGCCGCAAAGCCGCCGACGTCGAGGCGCCACCGGCAGAAGAGGTCGAGGCCGACACGATCGCGGTTGCCGACGTGAGCACCGGAGAGGCAGTCAAGCCGCGTCGCCGTGCAGCGGCGCCCGTCGCCGAGCCCGAGTCCGATGCTCCAGTCGCTGCTGCGCCGGTATCCAGCGAGAGTGTCCAGGCCGAAACCGTACCGGCTCCCGTTTCGAAGCCGGCCCAGGCGGCCGTTCAATCAACGCCTCCGGCCCCGGTGGCGCCTGCTACGCCAGCACCGCCGCCGGTGTCTTCAGCTCCGTCGACGCCATCCGCTCCGATGCCGCCAAGGCCACGGCCAATAGTTCCTGGCGCTCCGCGACCGCGCCCGGTTGCGACCGGCACTCCATTCCAGCCCCCTCGGCCAGTTGCATCTGCGGCGCCGGGCGCCGGAACGGGATTCCCCGGTGCGCGCCGCGACGATCGCGGCGGTGCAGGACGTCCTGCCGCCGGAGGCGACGACCGCGCACGCCGCGGCAAGAAAGGCAAGAGGGGATCCGTCGACCAGGAAGCAGTATCGTCGAGCATCTCGCGCACCATGACTGCTTTGCGTGGCGCGCCGACAAGACGAGGTGGTGCCCGCCGCTCCGACGATGCGAGCTACAGGGAAGAGGTCGAGGCACAGCGCGTAGCCCAGGTCGAGCGGGAGAAGAAGACCGTCCGTGTCAACGAGTTCATCACCGTCAGCGAGCTTGCGGCGATCCTCAAGATTCCCGCTACCCAGATTGTCGGGTTCGCGTTCAAGACGCTCGGCTTGATGGTCACCATCAACCAGCGGCTCGACTTCGACCAGATCGAGCTGATCGCCGGAGAGTTCGGGTTCCAGGCCGTGAAGGAAGAGGAGTACACCGCAGGTCTCGAGGATTCAGTCGTCACCGACAGTCCCGAGGATCTCGAGCCGCGGCCTCCAGTCGTCACGATCATGGGTCACGTCGACCATGGAAAAACGTCGCTTCTCGACTACATCCGGAAGGCGAACGTTGTCGCCGGCGAGTCAGGTGGAATCACCCAGCACATCGGCGCGTACAACGTCACGCTGTCGGGCGACAAGCACATAACTTTCCTCGATACCCCGGGTCACGAAGCCTTCACCGCGATGCGTGCCCGCGGAGCGCAGGTGACAGATATCGTCGTGCTCGTGGTCGCGGCCGACGATCAGGTGATGCCTCAGACGATCGAAGCGATCTCGCATGCCAAGAACGCCGGCGTGCCGATGATCGTAGCGATAAACAAGATTGATCGTCCTTCCGCTAACCCGGGCAAGGTGAAGCAGGATCTGCTCCAGCACGGTGTCGTGCTCGAGGAGTTCGGTGGATCCGTCCTTTCCGGCGAGATATCGGCGAAGAAGGGAACCGGTGTCGACAGCCTTCTCGAGCAGATTCTGCTCCAGGCGGAAGTTCTCGATCTCAAGGCGAACCCAAACCGTCGCGCTGTTGGCGCCGTTGTCGAAGCCCAGCTCGATCCGGGCAAGGGGCCTGTCGCGACCGTCCTTGTTTCAGCCGGCACCCTGAAGGTCGGAGACGACTTCATCTGCGGCATGTACTCGGGCCGCGTTCGCGCGCTGCTCGACGAGCGTGGCAAGACTGTGAAATCTGCAGGACCTGCGATTCCGGTACAGATCCTCGGAATCGGCGGCGTGCCGATGGCCGGCGACCAGTTCGTCGTTGTCGAGGACGCGCTCGAGTCGCGTGAGATCGCGCAGACGCGCCAGCGTCTCGACCGGGAGGCGAAGAGCCGCCGGACGTCGAAGAGCATCGTCTCGCTCGAGGACTTCATGAACGCCGCCGCCGCTGGCGAGAAGCGTACGCTTCGCATCGTCATCAAGGCGGACCAGGGCGGTCCGGCGGAAGCGCTCGCCGATGCTCTCGGCCAGCTGTCGCACGACGAAGTTTCGGTTGACGTCATTCATCGCGGAGTCGGCTCGATCAACGAGGGCGACATCCTGCTCGCGCGCGCGTCAGGCGCGATAATCATCGGCTTCCACGTGCGCCCCGACAACAACGCTCGCGCCGCAGCAGAGCGTGAAGGCATCGACATCAAGCTCTACAAGGTGATCTACGAGGCGGTGGAGGAAGTTCGTGCCGCGCTCGAGGGAATGCTGCGGCCGGAAGAGCGCGAGGTGGTGCTCGGGGAAGCGGAAGTCCGCGAGACCTTCAAGGTCCCACGCATCGGCCTCATCGCCGGATGCTCGGTTCGCAGCGGGATCATCAACCGCCAGGCGAAGGCTCGGGTCATTCGAGACGGCGTCGAGATCTACGACGGAAACATCGGCTCGCTGCGCAGGTTCAAGGATGACGTAAAGGAAGTCCGCGAAGGGTTCGAGTGCGGCATCGGCATCGAGAACTTCAACGACATAAAGGTTGGAGACGTCATCGAGTGCTACAGGCAGGAGCAGATAGCGCGCACGCTGACGTCGCCGTCTCCGGCCTGACCCGGTGCGCAACAATCGTCGCGCGGATCGCGTAGCCGAGGCGATCCGCGAGGAAATTGCGACATTCCTCGCCGAGTCGGTGAAGGACCCGCGGGTCGTCGGCTTCGTCACCGTCACGGGGGTCGACCTGACGTCGGACCTCAGGCACGCGAAGGTTTTCGTCAGCGTCATGGGAAGCGAGCCCGAGAAGGAAGCGACATTCGAGGGTCTCGCGAGCACAGCGTCTCACCTTCGCTCGAGAGTCGGCCGCGCGCTGCGCCTTCGCGTCGCCCCCGAGATACAGTTCCGCGAGGACGACAGCGTACAGCGGGCTGCGCGGATCGAGTCACTCCTCGCCGGGATCAAGACCGAATCCGATGAGGCTGCCGCGACCCCCACGCCCTCTTCGCCGGAGACCGGCGGCGACGACACAGACGCCTGAGGGCGATCGCGTGCACGCACCGGCTGAAGGTCTGCTGCTCGTCGACAAGCCCGCGGGAATAACCTCGCACGATGTGGTTCAACTTGCCCGCCGCGCCTATCACGAGAAAAGCATCGGCCACCTCGGCACACTCGACCCGTTCGCAACCGGACTGCTGATCCTGCTTCTGGGGAGATGCACCCGCCTCGCGACGTTCATTGAGACCGAGCCGAAGGTCTACGAGGCGACGATACGCTTTGGGGCCGAGACAGATACAGACGACTGCACCGGCACCGTTATCCGCGAAGCTGCTCCTCCTTCGATCGAGTCGATCGAGGCTGCGATCCCGGCGCTGACGGGAGTGATCAAACAGGTTCCGCCGGCCTACTCTGCGAAGTCCGTAGACGGAACTCGCGCGTACGACGCCGCGAGAAAAGGTAAGCCACTCGACCTGCCGCCCGTTGAAGTCACCGTCGGAGAGTGGAAGATCAGGGAAGTCCGTGATAACGAGATAGATGTGACGATAGAATGCGGGAGCGGGACCTACATCCGGTCGCTTGCCCGCGACCTCGGCAGATCCACGGGGAGCGCCGCCCACCTTGCCTCACTGAGGCGCACGAGGAGCGGAATGTTCAGTGTGGAAGAAGCGGTGTTGGTCGAGAGTTTGAAGGTCTCGCCTCCTCCATTGCGGAAACTCTCGGTGAGGGCGGCCGATGCCTGATCAGCCTTCCGAATCGGGCCTGCCGCCGACCGTCACTGGAACAGTGGTGACAGTTGGCACTTTCGATGGAGTCCACCGGGGGCACCTCGATGTCATTGGCCGCCTTGTGGACCGCGCCCGGACGATCGGCCTCCCGAGCCTCGTTGTCAGCTTCGACCCGCATCCTCTCGAGGTAGTCAACCCGGCGGCGGCGCCTCTGCTTCTCACAACGAGCGAGGAGAAACTCGAGGTGCTCGCGGAGACTGGAATCGACTACTTCGCGCTGGTTCCGTTTACCCACGACCTCGCATCGTTCGGGGCCGAAGAGTTTGTCGACCGCGTGCTGCGGAGCCGGTTCAGGATGTCGGAGCTGCTGATCGGGTACGACCACGGCTTCGGCCACAGGCGCGCAGGCAACGTGGGTGTGTTGCAGGAGCTAGGGAGAGAGCGCGGGTTTGCCGTCGACGTCGTGGAAGCAGTGGCGCTCGGCGACGGGCAACACGTGTCGTCGACCGCTCTGAGGCGGGCGATCGCCGGCGGTGACCTCGAGCGGGCGGCTGAAGGTCTTGGACGCCTTTACTCGGTTTCAGGCACCGTGATAGCAGGGGACGCCCGCGGGAGAAAACTCGGTTTCGCCACCGTGAATCTCTCGCCGCCCCCGGCCCGGAAACTCCTGCCGCCGGAGGGTGTTTATGCGGTCATGCTCCAGACCCCAATAGGCAGATTCGGGGGAATGCTAAACCTCGGACCGCGGCCAACGTTCGACGATGCGGCACCCTCGATCGAGGCGCACCTCTTCGACGTCCATGCAAACTTCTACGGGGCGCGGGTGAGAGTCGATTTCGTGAAGTTCCTCAGGGAGACGCGGCGTTTTCCCAACCCCGCCGCCCTCGTCGGTCAGCTTGAAAAAGACAGGGAGAACGCGCTCGTCGCGTTGACTCCATACGCGCTCTCCGGTAACCTTAAAGGCTCTACACAAATGCAAAAACCCACTCCTTCAGCCGCATGAACCTGAAGACACGGATCGTCATAATCCTGGGGCTGATCATTGCCTCGGCTGTAGCCCTCTTTCCCCGCAACGTAAAGGAGCGGGTAAAAACCCCCACCGGATTCGCCTACGACACTGTGAGGCGGGTGCCGCTCAAGCTGGGCCTCGATCTCCAGGGCGGAATGCACCTCGCTCTCGAGGTCGATGAATCAAAGGGAGTCGTCGCCGACAAGAGCGAAGCCCTCGATCGCGCGCTGACAGTGATCCGCAGCCGGATCGATCAGTTCGGAGTCGCCGAGCCCCTCGTGCAGAAATCGGGCAGCGACCGCATCATCGTCGAGCTGCCGGGAATCGACGATCCGGAGCGTGCGCAGGAGGTCGTGCAGCAGTCTGCATTCCTGCAGTTCCAGATCACCGACAAGACTCAGGCGCTCGAGCGGGCGATGCCGCGTCTCGACGCGGCCGTTGCTGCGGCTGGTACCGTGGCCGCCCCCGCGAGCCCGTCGGCGAGTGACACCGGTCGCCGGGCGCCCACTGTTATCGGCGGGTTGCTTACCGCTGACACAAGCGCTGTCGCGACAACCGATTCCGCGAGGGCTGACACCGCCGTCGCACCGACGGGCGGACAGTTTTCGCGTCTCATTCAGCAGGGACAGATGCCTGGCGAGTACTTCGTCTCCGAGGCCGACGTCCCGGCGCTCGAGTCGTATCTCGCGATGCCCCAGGTCAGGGCGGCAATTCCCCCCGGAAAGGAAATCCTTTTCGGCAGCGACACGTCCCAGATCGCCAATCAGCAGTATCGCGCGATCTACGTAGTTGACCAGCGGCCGATAATCACCGGCGAGTACCTCAC
>JBPPMU010000257.1:0-4304 GCA_051306215.1 Gemmatimonadaceae bacterium | reverse complement strand
ATCGCTTCGTGTGTCGAAGACTCTTCCGACGTCAATTGTTCATCTGACACAAGCGCATTTTTTTCGTAAGCGGTGTTTTCAGGCCACGTCTCTGAGGGCCGAGACAACGGGATAGGCCTAAGGCAATAGGTCATCGATCTGGCTGTTGGGATGGTCGTTGACGATCCGAGTGATGATGTCGGCCAGATAGGTTTGCGGTTCGATGTTGCAGAGCTTGCAAGTCTCGATCAACGAGGCGATGACGGCCCAGTGCTCGCCGCCGCCGTCGGAGCCGGCGAACAGTGCGTTTTTCCGATTGAGCACAATCTCGCGGTCATTCTGCCCATATCGGGCAGGATGTCGTCATCCATTATCGCTGGCATCCACTGTACGGGCGGAGCGTGCGTCGTATCCAGGGCGAGCGGCGCGCATCGGGTGATGTCGTGCACGTGGAGCTGTCGCCCGGCGCGGTGACGATCTTGCCGGCGTGGAAGCTCGATGCCGTCTACTGCGCCGGCCTGAAGGTCGGCCCGCCGCAGGCTTCATTGGCGGCAGTCTGCTCATTGCATGAGCTGCTCGTCGCCTGCGAATCACGGTTGGTCTCCGCCGACGGCAACATCGTCAGGCAGGAGACGCAGGATGGTAGCGCAGTTACGGCTCGCACGGAGGACAGAGCTCGCTCGGAGGCTGAAGCACAGCCTCCCGGCGAAGCCACGCCAGCTCGACCTCATTCTCGACGACACACGATTTCGGGGCATGACGCTGGTGGAGCGCCAAGCCGTGCTGAGAGCGCTCGCGCGGCTCCTGCTCGAGGCGAGCGGCGTGGCAGAACTGGAGGTCAGCGATGACAACGCATGACGCCCTCCTTCCGGCAGCCGTTCTGCAACGCAAGGCGGTAGTCTATGTCCGCCAGTCTACCCCGCAGCAAGTCCAATCGAACCTGGAAAGCCAGAGGCGGCAGTACGAGTTGGTCGAAGCCGCACGTCAACGCGGGTTCACCGACATCGACGTGATTGACGACGATCTTGGTCGCACTGCGAGCGGCACCGTCGAACGGCCCGGCTTCGATCGCCTGGTCGCCGCCCTGTGCACCGGCCAGGTCGGCGCTGTGCTCTGCCTCGATGCTTCTCGGCTCTCCCGCAATGGCCGCGACTGGCACCATCTTCTGGAATTATGTGGATTGGTCGATGCCCGTGTCATCGACCTCGATGGTGTGTACGACCCATGCCGACCGAACGACCGCCTGCTGCTTGGCATGAAGGGGAGCATCAGCGAGTTCGAGCTGGGGATTATCCGATCCAGGATGTACGAGGCGGCACGATCGAAAGCGAAGCGCGGCGAGTTGAGGATATCGATCCCGGTCGGCTACTCCTGGGACCGGCACATCGGCCTCGGCCTCGATCCAGATCGGCGGCTGCAGGAGGTAATCAGGCTGGTGTTCCAGAAGTTCCGTGAGCTGGGCAGCGCCCGCCAAGTGCTGTTGTGGATGGCGTCGCAGAGCCTCCACTTTCCCTATCCGTCGGACGGCAGGACGTTGACGTCGTTTGAGTGGCGGCCGATCAGGTATCGCAATGTCATCTCGATTCTCAAGAACCCCTTCTATGCGGGCGTCTACGCCTACGGAAAGAGCGAGAAGCGCACCACAATCATCGATGGTCGTGCGCGCAAGAGCTATGGCCACCGCAAGCCGATGGGCACATGGGAAGTATTCATCCAGGATCATCACGAAGGCTACATCAGCTGGGCAGAGTATGAACGTAATCAGGCGCTTCTCGCCGGCAACGCCTACGGCAGGGTTGGCGACACGAAGTCTGGACGGGGCGGGCGCGCGCTGCTGGCTGGTCTCATCTGCTGTGCGCGCTGCGGTCGTCGGCTCAGCGTTCTCTACACCGGTCGCTATCCGCGGCCAGTCTACAGGTGCGAACAGCCGAACATACAGTTGGGCCAGCGTCGTTGCTTCACCGTCGCCGGCAAGCGCATTGACGACATTATCGCGGTCGAGATGCTGCGCGCAGTAACGCCGATGGCGATCGAGGCGGCTCAGGAGGCCGAGCGGATGCTGAGAGACGAGGACCAGGACCGGCGGCGCATCGCCGAGCTGGAGTTGCAGCAAGCCCAATACGATGCATCGCTCGCTGAGCGCCGCTATGCCGCTTGCGACCCAGACAACCGCCTGATCGCAGCACAACTGGAGAAGGCATGGGAGGCCTCGCTGGAGCGTGTCGAGCATTGCCGGGAGCGGCTCGATCGAATGCGGACGCCCGGTGCTGACGATGTGCATCCCGACTTCACCGGATTGGCCGATGATCTCTCGGCGGCATGGAAGGCGCCGCGAACCACGATGAGGACGCGCCAGCGACTGGTGCGGGCACTGATCACTGAGATCGTGGTCGATATCGACGCGGTGGCTGGCGAGATCGTGCTGGTCATCCACTGGAAGGGCGGCGTGCATTCCGAGTTGCGCGTCCACAAGCCGCGAACCGGTGAACACGGATGCAGCACACCCGAGCAGGCGCTCGCCGTCATGCGCAGCATGGCGGGCCGATGGTCCGATCAAGACATTGCCGCCTCACTGAACCGCATGGGAATGCCATCTGGCCAAGGCAAGACCTGGACGGCGCACCGTGTCGGGTCGGTCCGCCGCGTTCGTGGCATTCATGGTTATCGCTCCGCCGAGAAGGACGGGGAGTGGCTGACCATGCGGGATGCTGCCGCAAAGCTCGGTGTGAGCCATCACCAAATTCGCAAGCTCATAAAGGCCGGTATCCTGGCCAGCGAGCAGATCATGCCCGACGCGCCACACCAGATCCGTGCCGCCGACCTCGCACGCGAGCAGGTCGTTACCGCGCTTAAGCGAAAGGGGCGCCCGTGTCGGGTCGATTCCGAAAAACAGATCTCAATGTTTTCAGATATACCCCGTTCACGTCATGACCCGAAAATCCTTTGGGTTGATGACGCGGAAATTGTCGGTGACCGAATCACAGAGGTCTGCCCAATTCTCCGGAACCTTTTCACGCAGAAAACTGAGCGTCACATCGGCGAATTGGGCGCAAGTTGCGTAGCACTTGTTGTGCGTGACGTTTCTGTGCATGAGGCCCCATAACCGTTCGATCGGGTTCAAGTGCGGGCAATACGTTGGGATGAAGTGCAGCTTGATGCGTCGTCCCGGCTGGGCCAACCATTCCTGCACGAGCTTGGCATGATGATAACGCGCGTTGTCCAGGAACACATGGATGAGCGCCAGCATCGGATAGAGCGCCTCGATCGATTGCAGCAGTCTGATCGTCGAGGCGGCGTCGATGGTCAGGGCCTCGATCATCCGGGTTCGCCCGGTCTCCAGGTCGATCGCGCCGTGAATGTTGATGCGTTGACGCCCACTCGTCTGCTCGATCGCGAGTTTCTCTTGGCTCGGTGCCCAGCAACCGGCAGGCCGCGCGGCATGGGTCGGATGCACGGCGTCCGCAAACAGCACAGCCTCGTCGTCGCCCAAGGAATTCAGCAGCTTTTCGTAGCCCTCAATGAAAGCCTTCTGCTTTTCTTCGTTCAGCTTGCGCGGGATGACATTGGGTCTGTGATATTCGAGCCCCAGGCGATGCAACAGCGCGATCAGTCCTGACCGGCCTTCGTAAACGACGCCGAATTCATTCTCTATCCAGGCGCCGACTTGGCGCGTTGTGCGCGGTAAGGCCGCGGCGACCCAGGCTTTCAGCTTGTCCTGTTGCTCGCCGCTCAACTGGCAAGCACTGCCCTCGTAGCTGAAGTTCGTCAGGCCCTCGATCCCATCTTCTTCATACAGGCGATACCAAGTGCGGATGGTGTCGTCGTCCAGCAACAGGACCTTCGCAATCGCCTCGCAGCTCATCCCATCGTCTAGCAACACCAGCGCATTCGCACGTCGGGCCAGACGATGAGCGGCCGACCCGTTCCGAGCCAACTCGATCAGGCTTTGCCGCGATTCTCTGTCCAGAAAGCCGGGCCGTATCATCCGTTAGGTAGAATCCGGATCGCGCTGTTTGGCAAGGGGGATCTTCGGATACTCGAAGAGTCGCGGGATACGTTACTTCCGTCACACCTATCGTCCGAACCGCTTCAGCGACCGGCCGACCCTGCGAGGTCAGCACGTCAACCTGCCGCAGCTTCGTGACGATCTCTTCAGCCGTGTGTCTCTTCCTTGGCATTCTTCAGTCCTCCATCAGGCCATAAGCCATACATCAGGGAGGACCACTTCTCAGGGGGCAGACCAGTCTTCATCCTCATCACACTGCCACAGGCGGTCAGAGCGACAATCCCCGGGCTGGTGAATAGATACATCAATCTGTTTCTCT
>JBPPMU010000256.1:0-5975 GCA_051306215.1 Gemmatimonadaceae bacterium | reverse complement strand
GCCGACAACGGACTCGACACGGTGATCGGCGAGGGTGGAGTGAAGGTCTCGGGAGGCGAGAAGCAGCGACTGTCGATCGCGCGCGCCCTGTTGCGGCGCCCGCACCTGCTCGTGTTCGACGAGGCTACTTCCTCACTCGACTCCCTCACCGAGGAGGAGATTTCGCGAACGATGCGTGATGTCGCGAGTGATCGTGCAGTGATGACGATTCTTATCGCTCACAGGCTGTCGACAGTGATGCATGCCGACTCGATCTATGTTCTCGAAAGGGGCCGGATAATCGAGTCAGGCAGACACGAGGAGCTGCTCGAGCGTATGGGACTCTACTATGCCATGTGGCGGCAACAGGTTGGGGAGCGACGGGTGTCGGCAGCCCCGGCTGTTCCCGCGATGCCGAAGACGGTGGCGGTAACGGTCTAGCACAAATTCCTGAAGTTGTGGTGGGGGAAGTATCTGAAAACCCATGGGAGGAGCGGATTGGGCGGATAGGGGCGGATTTGGCGGATCAGACACTGGTCAAGAGGTTCGTCGGTGAATCTCGAATTGTTGTAACAGAAGCAGCGCCTCGTTCTGTGGTTTAACATCAGAACGACATTGATCTTTCCGTATGAGAGAGTTGGTGCTCGACCCGCCGCGCTCGCCCCACAAGCGCTTGATCCGCATGATCCGCCCCTATCCGCCCAATCCGCTTCCCCCCATGGGTTTCAGGTGCCAGCAACTGCAAGTGTGCAAGGCTCGCGACAACGAGCGTCATACTATCAGGTACTTAACCGAGCCAATAAATGAGAAAGCTTTCAATAGTGATGAGCGCTGCATTTCTTCTCGCCTGCAGCGACACTGCACGTGAGGAGGCACAAAGCGAGCAGTCTTCAGGTTTCACAGGGTCGGCTGAGGATGCGGCCGCAAACCGGATGGACATGTCAAAGCAGGTTGCGGGCATTGGTGCCGCAGCGCTTCAGGATGGGGCGGCGCCTCCGGCAGATCCTTTGCCTGACCGGCCGGCAGCCACACAGGGAACGGCATCGCAGGTTGCGCCGAGTATGCTGATCAGGACGGGAGCGGCGTCGATCGAGGTCGAGAGGCTGGATCCAGCAATTATCAAGGTCCGTCAGCTTGCCGCTCAACTCGGCGGTTATGTTGCGAACTCGTCGATAAGCGGTGGGCGCGATCAGATAAGAAGCGCAACTCTCGAGCTGAAAATTCCCGCCGCGCGGTACGACCAGGCGGTCACTGGGCTGGGCGGAATAGGCAGGGTCGAATCAGTGAATACGAATGTCGAGGATGTGGGCGAGGAGTTCGTCGACATAAGCGCGCGCGTGGCGAACTCGAAGCGGCTCGAGGAGCGACTCGTCGGACTGCTTGCAACGCGAACCGGAAGACTCGAGGATGTGCTCGCGGTCGAGCGAGAGCTCGCCCGCGTCCGAGAGGAGATAGAAAGATATGAGGGCCGGATCCGTTTTCTCCGGACGCGAGCCGCCGTGAGCACTTTGTCAGTCACCGTGCACGAGCCCGCGCCGCTCCTCGGCCAGCACCCGGGCGAGAACCCCATCCTGGGCGCCCTGAAGCAGGCCTGGCGTAATTTCGTGGGGTTCATTGCCTGGATCATCGCCTCACTCGGTGTTTTGATTCCGGTCGCGATTATTGCCGCCGGCGGCTGGTATGTCTACAGGACGGTCAGGTCGAGGAAGTAGCAGCATCGTTTAAACCTCTGGGGGCGGGGCGGCATCGTATTCATGGTGACGGTTTCCCTGGCTACTGACGCGGCGGGATCCGCCGGCTCGAGCGATGTGGTACGCCGCGCTCAGGCCGGCGACGCTGCAGCGTTCGAGATTCTCTACAGGGAGCATTCGCCAAGGCTTTTTGCGCTCTGTCTGAGACTTTCTGGCGGAACCAGGGTCGAAGCGAGCGAACTCATGCAGGACGTATTCATTCGTGCGTGGCGCGGGCTCGGGACATTTCGCGGTGACAGCGCTTTCTCGTCGTGGCTTCACCGGCTCGCGGTGAATGCGATGCTGGAGTCGGTGAGGTCGGAGAACCGGCGAAGCGCGAGAGTGCTCACTATGGAGGATCCCGCGTCAGTCGGGGCCGCGGCAGTCGTTGAATCGCCCGGTCTGCACGTCGATCTCGAGCGGGCGATCGCCGGTCTTCCGCCGGGAGCGAGAATGGCGTTCGTGCTTCACGAAATCGAGGGGTACAGGCACGAAGAGATAGCGCAGCAGCTCGGAGTGGCGACGGGAACGGTTAAGGCGCAGCTGCATCGCGCGCGGAAACTTCTCATTCAGGCGTTGAACAGATGACAGACGAATCACTCGATCAGGAGAAGCTCGACGATCTTGCCAGGCGAACGGCGCTTCTCCCTAGGGAGATCGAGCCCCCGGCGGACGCATGGACGGCCATCAAGACCGCCATCGAAGTCCCGCGGAAGCCAGCCGTGGTGGCCTTCTGGCAGCGACCCGCGTTCCTTGCCGCGGCGGGGCTTCTGCTCGTCGCCGGCTCATCCGCGATAACCGCTGTCGCGATCGGGCGCAGCGCGCTGCGTAACGATGGTCCGGCCGTGCAGGCATCGGCGGAGGCGCTGCCGCCGGGTGTTCCCGCCACGCTTGCGGAGTTTACAATCGTCGAGAACGACTACATCTCAACCGCCAACAGGCTGCTGGAGATGGTCGAGGGCGATAACGTCTACCTGACTCCGGAAACGATCGAGAAACTGAGGGAGAGCGTGCGTGTGATAGACGCCGCGATAATCGAGGCCCGGCGTGCGCTCGCCGAGGATCCGGCGAACCGGCAGCTGATCGAGATGCTCTCGACGTCGTACAACCAGAAGCTCGACCTGCTGAGGCGCACGGCAGATATGGGAAGGAGCTGATGCTAACGCGGCTTTGCCTGGTCGCAGCGATCACCGCGGCTGCAGTCCCGCTCGGTGCGCAGGGAAGGGTCGAGCGCGGATTGCCGCTCGCGTCTGACGGCGCAGTGCGGATATACAACACCGTCGGCAGCGTGCGAGTCACGGGGTGGAGCCGCGACTCGATAGTCGTGCGCGGCACGCTCGGGCAGGGCAACTTCCTTCACTTCGGCGGGACACGCTCGGCGG
Organism: Gemmatimonadaceae bacterium; assembly: GCA_051306215.1. Classification (GTDB taxonomy): domain Bacteria; phylum Gemmatimonadota; class Gemmatimonadetes; order Gemmatimonadales; family Gemmatimonadaceae; genus UBA4720. Next base: position 2,884 of record JBPPMU010000256.1, on the reverse strand, counting down.
TGAAGATGTTCGTCGAGGGTCGGGACGAAAGAAATCCTGCACCCGCCGCAATCGAGGTGATGGTGCCGCACCGAAGCAAGGTTTGGGTCAAGACCGCAAGTGCGAGCATCGAGGTGAGCGGAGTCGCCGGGAGTCTCGATCTCTATGTGGTCGGCGGACGGATCACCGTGAACGGAAACCCGGCCGATCTCAACGCGGAAGCGATAGATGGTCCGATCAGGATCGTCGGAAATCCCGGGTGGGTTCGCGCCAGGAGTGCCAGCGGGGACGTGACGCTCGACGGATCGAGCGTTGATGTCACGCTTTCGACGGTGAGCGGAAAGATCGATGCGGATGGCAGCGGCTACGAAAAGGCGAAGTTCGAGAGCGTGACAGGAAGCATCAGGTTCGCCGGGGGTTTCCGCCCTGGTGGCAGCGTCACCTTCGATACTCACAGCGGAACGATCGAGGTCGGTCTGTCTTCAAGCGGCCGTGCTGATTTCGATATCGTCTCGATTGCCGGGCCGATCACCAATCGCCTGACTTCCACGCGCCCCGTGAAGGGACGATACGGCCGCGGATCCGAGCTCAACACCTCGAGCAACGGGGGCGGGACACGAGTTGCGATTCGCTCGTTCAAGGGACCGGTATCGCTGATCAAGCTGGACTGAATTCCGGCGCTGATCGTTTCAACCTTGTGAGACCATGCGGCATCACATCTCCGACAACAACTTCATGGAGATGCACATGCTTCGCTCAGCTAAACGCCGGATCGGCCTTGCAACGTTTCTTCTCTTCGCGGTTTCGGGGGTCGCGCTGTCGGGCCCGCCGTGGATCGCGATCGAGTACCCGGTGAATCCGCACGACCCGAGCACTCGCGGCGCATTCATGACGGTTCGCACGTATCACCATGGCGACCTCACTTCCTACGCGATATCAGGAACGGCGGAGGGCCTGGTGAATGGGAGACGGCAGTCGGCAAAGCTCGATATCCGCAGGCTTCCCCAGGCGGGGTCATACGCAGTCAGGTGGCAGAAACCCGCGACCGGAAACTGGGCTTTGCTCATCACGACTACCCGCGACAACCAGCACATGGCCTCGGCTCTGGTCGATATCGATGCGCGGGGGCGGGTCGCTGGCGTGACGGTGCCATCGAGCCCGATCGAGGGCGGGCGGTGGCAGGTGCCGCGGAGAGTGGCGTCTGCAGAAGTCGATGCTTTGCTGAGGCGCTGAGAGGTCTCGCGAGTCGAGTACCTGAAAGCCCATAGGGGGAACGGATTGGGCGGATTTTGGGCGGATCGATCGCGACGGGGTAAGCGTGCCAGGTCGAGCACAGGCTGCCTCATACAGAAAGATCGAACTGTCGTTCTGTCGTTAAACCACAAAGAACGGAGCGATGCTTCCGAGACCATGCACTGTGAGCCGCCGGCGCACCCCTGGCCCAGTGCCTGATCCGCCCAATCCGCAAAATCCGCCCAATCCGTTCCCCCCATGGGTTTTCACATGCCGGCACCAAAAGGTTGCTGGCTGCTTCAGGGATTGAGCCAGTACGACACCTTCACAAGGAAAGTATTGTTCGGGTGCGTATCGAACACGTTCCTCAGGTCCCGGCCGACGCTGAACTCGTCAGTCGGCGCACCGTTGAACTGGCGACCCTGCTGCCACACGAGGAACATCGTCGAGCCCGGCCTCCACTCCCAGCGCAGGACGCTGTTCGAGCGGAACTCCTTGAAGTTGAACCCGCCCGGATCGCCCGGATAAGGCTTGAAGCGCGCGTCGTAGTCCTTGGCGCGCGGGTCGGCCAGCTCACGCCAGTCGGAGTAGTTGCCGGTCGATATGAACGGCTGCGCGTAGAACTGGAACGACAATGTCGGGCTATGAGTGTAGTTGATGCGCGACGTGAGGCGCAGTGTCTTCTGGTCGAGGGCGGCAAACGTATAGTGAGTCGTGTCGTGACCGGCCAGGCCGAAGTTCGCGCGCCACTGTGCGCCGTAGTCGTTAGCGCTGTAGTTCACTCCAAGGGATACGCTGAACTGGCTCCCGATTCGGAAAGAACCGCTGGGCTCGAACCACCAGCCGCGCGTGTTCCCTTCCTCGCCGCCGAACGCGCCTGCGAAAAGGACTCCCGTATATGGCTTCCGGTTGTCGGTCTCTATGCCTCCCCAGATCTCGGCGTTCTGTGAGTTGCGGAGAGCCGGACCACCCCGGGCGACACGGTCGCTGAAGGTCTTCGTGAAGTGATTCACGTTGGCGCCGGCATGACCCCAGAAGAAATTCCTGAACTGAACATGCCAGTTCGTGTTGACGTTCACCGTCGTCGGCAGGCCGTCGGTCGTCCAGCGCTGCATCGTGTTGAAGTTGAAGAACGCACGCTGCCATACCTCGTTCGGCTTGTTGAAGTTGAGCGAGAACCAGTTGCGGAACATCTGCTCGTCCGCCCTCGACTGGAAGCCGAGGTCGTTCGTCTCGAAACCCGGCGAGAATCGCTGGAGAACGCTCTGGAATCTGGTGATTCCGCCCCCGAACTTGCTCACCGAAAGCCGCTGCGCATTTCCGGTCAGAGACGTGAGATCAGGATCGACCTCGATATCGTCATCCGGCCGCTGGTACCTGTGCACTCCGTCGAGCTGCGTGTTGAGAATCGCCGCTTCGGTCCCGTTGACCTGGCTGGCGGCAACGTATGCGCGCATCTCGTAGTTCCGGTTGAAGAACCGGTGCCGTACATCGAGACCTCCGGTGTATGCGGACCGCCTGAGAAAAGAGTCAGTCTCGTCGTCGAGGTTCCTGTTGACTCCGGTGACCATCAGGCCGATGCCGGTCTGTCCATCGCGAAGGTCCTGCTGAAGCCGGGCGACGGCGTAGTTCGTGAACGGCTCGATCGTCCGCCCCTCGGTACCCACCTCCC
>JBPPMU010000255.1:0-8745 GCA_051306215.1 Gemmatimonadaceae bacterium | reverse complement strand
ACGACGTCTCCGACAGGGACCGGCGGGAAGGGCAGTAGGGCTTGCATCTGCAAGAAATTGGCAATATTTTGCAGATGAATGACAACCCCGCCGCTCTCATACGACACGCAGCCCCAGCCCGGGCCGGTTCTCGCCAAGGCAACGCTTTCAGCCGCGGCTCGGCTCGGTCTCCGCAACAGAGCACTGGGCGAAATCATCGGTGCGAGCGAGGCATCGATTTCACGCCTCCGAAGCGGACGAGGGCTCGACCCGGACCGCAAGGAAGGCGAGCTCGCGTTGCTCTTCGTCCGGCTCTTCAGGTCCCTCGACGCGCTGGCCGGGGGGGACGATGACAAGGCCCGCGCCTGGCTTCATTCGCAGAACCACCACCTCGGCGGAATTCCCGCCGACCGGATCCGCACAGTCGAAGGACTAATAGATGTCGTCCAGTATCTGGACGCGATGCGCGGGCGACTCTGAGCTGAAGCCACTCCACCTCTCGCCATGGCGGGTGGTCGAGGCTCAGCATCAGGTATCGACACGCAAGCTCGTCGACTCGAACGAGGAGCAAGCGCTGCTCGAGGAGTTGATCGAAACCGTGAAGCCAGTGGACCACACCGGCGGCAGGCTGCACTATCTGCTCTTTACGCCGTTCAGGTACCCGCCGCTGCGACACGGTTCGCGCTTTGGCGGCCGCAGGGAGCGCGGAATCTGGTACGGATCGGTTGACCGCCGGACTGCATTCGCCGAAGTCGCATACTATAGGATGGTGTTTCTCGAGGGGAGCGAGGCGGACCTTGGGACAGTCGAGACACCACTCACCGCATTCACTGCGTCGGTCCGCACATCGCGTGGAATCGATCTCGTCGCGCCACCATTCGACGCTTTTCACCGCGCCATAACGTCACCGGCGAGCTACACATCATCACAGCCCCTCGGCACCGCGATGCGCGGCGCCGGCGTCGAGGCGTTCAAATATTCTTCCGCCCGCGATGTCGAGGGGGGAGTGGATGTCGGGGTCTTTGTACCTTCGGTTTTCGGCAGGGGAAAACCGAAATCCCTCGAGACCTGGCATTGCGCTGCATCGCGTGACCGGGTCGAGGTGAAACAAGCCGACTACTTCAAGCGTGACAGATACGCGTTCCCGCGGGATCAGTTTCTCGTGAAGGGAACCCTACCGGTGCCTGCGATTCCTCAGTAGCGCATTTGGCGGGCGAATGCTTCTGCCCTTTGCGTCCCGTCGGTATTGAGCCGAGGTCAGCTGCGTCGCGTCGACGTCGGCATCAAGCTATCGCATCCGGCAGGAATGGCTTAGTATAGCCTCGCGCGTGCACGTTCGGCGCGGCAGTAAGAGGATCGTATACCCCACGCGATCGAGCGCCGATGACCCCCACGCAGCGTCTCACAGACGCGCTAAGTGATCGGTATACAATAGAAAGGGAGGTCGCAGCCGGTGGCATGGCCACCGTGTATCTCGCCCACGACACAAAGCACGGCCGCAAGGTCGCGCTCAAGGTGCTGCGACCGGACCTGGCCGCCGCCATGGGCGCCGACCGATTTCCGCGCGAGATAAGGCTCGTCGCCCAGTTCAATCATCCTCACATTCTTTCCCTCTACGACTCCGGCGAGGCGCAGGGCTTCCTCTATTACGTCATGCCGTTCGTGGATGGTGAGACTCTGCGCGACAGGCTCATTCGCGAGGGGCCGCTGCCGGTTCCGGATGCCGTACGCATACTGCGGGAGGTTGCCGACGCACTGGCATACTCTCATGCGCGCGGTGTAGCGCATCGGGACATCAAGCCTGCCAACGTGCTTCTGTCGGGCCGTCATGCGGTGGTCACTGATTTCGGAGTTGCCAAGGCGCTGACGGCGGCGGTTGACGATGCCCACACAACGGTCGGCATCGCCGTAGGCACTCCGCAGTACATGTCGCCGGAACAGGCGACGGCGGACGAGAACATAGATCACCGGACTGACATCTATGCTCTTGGGATCCTGGGGTACGAGATGCTCACCGGCCATCCGCCGTTCCAGGCGGGGTCGTCGCAGGCAATTCTTGCCGCGCAGGTGATGGAAGCTCCGGCAAACGTGCAGCTGGCGAGGCCGGAATTGCCTGCTCCGCTTGCCGAGGCGATAATGCGCTGCCTTGAGAAGGATCCGGCAAACAGGTGGCAGACTGCCGACGATCTCCTCGCCCGCCTCGAATTGATTGCCGCTACGCCGAGCGGTGGGATGACCCCAACTGACACGAGGCCGCTCAAGGCGTTGTCGAAGGGAACGGGCAACCGAAAGTGGATCATCAGCGGCGCCGCAGTCGCTGCGATCGTCGGCATGCTGGCCGGCTTGTTCGTGTTGACAGATGCAGAGGGGGCGGGAAAAATCGACCGCATCGGCGTGATGCCCATCGAGGATATCTCGGGGCAGGACTCGCTGTTCGTCGCGGCGATGCATGATGCGCTCACTAACTCGCTGACGAGACTGAACCTGGCGGGTGTGACTCCGCGGTCGGGAATGATGCGCTACAGCGACGGGACGAAGACGACTCGCGATGTGGCAAGGGAACTGGAGCTCGACGCCGTTGTCGAAGCTACGGTATTCCGAGCCGGCGACGTCATGCGGATCAACGTTCAGTTCAGCGATCCTGTATCAACGCGGGCTCTCTGGTCTGACACTTACGAGCGCGATGTCAGCAACGTGCTCGCTGCGCAGAGCGAAGTTGTCGAGAAAATCGCCGCCGGAGTGCGCGGCGCCCTTGGTGAAGAACAGAAACCCGGAGCAAGTGAATGAGAGCGTTGTCAGCTATTGCGGTTCTGCTGCTTGCGTCAGCATGCAGGTCAGGTGACGCCTCGCTTCCGGAGGTGGTTGTGATGACTCCCGACAGCGTGCGCAGCTGGGGCGGGGATTTCTCTCCCGACGGCTCCCGGATCGCGTATTGGTCACCGTCGAAGGAAACGCGAGGCTGGGACCTCTGGGTAGCGAACGCCGACATGACGAATCCTGTGCGGCTTCCGGTCAAGTCACCGTTTTTCGACCGGTACTCTGTCATGTGGTCGCCTGATGGAACGCATATAGCCGCAACTTCCGGACAGTATGGGACGGCAGATGTGGTCGTGGTGCCGGCCGCGGGCGGCCAGGTGCGCCGCCTCACCACCGGACCCGGATTCCAGGGTCCCGTGCAATGGCACCCCACCAATCCGGACCTGATCGCTTATTACTCGACCGTCGAAGGTGGAAGGATCGTCACGCATGTCGTGTCGCTGAGCACCGGCGAGCACCGCCCGCTGATCCCCGACGAAACGCGCCCATATGCGGGGTGGTGGTCGCCCGACGGCTCACGGATCGCCTACATGGTGTGGGAAGGAGGCACCACACTCTGGACTGCCGACAGCGCCGGCAACGCGCGCCGCCAGCTCACCACAGAGGGATTCGAGAACATCTTCAGCTCGGAACGCGGCCCATGGTCGCCAGACGGCAGGGATATACTCTATCAATCACAGCGCACGGGGACGACAGATCTCTGGCTCATATCAGCAGATGGCGGTGAGCCGCGCCAGCTGACGCGCGATATCCGGAATGATGGAAGTCAGGCGTGGTCAGAAGATGGAAACTGGATTGCCTTTCGGTCTGACAGAGGGAGGCAATGGGACGTCTGGGTGATTCCGGCCGCGGGCGGTACGGAACGCCGCGTTACCGACACGGAAATCGAAGAGACAAGGATCAAATGGAGGCCCGGGACCCGGAGTCTGGTAATGGTGACCAGGGCAGAGAAGAGCTCGGCCTGGTCGGTTTCGACTGACGCGGGAGGGGAACGCCAGCTGACTCCGGACTCGCTCAACCTGACCTGGCAGAACCTCTCTCCAGATGGGAAAACTCTCGCGTACGTGGTGGATCGCGGGGCGCGGGTTCACGACCTGGTTGTCAGTTCACTCGCCGGCGGTGCCCCGAGGACGCTGATCGCAGGAGGTGGAACTGTCGAGGACCTGGCGTGGTCACCCGACGGATCCCGGATTCTGTTCCTTTCTGACCGGGGTGGCAGCGCGGATGTCTGGGTCATCAACGCTGCGGGCGGATCGCCCGGTCAGCTCGTGAACTGGCCGAGCCGTGAAGATAACGCCATCTGGAGCGGTGACGGATCGGCGGTTTATTTCCTTTCCACGCACGAGAGCCGCCTGGGAGACGTCTGGAGCGTTTCGCCTGACGGAGGAGAGCCGAAGCGCGTCACGAGAACCGGGAATATCAGCTCGTTGAGGAGCCGCGCTGGAGTTTCGGACCTGCTTGTCGGGTTCATTGGCGGCCGCGGCGGCGCTTACGGCATTGGAAGGCTCACTCCCGACGGCAGCATGACACTCTTATGGGACAGCAGTACGGTGTTCGTAGGCGCCATTTCTCCGTCGGGGGATGAGGTGACCACGCTGGTGGAAAAGGACGGCCAGCGGCAGAGTGTAATTCTTCCGTTCCGTGGCGGCCCTGCGCGGGCTCTGCTCGAGCAGAATGAATTTGCCGGTCCGTGGTCGAACGACGGCCGGAAAATGCTGTTCTACGTGTCGGTGGCGGGTGCCGCCGACGTGTGGGTTCTGGATCTAGAAACCGGCTCTCGCCAGCGACTTACCGCAACGGCCGAGAATGAAACAGGTGCCGGCTGGGGGCATGACGATCAATCTGTTTTCTTCCGCCGCGTGCGCATCGTCGAGCAGATCAGTACGGTTGACGTCTCTAAGACATTGAAGCCGTGATGTGAGGAGCAGCTCCGGCAGCCCTGGTGCCGCCGTGCTCAGCGCAGTGCCGGAATAATGTAATCCGTGAGGATGCGATCCGTGATCGCGTGCGCATCACGCTGGCCGTAATTGGTGGCGGTGATCACCACGGTCGCGTTCAGCGTGGGGAACACCATCACCTTGTTGCCACCGTTGCCGGTCATAAACCACGCTGGCTCGCCGGCAAAATCGCGCAGCCACCAGAGGTAGCCGTACTCGGTGTCATCGTCGATGCGCGCCTTGGGCGTCACCGATCGTTGCACCCACGCAGCGGGCACGATCTGGCCAGCGCGCCCCTTGCCGTGGTTCGCGTACAGCTGCGCGAGCGCGAGCAGATCGCGGCTGCGCAGCGACAGACCGCCGCCCGTCTGCGCGAGCCCGGTCGGTGAGAACTGCCACTCGGCGCGAGAGATGCCGAGCGGCGCAAAAAGATGCTGCTGTGCGTAATCCTCGACCGCGGTGCCCGCAGCACTCGCCAACACGCCGCCGAGAGTCGTGACGCCGGCGGTGCAGTAGCTCCAGCTGCGGCCGTGCGGTGAATCGGCGGGCTTTTGCATCCAGGGTGCAAAGCCGCGGACCGGTAGATCGAGCGTGAAGCGCACCCAATCCTCAATCAGGTACATGCGCTCCTCGTGCCCGCGCGAAAACGAGTTGTTGTCGTCGCACTCAAGAAGCGAACTCATAGTCAGAAAGTCCTCGACCGTGATAGCGTCCTTCCGTACATCGGGGTGCGCGAACGGCCGGAGCTCCGGAAAGAACTCGACAACGCGGGCATCCACGCCCGCCAGTTCGCCACGCTCGATCGCAATGCCTATCAGCATGCCTACCACGGTCTTGGTCGCCGAGCGGGTGTTGCGCAGCGCTTCCGCGCCGCCTTCGTCGTAGTACGCCTCGTGGATCACTTGCCCGTTGCGCGCCACGAGAACACTCGTGACCTGGCGGAAGGTTCCTGCTCGGACCGCCGCGTCCAGTGCGCGCACTGTATCCAGCGCCGCGCCATCTCGTGTCTGCCCCGCAACCGGGAGCGCTGCCGCACCTATGCCCAGAGCGGCGCACGTGGCCACGAATCTCACTTTCCTGATATCTCCTTTTTCATGAGTGCCGGACTCGGGTTGCTCGCCTCCACCCATTGCACAACCAGACCGATTCCGTCCTGCATGTTCTGCCTCAGGCATGCGACGGCCTCATCGAGAGACCCGGCGCGCAGCGCTCCGACGATCGTTGCATGGGTCGTCATCATCGTTTCGACATTCTCGTGCACGCGCACGTACGCCCGCTCGAGCGGACGCGTCCGCTGCATAAACTGACGGATGAGATCTACGAGCACACTATTCGGACAGTGCGCGAGCAACGCGAGATGCCAGGCATCGTCGAGATCGATGATCCGCTCCACAGCGCCGGCCGCGCCGGCGATGCGTGCGTTTAACGCATCGAGCGCGCCGAGCTGCCGCGCTCCCGGCAGACCGGCCAGCTCGAGGGCGGCTGGATCCAGTACCGCGCGCACTCCGTACAGCTGCGCGATGTCCCCGGCTCGCAGCCCCTGCACGAAGTGTCCACGACGCGGAATGTTGCCGACGAAACCCTCCGCACTGAGCCGCGCCAGCGCCTCCCGGAGTGGCGTCCGGCTGACCTGAAGCCGGGCCGCGAGCTCAACCTCATTGATCCGGGCACCCGGCTCGAGTTCACCGTCCATGATGAGCTGGCGCGCGGCATCGGCGAGGTCATCGGCTATATTGGGTCGGTCCATGGATTGCATACTGTATGCAATTGGGCCTTGCACGCAAGTGCTTCGTGGCCCAAGCCGCGCGCTAATGGCCGGGTGTGCGGCCGCGAATATCAGTTCCTGCACCGCAGCCCCGCAATTAGTATGATTCCGCTACTATTGCCCCGCGCCGATTATCGCCCCAAACGACACTGGATCTATGTTCGCGCCGCATACCACGATCCCCACGCTCTTTCCATCGAGCCTCTGCCGCAACGGATGCATCAACGCCGCAAGCGCCGCAGCGCCAGCCGGCTCGACTGCGAGCTTCGCCGAGCGAAAGAGAAGGCGCATTGCCTCGCGGATCTGCTCGTCGGTCACCAAGACCACCTCGTCAACGAATTGCCGGTTGAGCGCGAACGAATACGGCTCGCATCGCGGAGCGCCAAGCGAATCGGCGATCGTGCGAACTGCATCGATCGACTGGGGCGACCCGGCCATGAAGCTGCGATACATCGTATCCGCCCCTTCAGGCTCGACCACGTACACGGCAGTTTCAGGACTCATCTGCTTGACAGCACACGCAACACCACCGGTGAGCCCTCCTCCCCCGGCCGCTACGACCACGGCATCGAGCTCCGCACCGGCCTCGCGAATCTGGTCGATGAGCTCCATCCCAACTGACGCAGTGCCGAGCGCCGTCTTCGGACCCTCGTACGGATGCACGAAGGTGCGGCCCTCGGTGGTCTCTATCTCCTTCACCCGCGCAAACGCCTCAGTGACATTGTCGACAAGCTCCACTGTCACGCCGAGATCGCGGCACATCTGCACCCTGAACGCATTCGCGCTCCGCGGCATCACGACCTTCGCGTTGGTTCCAAGAATGCGCGCCGAGTAGCCAAGCGATATCGCATGGTTGCCGGCTGAAACTCCGGTGACACCCCGCGCAAGCTCCGCTGGATCGAGATCGAGCATCACTGAAAGCGCGCCGCGCGGCTTGAAGCTGCCAGTTCGCTGGAACAGCTCTTCCTTGAGCCACACTTCAGTTGATTCGCCGACTGCCGCTGCGACTGAATCGTCTACGAGCCTGCGAACCGGCGTCGTGATGACCATTCCGTTCAACCTTGCCCGGTTGGCACGGATCTCCTCGATGCCAGGCGCATCACCGGGCTGTGTCACGAACATTTCAGGCGGCCACGCGATAACGCTTCGTGAGACTGCTGATCAGGGCTGAAGTGTCAGGCGCGTTTCCCGTTGCCTTCTCCACCAGCTCGACTGCCGGAAAGCGCTTTCCGTGGCGATGGATGTGCTCGCCAAGCCAGTCGCGCAGAGCGCCAAACTCCCCGGCAGCAAAAGCGTCCTCAAGCGGACCCACCGCGCGCTCGGCAGCGGCGAAAAGCTGGGCCGCGTAGACGTTGCCGAGCGTGTATGTCGGAAAGTAGCCGATGAGAGACTCGGACCAGTGGATGTCCTGGAGGCAGCCGTTACGATTGCTGTCGGGAGTGATGCCGAGATAGCGCTGGTACAGGTCGTTCCATTCTCCTGGAAGATCGGCTGCGGGAAGATCTCCCGAGAGAAGCGCCCGCTCGAGCTCGAACCTGATGATGATGTGAAGGTTGTATGTCACCTCATCGGCCTCGACGCGGATAAGGCCGGGCCTGACATGGTTTATCACTCCCCGAAACTCCTCGAGTGACACGTCGTGAATGCCGAAAGCCGCCTGCAGCTGCGGATAGAAGTGCCGCCAGAATCCGTGGGTGCGACCTACGAGGTTCTCCCACAGGCGCGACTGCGATTCATGGATGCCGAGCGATACTGCCTCGCCCATCGGCGTTCCGAAGTGTTCGAGGTCGAGTCCCTGCTCGTAGAGCGCGTGTCCGGTCTCATGCATCACCGCAAGGAAGCCGCTGGCGAAATTGCGAGGATGATATCGGGCGGCTATGCGAACGTCCCCCGGACCGATCGTCGTGCAGAACGGGTGAGGTCCGAGATCGAAGCGGCCTCCCTCGACATCGAAGCCCAGCTTCCCCGCGAGCCCCTCGGAGAAAACGCGCTGGCGATCAAGCGGAAAATCGCGATCAAGGACGTGAGCCTGCGAAGGTATGTCGCGCAGCGACTCGACGAGTGGAACAAGCTGGGCGCGGAGATCGGTGAAGAGCAACGATAGCTGTTCCGTCGTCATGCCCGGCTCATAGTCGTCGAGAAGCGCGTCATAGCGCACTCCCGTGTAGCCGATTGCATCGGCCTTCTCGCGGGCAAGCGCGAACGTCTTGTCGAGCCAGGGCGCAAAGCTGTCGAAATCATCCCGGT
>JBPPMU010000254.1:0-2724 GCA_051306215.1 Gemmatimonadaceae bacterium | reverse complement strand
GATTCGGGGGAAGCCGACGGGCTTCTCTATTACGTGATGCCGTACGTCGCGGGCGAGTCGCTGAGATCGCGGCTGACGCGCGAGACGCAGCTTGGAGTAGACGACGCCGTGCGGATTGCCCGCGAGGTTGCGGCCGCGCTCGAGTCAGCGCACCGGCAGGGAGTGGTGCACAGGGACGTAAAGCCCGAGAACATCCTCCTCCACGAAGACCAGGCACTCGTCGCCGATTTCGGAATCGCGCTCGCCGTGAGCGCGGCGGGTGGTCCGCGCATGACCCAGACAGGCTTGTCGCTTGGTACGCCAGCGTACATGGCGCCGGAGCAGGCGATGGGGGAGCGCGCGATCGACGGAAGAGCAGACATCTACGCGCTCGGCGCGGTGCTTTACGAGATGCTCGTTGGAGAGGCGCCGTTCACCGGCCCCTCGGTTCAGGCGATTGTGGCGAGAGTGATGACCGAGCAGCCTCGTCCGGTTACCGGACAGCGCCGGTCGGTTCCCGCGCACGTGAATGCCGCCGTGCTCAAGGCGCTTCAAAAGCTGCCTGCTGACCGTTTTACATCCGCGGCCCACATGAGCGCGGCACTTGTCACGCCGGATTCGACGGGCGTTGCAGCGACGCACCTCGATACGCAGGCCGGTCGAGAATCACGACCGGGCAGACGGTGGCTCGATCTTCTTCCGTGGAGCATAGCCGCAATCGCTCTGGCACTCGCGGGAATATCTCTCGTAAGACGGGCGGCGAAGGCAGGGGATCAGCCCCTGATGCATGTGGCCGTCAGCATGCCTCCGGAGTTCTCATTGGTGGTAAACGCTGACGGTGGTGGCATCGCGATCACCAGCGATGGTCGGAGGATCGCATTCAACGTCGCGGGGGCCGGACCGCCTCGGGTAGTCATGCGGGATCTGGCCGCCGATACGCTTCTCGTCGTGCCGGGATCGAACGGCACGATTGGCCCGCTCGCCTTCTCACCCGATGGACAATGGCTGGCCTTTAATGCGAACGAAAACCTGTACAAGGTACGTGTCTCGGGCGGTACTGCGATTCCGGTGTCCGGGAGCCGGTGGGCGCATGTCACATGGGCGGGAAACGAGACGCTCGTCCACACGAGAAGTTACAACACCGGGCTCTCGAGAGTTTCGTCAGAGGGCAGGGACACAACGACACTGACGACGCCCGACGCTTCAAAAGGCGAGCTCGGGCACTGGTGGCCGCAGGCACTGCCAGATGGCGAGCACATCCTTTTCACCAACTTCACTACCCCTGCCGACAGGTCGATAATCGAAGTGCTTTCTCTGCGAAACGGAAATCGCAGGGTCGTTCTCCAGGGTGGGTATCATGCCCGGTATGCGAGTGGCCGGCTGATCTATGTTCGCGGGCCCTCCTTGATGACCGTGCCGTTCGACATCGACGGCATGAGAAGCAGTGGCACGCCCGTACAGCTGCCTCTCAGCCCGGTGATCAGCCCTACCAACGGATGGGCCGGCTTCGCCGTCGCGGAGAATGGTGTGCTTGCCTACATCAGCGACCCGAAGGCGCCTGTCGAGCTGGCTCTTGTTGACGAAGGCGGGATCGGGGAAAGCGCAGGGACTGAAGCCGGCGCATTCGGGGAGGCAGCGGTGTCGCCAAACGGACGATTGATTGCAGTTGTCCGCGATGGCGACGTATGGGTTTTCGACAGGTCCCGGCGCTTCTTCACCCGGCTTACCCGCACCGAGCAGGTCGAAGGCGGCCTTGTCTGGACGCCGGACAGCAGGGCGGTTTTCTATGCCCGGGACGTCCCCCAGTTCGACATTTTCAGGCGGTCGGCAGATGGAAGCAGTCCGGAGGAGAGGGTTCTTACATCCGCCGATGACAAGATCCCCACCGCTATATCACGTGACGGCAGTACCCTGCTTTACGATGACGACAGTGATGTCAACGATATCGCATCGGCATCGCTCGAAGGCGAGTCTGCCGTCAGCCGCGGATCCCTGTCGAGAACCCCGGGAAATCAGGAAGCCGCGAGGTTCTCTCCCGACGGCATGTGGATCGCCTACCAGTCTGACGAATCGGGGCGGAGCGAGATCTACATAGTCCCCTATCCGGCGGCAGGAGGAACTAGACAACAGGTGTCGATCTCGGGCGGACTCAACCCGCATTGGGGGCCCGACGGCCGAACCGTCTACTATGAATGGGGCGGCAGGATCATCCGCGCACGGGTGAACCCACGCACAGGAGAAATCGGAACGCCGGAAATTCTCTCAAGGCTTCCGTCCCACAATTTCTGGTCTGTCGCGCCAGATGGACGTTTACTGCTTGGCAGCACGGCGGCAGGTTCAGCGCAGCCGGCAGTGAAAATCGTGACGAACTGGCCAGCGCTCGTCGAAGACTCGAAGTAGGTCAGCTTGATCTCGTTTTTCAAGCGCCGCAGGCGCGCCCGACTCAGGAACGAACCCTTTCCGCAGATATGGAGAGCGATAATCGAGCGCAACGTTCCGCTCTTCTCGCGCCTATCACCGGAAGATCGGGCCGAGCTTCTCGGTCACGTTCAAGTCTTCATAGAAGAGAAATACTTCGAGGGGTGCGGCGGCCTCGAGCTCACAGACGAGATCCGCGTCACGATCGCCGCGCAGGCATGCGTTCTCCTGCTGCATCGGGACACCGACTACTATCCCCGCGTAACCAGCATTCTCGTCTATCCAAGCACATACGTGGCGCAGGAAGACCGCGCGATAGGGGGTGGG
>JBPPMU010000253.1:0-36603 GCA_051306215.1 Gemmatimonadaceae bacterium | reverse complement strand
TGTGACGGGCAGTGGACGCTGACTGGCTGTGACGATGCGGCGCCCAACGTGATTGAACAGCAACGTCGCGCTGAGTGGCGAATCCGACGAAGCGTATGAAAGGCCTGCATTCACGACCACCGGCGCCTGAGCAACCATCGCGCGTTCCTCGATTGCGACTCGCGGATCGGATCCCAGGCTCACCCTGCTCTTCATGAGCGTCACGTTGGAGAACGCGGTGAACCTGCTGAACGACTGCGCGATCCTGTCGAGCCCGGCCCGCGCCTCGAGCTCGATGCCGAGATTGTCGGCGCCATCGGCATTGATGAACGTCACGACTCGCGTGCCCGAGGTCGCCAGAAAAACACGCTCGATCGGATCCTTGAATCTTTTCGCGAAGATCCCGATGCTGAGCACTTCTGCTGGACGCGGATACCACTCCCACCGGGCGTCGAGGTTCCTGATGAGCGTCCGGCGAAGTTCGGGATTGCCGAGCACGTTCTCTCCCCCGATTACGTCGCGGTACTGCACCTCGGCGAGCTCGCGATACTCTGGCCTGGCGAGTGTCTGTGTCGCGGAGAGGCGAAGGTTCTGCGCCTCAGTCAGCCGCAAGTTGAAAAGGAGGGACGGGAGCAGGTCGGTGTATACAGGATTCGTGATGACACGGCGTCCAACCGTCGGTTCCGCGGATACGATCGTGCTCGAGCGCTCAGCTCTCGCGCCGGCGACGACCTGAAGCCGATCGAAAGGATTCAGCTCGACCATGGCATATCCGGCTCCGATCTCGTCATTTGCGCCGTACGAACCCCCCTGTGAAAGCGGGACCACGCGAAACACTGCGCTCGAGTCAGCGGAGTACCTGCCGTCGAATATCTCTTCGGCGGAAAGACGTCTTGCGGCGAGTCCGAGTGTGGGCGCCTGAAGGCTGTAAACCCTGTTTTGCGCGAGCCGGTCAGTGAACCTGAAGCTTCCCCCCACTTTCAGGAGATGCTGGCGGTGAGCTGGCCCGAGCTGGAGCGAATAATCACCGCTCGTGTTGAAGCTGTGTTCGGTCAGGTCGCCGAAAGTCCTTACCGCTGCTTCGCTTCCGTCGAGCCAGTATGACGCCTCCCCGTTGCCCGGATTGACCTTCACGAACTCCGAGCGGTCAGGCTCGAATCTCGAGACGCGCGAAGCGCTGAAGGCGAGCCTGGCCTTCTGTCGCGCGGTGAGCTGGCGTTCGGCGGTTATCTGAGTCGATGCAACTGAACGCTCAACGAATCGCAGGCGATCAACCTCGAGTTTTGCTCCGAGATTCTCGGAGAAGCCGGTTTCCCGGCGCGCTTCGTTGTCGGCAGTGCGGTTGTAAGTGTTGTTTAGCGTCAGGCGCGTCCGGTCTCCCAGCATCAGGCTTCCGTTGAGAATGCCTCCCCACAGCACGCTTGAGCGCCCGGTCGTTCCCTCGAACCTGTCGATCTCGCGAAGACCATCTGTCGGCTCCGCATACGCACGAATTTCTTTCTCCCGAATCTCCTGGCTGTACGAGTAGCTGAGAGACGCGATGTAACCGGCCTGCGAGCGGCCGAGAGGCGCGCTTCCCCCGGCGGTGAGCCCAAGAGACCTGTTGGCGGTTCCGTTCCTCGACAGCGGAGTCCAGGCATTCCTGAAGGAGGAGACCACCGCATTTGTCTCCTGCTGTGACTGGGTCCCGTCGAACCTTCCCCTCGAGTCGAGCCCCGACGGATGTCGCCGCTCGCTTCCACCGTAGCCGAGCCACTCGAGACCGAGCGACGGCGGGGCGACCTGGGACCGCGTCGTCACGGCATCGTTGAACCCCATCGTTGATGAAATCTGAAACTCGTTCCGGAGCGGGAACTCACGGGTCTGGATATCCACCTGCGCCCCGCTGAAGTCTCCCGGCTGGTCAGGCGTGAAATTCTTCGATGTGGTGACAGACTGAAGCAGTGCCGAGGGAAATAGGTCGAGCGGGACAAGCCTCCGCTCGGGTTCGGGACTCGGAATTCTCGCACCGTTGAGAGACGTTGTCGTGTAGCGCTCGCCAAGTCCGCGGACTACGACGTACCGACCGTCCTGCACCGTTACTCCGCTCACCCGCTGCATCGCCTGGGCTGCGTCTCCGTCGGGACTTTTCGATATCTGCTCGCGCGTTACGGCGTTGACGACACCAGTCGCCGTGCGCTGCCTGTCGAGTGCCTCACTGACCGTTCCACGTTCGCTTGACGCGGTCACGACCTGGGTTGTCAGCGAGACAGTCACCGGATCGAGCGAAATGTCCTGCTGCAGGGTCTGGCCCGGCGAAAGCAGGATGCCGGTCACCGTCTTCGGGGCGAATCCCAGCCGCCGGAGATGAATCGTAACGGTGCCTGGGGCAACTCCGTTGAGCGTGAAACGTCCTTCAAGACCGGAAGCAGTTCCTGTTGTGGTGCCTACTATCTGAATACCGACGTCCGCGAGCCCGTTACCGGTGCGGGAGTCGACGATTTTTCCGGTGATGCGCGCCGCGGCGGGCGCTGCCTGCTGCGCCTGAGCTTCGGCAGTTGAAAAGAGCGTCGTGCATATGGTCAGAACGAACGCGAAAGCGAGCCGAGGAAACGTGACGGATGACAAATTGTCACTCCTGTTTGAAGAGCAGAATCGAGAGCGGCGTTTACCGCTGAGGGGATTCTGTCCTCGGCATGTTTCGGATCCGGCAATGGTACTGCAACGGCGGTGTAACGATCCGGCGACTTCAGGAAGGGAAGAAAACGCTGATGGTCGTGCCGTGGCCGAGCTCGCTCTCGACAGTGACGCGTCCGCCATGCGCGTCGATCAGGTGCTTCACGATCGCCAGTCCGAGACCCGTTCCCCCTTCGTGTCTCGCGCGCGCCGAATCAACCCTGTAGAACCGCTCGAAGATTCGGGTCAGATGCGCGGGGGCGATGCCCGCGCCGGTGTCGCTCACGCCCACCCAGGTACCATTCACGCCCGACTTCCCGAAAATGACTACGCTGCCTCGCTCGGTGTGCCTCAGGGCATTGTCCACCAGGTTCGACAGAACCTGCCGGACGGCTGTGCGGTCAGCAACGATCTTTTCCGATCCGGCGTCGATCGTAATCTCGAGATCGAGCCCGCGCGCCTGAGCTGCAACGGCGTAGGAGGCCGCAACCTCTGCGGCCACTTCGCGCAGGTCGACGTCACTGCTGCGCGGGGTCCAGTTTCCGGATTCCAGTCGCGACAGGTCGAGCAGGTCGTCGACGATTCGTCTCATCCGCTCCGTGTTGGAGTGAATCGTTGAAGCGAACTGGCGCCGCATTTCCTCCGGCACGTCGTCGTCAGCCAGAGTCTCGGCGAAACCTGCTATCACCGTCAATGGCGTTTTCAGCTCGTGGGAAACGTTGGCGACGAAATCACGTCGCACAGTCTCCAGCCGGCGCACTCGTGTGAGATCGAAGAGCGCGACGAGAATGCCCTTGCCCGGGAGGAGGGGTCGCGCGATGAGCGAGACGGTCCTGCCCAGGATATCGGTTTCGATGGGATCCGTTGCAACTCCGGTCAACGCGGAATCCATCGCTCGCATCAATTCTCGCGACCGGGGAAGCAGGTCGGCGGCAAAGGGCACCGGTTGCGCGATGCCGAGGATTGCCCGCGCGGCGGCGTTCATGCGCGTGACGCGCCGGCCTGAGTCGACAGTCACGACGCCTTCATCGAGTGCCTCGACGAGGCTGCCGAGCAGAACCTCCTCGTGCCTCAATGCAGTGACACGGGATGCGAGATGCTCGGCGAGCCGGCCAAGCGCCGAAGCCAGTTCGTTGAGCTCGCCAGGGGCGTGTAGCGGAGGTCGAGTCGTGAGGTCGCCGCCCGCGAGACCCTGCGCCACCTCGGTCATCTCCCTGATGCTTGGCGTGAGTCGCCCGGCGACGAAAGTAGAGAGCGCGAGCGCCCCGACTGCGGCGGCGACGGCCGGCAGGAACACCCGCCTCAGCGAAGCGCCATCGTCGAAGGCGAGGACAAAGACGATGACTAACGCGACGACAGCCAGTGAATGAAGCTGAAGCCGAGCGCGCAAAGTCATTTGGCGGCCGCTGATTCAGATTTCATCCGGTATCCGAAGCCGCGTACAGTCTCGATCGCATCCCCGGCGGATCCAAGCTTCGTGCGGAGCCGCTGAACGTGCATGTCGACGGTCCGCGTCTGAATGTCCGGGGCCGCATCCCAGACCGCCTGGAGAAGGTTCGAGCGCGCCTGCACGCGGCCGCGTCTCTCCGCGAGAAGAATGAGAAGGCGGTACTCGGTCGGGGTGAGGTCAACGGGCTTGCCGTTCACTTCGACCGAGTGCGCCGACCGGTTGACCGTGATATCCCCGATACGGAGGAGATCGTCGCGTGAGCCCGGCGTTCCCATTCTTCGCAGAATCGCCTGCACCCTCAGCACGAGCTCGGCTGGACTGAATGGTTTCGTCAGGTAGTCGTCGGCGCCGAGGGAAAGGCCGCGCAATCGGTCGGGCTCCTCGTTGCGTGCGGTGAGCATCAGGACTCCGATGCTCCTGGTTGTTTCGTTGCGGCGGAGGGCCTCCAGAACGTCGAAGCCCGAAAGGCCGGGGAGCATGAGGTCGAGAACTATAAGTGAAGGAAGTTCGCGCTTCGCCTGCTCGAGCGCTTCCGCCCCGTCGGTCGCGGTCGAGACCTTGAATCCTGATTTCGCCAGATGAAACGCGACGAGCGCGACGATGTCCGCTTCGTCATCGACTACGAGCACTCGATCGGCTGGCGGAACGGGCTGATCCATGCGTCAAACATCGCCGGGCTGCGTCCGGATGGTCAACGTGGGGCGTGTCACGAAGTCGTTACACAGGCTCGCAGCACGTCCTGCCTCCCGATAGCTTTGGGATGTCGGGGTACCCGACCAAGCCCTCTCGCCACGGATTGCCGTTGAAGCTCGCGAAGCACCTCGTAATCATCCTGCTGGCAGGCTGCGCCAGCGTTCCCGGATCACCCGGAGCGGGCTCAGGCCCGTCTTCGATCGATCTCGTCGTTCTGAGCACGACCGATGTCCACGGCCGTATTCGCGGCTGGGACTATTACGCTGACTCGGCTGAATCCGCCCGCGGCCTCGCAAGAGCGGCGACGGTCGTGGATTCAGTGAGGGCAGCAAATCCGGGGCGGGTGATACTCGTCGATGCGGGCGACCTTCTCCAGGGAAATCCGTTCGCATATGTCGCGATGCGCCAGTTCGGCAATGCGCCGAATCCGATAATCGCCGCCATGAACACGCTCGGTTACGATGCAATGGCGATTGGCAATCACGAATTCAACTACGGGCTTCCGTACCTGGAGAAGGCAGTCGCCGAAGCGAAGTTCCCGATGCTTTCAGCAAACACCTACACGCCTGACGGTGCGCACAAGTTCCGCGCGTGGACTATCGTCGAGCGCGAGGGAGTGAAGGTCGGTATTGTCGGTGCCACCACGCCCGGAGTCATGGTGTGGGACGCCGAGAACGTGCGGGGAAGGGTTAAGCTCGGCGACATAGTCGAGGGAGTCAGAAAGGCCGTCGACGAGGTTCGCGCGGCCGGCGCGGACGTTGTCATGGTCACGGCGCACGCGGGATTCGACGAGCCTGCAAGCTACGATACTGTCTCGACTGGACTTCCAGGCGAAAATTTGTCCGCGCGCATGGCTGCCGAGATTCCTGGCATCGACCTGATCGTTTACGGTCACTCCCACAAGGAACAAAAAGGGGTGAAAATCGGATCCACCCTTCTCGTTCAGCCGAAGAACTGGGCAACCAGTGTAGGCGTTGCGCGACTCAGCCTGTCCAGGGACGGTGGGCGCTGGAGGGTCACGGCCTCGCAGGGGGAGACGATTCCGCTGGCAGGCCGCATCGAAAGCCAGGCGATCGTCGCGGTCTCGGAGATTGTTCACCAGGCGACGGTCACCTATGCGAACACGGTTATTGGAACGACGCCGGTTGCATGGGCTGGTGACTCGGCCCGGCTGCGCGATACACCGCTCGTTGATCTCATTCTCGAGGTGCAGCGCAGGACAACGGGAGCCGACCTTTCTTCGACTGCGGCATTCACGCTCGGCGCGAGGCTCGACTCTGGTAACATCAGTGTCGCGCAGATGGCTCAGCTGTATCCGTACGACAACACCCTGAAGGCGATAAGAATCACCGGGAGGCAGCTGAAGGATTACCTGGAGTTCAGCAGCAGGTACTACACCGGCGTTGAAGGTGGATCGCCTGTCACGGATCCGAAGATTCCCGGCTACAACTTCGACATGGTCGCGGGTGCTGATTACACCATCGACCTGACACGGCCGGTCGGATCACGCGTCACCACCCTTGCCGTAAAGGGAAGGGCCGTGGCAGACACCGACAGCTTCACGCTCGCGCTCAACAATTATCGTCAGACGGGCGGCGGGGGCTTTGCGATGATAAAGGACGCGCCCGTCGTGTACGACAAGCAGGAGGAGCTGCGGGAGCTGCTGATAGAGGAAGTCAGGCGGAAGAAAACCATAAGGCCGGAAGATTACTTCACTCAGAATTGGCGGCTCGTATATCCGGGCGCTCCTGTGATAAGGCCCGCCGGGCCCAGCCCTGGATCTCCCCGCCTGCGAATCATCGCCACGAACGACTTCCACGGAGCGCTCGAGCCGAAGGCGGATGCGAATGGCGTTGTGCGGGGCGGTGCCGCGCACGTCGCGACGATGATCGAGAAGGCGAAGGCGGAATGCGCGCCAGCATGCGAGACGATCCTTGTGGATGGCGGCGACCTGTTCCAGGGGACGATGGTGTCGAACCTCGCTTTCGGCCGTCCGGTCGTCGACTTCTACAACAGAATGGGATATGTGGCTGCCGCGGTGGGCAACCATGACTTCGACTGGGGTCAGGACACCCTCCGCGCCCGGATGCGCGGCGCGCGGTTCGCATTTCTCGGCGCGAATGTGCGTGACACGCGCGGCGCCGACATAGCGTGGATTCGCGACGACACGGTGGTGACGCGAGGCGCAACGAGGATTGGGGTAATCGGAATTGCCGGAGAGCGGACTATCGCCAGCTCGTTCCCCGCGGACGTCAGCGGCCTCAGGATAGTCGATGCCGCTCCCGTCATCGACGCTCGCGCGAGAGCTTTGCGTGCGCGCGGTGCGGATGTAATAATCGTGCTCGCGCATGACGGCGGATTCTGCAGCGCCAGCGGCACCACCGGATGCACCGGGGAGATTTTCCGGACCGCCGCGAAAATTACGGAGAAAGTCGACGCGATAGTCAGCGGCCACACTCACAGCCTGATCGATGCGACAGTCAATGGAATTCCGATCGTGCAGGCGCGTTCGCGCGGCCAGGCAATCGCTGTTCTCGACATTCCCCTGGAAGGCGGGAAGCCGACGGGTGTGGCTGCCGGTGAAGTTCGCTCCGTGATCGCGACAGAGGTTCCGGCTCATCCGGCCATCGATTCGATAGTACGTAGGTCGAGCGCCGCAGTGGCATCAACGGTAAACCGCAATGTTGCCCGGCTCGCTGCGCCACTCCCCCGCACTGGAAATCAATATGCCCTCGGAAACCTGATCGCAGATGCCCAACGGGTGATCGGCAAGGGGGATCTGGGCGTCATGAATAACGGGGGCATCAGGGCCGGGCTCCCGTCAGGGACCGTTACTTACGGTGACCTTTTCGAGGTTCATCCCTTTGGCAACCGCCTCTTTCGGGTGAGGATGACCGGAGCGCAGGTGCGCCAGTATCTCGAACAGATAGTCGCGCGCGACAATCTTCGAGAGCACGTGAGCGGCGCGACAATCGGTTACAACCCCGAGCTTCCGAAAGGCGAGCGTATCGTCACGATACGGCTGCCGGCCGGGCGCACGCTCTCGGACGGCTCGACCTACAGCGTGATAATGAATGAATTCATGGCAGTCGGCGGAGGAGAGGGCGTCAGCGTTCCCGACGGAGCGGAAGTGACAGCGCTGGACATTCTCGATCTCGATGCCCTCATCGAATACTTTGGCCGGCTTCCATCACCGGTATCAGTACCGGCGGAGAACCGCATCTTCATCACACAGTGATACCAACACCCGACCGACTGCGGCGCCTTCCAAAGGCCGAGCTTCACTGCCACCTCGACGGCTCCGTACGGCCGGCGACACTAATCGAACTCGGCCGCGAACACAGCATCAAAATGCCTCGCGACTCAGCAGATTCGCTCCGGGATTACATGCTCGTAAGCGACGCGAAGTCGCTGGAGGACTACCTGCAGCGTTTCGAGGTGACTGTCTCGGTGATGCAATCCGCCGACGCGATCGAGAGAATCGCATACGAGCTTGGGGCGGACGCAGCCGCTGATGGCGTCAGGTACATCGAGGTTCGCAACGCGCCAATACTCAACAGCCGCGGTGGCCTCGAGCTGGGAGAGGCGCTCGAAGCGCAGATCCGCGGACTCGAGCGGGCAGAGCGTGACCATGGGATCATCGCCCGCTCGATCGTCTGTTCACTTCGCCAGCTTCCCCCCGCGACATCGCTCGAGCTGGCGCAGCTCGCAGTGGCGTACAAGGACAAGGGTGTTGTCGCGTTCGACCTGGCGGGAGGCGAGCTGGGATATCCCGCGTCGCATCACGCGGAGGCATTTGCCTATGCAAGGAAGCACAACCTCGCGGTGACAGTCCACGCCGGCGAAGGTGACGGTGCCCGGTCGGTCCACGACGCGGTGCACGCCTGCGGCGCGCACCGGCTGGGTCACGCGACGCGTCTCATCGAGGACCCCGGCCTCACCCAGTACGTGAACGACAGGCGGATCGGACTCGAGATCTGCCTCACGTCGAACGTCCAGACACATGCGGCTAAGTCGTACGAGACACACCCGCTGCGCGAGTACTTCGACCGCGGAATGAACCTGACCCTCAATACCGACAACCGGCTGATGAGCGGAACGACCCTGACCGACGAGTACGTTTGCGCCGCGCGGCATCTCGATTTTTCGATGGACGAGCTCTGCACACTCGCCCTCAACGGATTCGAGTCGGCGTTCCTGCCATGGGAGCAGAGAGTAAAGCTCCTCGAAGAAGTGTCACGGGAGATGCAGGCAGTAGCCTCGGAAGCAGCATGATCGCTCAATGGGGCCGGGACGCCGCGCTGAAAACTGCTGACGCAATCAGGGAGCGAATTGGCTCGCACAGTCCGGAAATCGGGATCGTCCTTGGCTCCGGCCTTGGTGGACTCGCTGAGGAGATCGAGCACGCTGTCAGGGTTCAGTTCTCCGAGGTGCCGGGATTTCCCGCCCCGACGGTCGTCGGCCACGCCGGCGCACTTGTCGCCGGCACGCTTGGTGGGCGCCACGTCGTAGCACTCGCCGGCCGCTTCCACATGTATGAGGGGCATCCACCGCAGCTCGCGGCATTTCCTGTAAGGGTGATGCACGCGCTGGGCGCGACTATCTATTTCGCGTCAAACGCGGCAGGCGGAATCAGGCGCGACCTTTCGCCAGGCGACCTGATGATCCTCGAGGATCACATCAACCTCACCGGCCAGAATCCACTCACCGGCCATGTGGAGCAGGGTGACGAGCGATTCCCGGACATGACTGCACCCTATGATGCAGAGCTGCGCAGCCTCTTGAAGGCATCAGCCGCCCGGACCGGAATTGACGTAAAGGAGGGTGTCTACGCCTGGCTCCCTGGCCCGTCGTTCGAGACGCGCGCGGAAGTGAGAATGCTCGAGCGGCTCGGTGCGGATGCGGTGGGGATGTCGACAGTTCCTGAAGTAATCGTCGCTCGCGCGATCGGAATGCGCGTGGCCGGCATGAGCTGCATCGCGAATGCAGCGTCGGGTGTCACGGGTGAGCCCGTTCTGCACACCGACGTACTCGAGGTCACCGCACGCGCGGCTCGCGGTTTTCAGGCGCTCGTGAGGGATTTTGTCGGTTCGCTGCCCGCAAAATGATTCAGCGGGCCATGTCCGCTGCCAAGGCCCGGCGCTGTCCTTATAGCTTCATTGACGTAGTCAGTCGCGGCGGCCACCGCTTCCCTGAGATCGACACCGGTCGCAAGCAACGCCGCAATCGCGGCTGACAACGTGCAGCCGGTTCCGTGCGTGCTCGTCGTGTCGATCCGAGCGTGCCTGAACTCGGTGATTTCGCCGTCGTGAAGCAGATCGACCACGAGTGTGTCGTCGTCACCGCGGATGTGGCCACCCTTCACGAGAACGGCCCGCGCACCCATGGCGAGAATCGATTCCGCGGCTCTGCGCATGCCAGCGAGATCGCCAACTTCGAACCCTGCCAGCACCGCCGCCTCATCAGCATTCGGCGTAACGACCTCGGCAAGTGGGATGAGCTCCGACCTTATAGCGGCGACGGCATTGTCCTCGATTAGCAGATCGCCCGACGTTGCGACCATCACCGGATCGAGGACGTAATGCGGAAGCTTGAATCGGCGGATCGAGTCGGCCACGGCTACCACTGCTTCCGCACTGCCAAGCATTCCGGTTTTCACGGCCGAGGGCGCGAGGTCTGAAGCGACTGCTTCTATCTGGGCGCGCAGCAGCTTTACCGGGACAGACACCCACTCGCTGACGCCGAGTGTGTTCTGGGCAGTGATTGCCGCGATTGCCGATGTTCCGTAGACGCCGAACCGGTGGAACGTCTTGAGGTCTGCCTGGATTCCGGCGCCTCCGCCGGAATCCGAGCCCGCGATTGTCAGCGCGACTATCATGCTTCAATATGCACGAGAGCCCCACCGCCTGATTCGCGGTGGGGCTCTCATGAACGAATGGGAGGGAAGCTTACTGCCTTGGGGCGGGGAGCGACCGCAGCCGTGATACGAACGCGCTGTAATTCGCGGAGTTGGCTGTGAGGCTGTTCCGCTGCGCTGTCGGAAGAGAGTTGATCGAAGCCTGAGCTGCCGCGATCCGGTCTTCCTCGAGCGGGTGAGTCGCGAACCAGCCCGCGACTCCTGAAGGGCGCGTTCTCCGCTCCTCGATCAACTTCTGGAACATCGTCACGATTCCCTGCGGGCTGATGTTCGCCCTGACTGTGTTGGCGATTGCCTCCTGGTCCGCCTCGAGCTCATCCTGCCTGCTGAATCGCGCGAAGACCGCGCCGCCGGCGATGTTGATTCCGGCCTGGGCGATGCCGCTATTGCAGACGCTCGTGAGGACGCACGCGAGCGTCACGCCGATATTTGCTCCCTGTGCCTTCTCCATCTGCTCGATGCTGTGGCGTCGCACGACGTGGCCGATCTCATGTCCGAGAACTCCTGCAAGCTCGTCCATTCGCGTCGTCCGCTCGATCAGGCCGCGGTTGACGTAGATGAAGCCGCCGGGAACGGCAAAGGCATTCACCTCGCGGCTGTCGACGACGTAGAAACGCCAGTCGAGGTCGGCGCGGCTGGTTCTGCTGGCGATCTGATTGCCAAGGAGATTCATGTAGCGGTTGATTTCGGGGTCGCCTACGATCGGCAGCTGGGCATTTATCTGCCGGGCGTAGTCTTCGCCCATCTGTACTTCCTGCTGCTGGGAAATGCCGCAGGCAGCCAGTGTCATCGTTAGCGCCAGAGGCGCAAGAATTCGTTTCATTGGGACTCCCACGGTAGATTGCTTTCCGCTTTAGAAGGCAAGTCCCATTCCATCCACCGACAGCCCGACGACATTGAAACTTCTGACCCTTGCGCGGGACCTGAAGCGCCGGAAATCGAGGGAGAAACAGGCACTCTTCGTCGCCGAGGGGGTACGATCTGTCGAGGAGTTACTTTCTTCGTCCGTGAAGGTGAGAGGCGTGCTTGTCGCGCCCCAGCTCGACGGCGCGGAGCGGGGCGCAGCCCTTCGCGAGCGCATCGCTCAATCGGGCAATGACGTTTCCGCAGTGACCGAGGCGGAGTTCAGGAGCGCCGCCGGGACCGATTCACCCCAGGGTGTCCTCGCTATAGGCGAGATTCCGGGACACTCGCTGGCCGATATCCCCGCCAGCGGCAGCGTCAGGATACTTGTTCTCGACGGGCTTCAGGATCCTGGTAACACGGGAACGATCCTGCGGACCGCGGCCGCCCTCGGCGTGGATGCGACAGTGGCTCTCCCCGGAACGGTCGATCTCTGGAATCCCAAGGTCGTGCGAGGAGCGATGGGTGCGAGCTTCCGGCATCCGGTGATGCAAGTCGCGGTCGAAGAGCTGCTCTCGTTCACCGGCGGCAGCGGCATCGATGTGTGGGGCGCCGACATGGGGGGTGATCCGGTCGATGCCATAGCGCCGCCGGAGCGACTTGCCCTCGCCGTCGGAAACGAGGGCGCGGGTTTGTCGTCTTTTCTGCGTGAGCGGGTTACGCGCCTCGTGAGCCTGCCGATCACCGGCGCGGTCGAATCGCTCAATGTCGCGGTCGCCGCGGGGATTCTCCTCTATCAGCTCAGGAAATGACGACACTCTGGGCGATCTACAGCTTCCTTGTCGGAGCCTGTTTCGGATCGTTTCTCAACGTGTGCATATCGCGGTGGCCCGACGGCCTCTCTGTCGTCAGGCCGCGCTCGCGTTGCCCGAAATGCGAGAGGCAGATCACCGCCGCCGAAAACATCCCGATCTTCAGCTGGATCGCGCTTCGCGGCAGGTGCAGGGGTTGCCGCACCCCGATCTCGTTTCAGTACCCGCTGGTCGAGATACTCGTGGGGCTCGTATGGATGTTCAGTTATCTGCATTACGGCCTCTCGTTCACCGGCGCGCGAGTCGCGATGCTGGTGACGGTTCTCCTGGGAATCGCGATCACCGACGCCAAACGTTACCTGATTCCCGACGGCTTCACCGTCTTCGGCCTCATATGGGTCGTTGTCACCGCGTTGATCGGGTTGTTCATCGCGGATTCAGGGCCATTCGCCGGAGCGTATGACGCGATTCTTGGCGCCTGTGTCGGTGCCGGTGCGATCGCGATTGCCGGCTGGCTCGGAGAAGTGATTCTGAAGGCGCTGGGGCGGGAAGAGACCGAGGCGATGGGATTCGGCGACGTGACGCTGATGGCTGTCGTCGGAGCCGCGGTTGGGCCGCACCGCGCGATAATGACGATTTTCCTCGGTGCCGTGCTTGCGACTGTCGTGTTCATACCGCTCGTAGTCCCTCTCGCATGGATGAGAGCGAAGCGGAAAGGAATCCCGTTCGAGAAGCCGCTCGTGCCGTTCGGCGTTTTTCTTGCGCCTGCGGCGGTCATCGCGTTGCTTTGGGGCGATCGGCTCATTGCCGCATACACCAGCTATTCCGGTCTCTGATGACTCACGAATCCCATACTGCGAGCTCGACATTCAGCAGCAGGCGCCTCGTTTCCCGTGGGCGGCTGCAGCTCACCTGCGGACTGATTGTCGCGGGGCTCGCGTTCGCGGGATGTCGTGACAAGGCCGAGGCGCCCGCTGGACCGTATGGGCGACAGATTGCCGACGCGGTGCCGGCGATCGAGCGCGCTGTCGGGCTCAAGTTCAAGACTCCACCAAAGATAGAAGTGAGATCGAAGGCGCAGGTTCGTGAGTTCGTCACCGCGCAGATAACTGATTCGCTTGCGGCGCGCACGTTTGCCGGCATGACCGCGGCTTACAAGCGCCTCGGGATGATTCCCGATACGATGGACCTCCAGGGTTTCCTGATAGACCTGCTCGAGGAGCAGATAGTCGGCTACTACGATCCGAAGACGAAAGTGCTCTACATCGTGAGCGACGCGCCGAAGGAAGCGGTCGGAATAACGATCACGCACGAGCTGGTTCACGCGCTTCAGGACCAGTACATAAGCCTCGACTCGATGCAGAAGATCGAGGGACAGAATGATCGCCAGTCAGCGGCGCAGGCGGTGTTCGAGGGGCAGGCTGTCTTCGAGCAGATCGCCGTGATGACGCAGGGCAGCGGCATGGCGATGAACCTGCCGGGCGGATGGGACAGGATTCGCGACATGATCCGCGACAACCAGGCATCGATGCCGGTCTTTGCGCGCGCGCCGACAGTTATCCAGGAGACTTTGATCTTCCCCTATCTGAGCGGCGCGGAGTTCGTGCGGAACTTCAAGGAAAGAAACCCGGGTAAGTCGCTTTACGACGACATGCCCGTTTCGACTGAGCAGGTTTTGCATCCGAGATCCTTCTTCGGTGTGAACCGCGACATGCCTACAGCGGTGACACTGCCACCGCTCGCGGGCGTTACGAAGACATACGAGAACACACTCGGCGAGTTCGAGGCCAGGCTTTTCCTCTTCGAGCATCTCCGCGACCAGAACGACGCGGTCCAGGGAGCACGCGGGTGGGATGGCGACCGTTATGCGCTTTTCGATACCCGGGGCGGCCAGGGAATAGCGTGGGTATCTGTCTGGGACTCGCCGGCCGAGGCTTCGGAGTTCTACGATCTCCTCGGCAGGGTTGCATCGCGGCGTTACGTCTCGAGCACTTCCTCGCCGGCGGGTTCTGTCACGAGGACATACAGTGGCCTCGGGCGTACCGTCATGATCGCCACCGACGAAGTCGGCGGGCGTCCTGCCGTGCTGTGGATCGATGTTCCCGAAGGTGCAAGCACCGCCGTGCTCGACCTGGGGGCGGTGGGCTTCAAGCAGTAGCGGGTCGTCAGGTCGGAAAGATTCTCGCCACAAAAAACGTAAAGAGTCCTACAAGCGACCCGAGAAGGTAACCGCTCACGATTATCATCTTGAGCTCCTTGTCGATCACCGCTCGCAGCAGCTCTTCAACTCTTTCGACACTGAACGCCATCACCTTCCGCTCGACCATCGACTGGACGTCGAGCCGTTGGACAAGCGATGGCAGCTGTGTGTGAATCCAGTCCCAGATCAGGGGAGCCGTCGAATGGGCGAGCTTCCGCGCCGCCTCCGGATCCGTCTGCGCGGTTCTCGCGACATCCTCTATTATCTCGGCTATTGGCTTCTGCAGGTAGGCGAGGAGCGCGTCGTGGATCGTCCTGCTTATTTCCTCGCGTATTATCGGCTCGTCGAGCAGTACGACGAGCTGCTCGACTCCGTCGGTCTCGATCGCGTCGAGGGCCGCTTCCATCTTCCGCTCGCTCATCATCAGCTTCGCCATGACCCGCTCGTGGAACTTCAGGTCCTCGACGAACCTGTTGAACAGTCCGTGGAGCGCTGACCGGAGCTTGATCCGCGTTGTTGGCTGGCCGAGGAAGGAGCCCAGTTTCCCCATGGCGACCGGCAAGTACGAGCTCATCGCCCCTTCCATGGCACTCACCACCTGGGGCGGGACTTTATCGATGAGCGGCTGGCGGGACACGATGATTCCGTCGATCACCTCGACGAGCTTGTGCTCGAATGCGGTCCTGAGCTCAGGTCGCGCCAGCTCCTCGTGCAGGTCCGCCGGTGTGACGAGGCGCTCGCCGACGGTCCTGCCGAGGCTCCTTGCAAGGCGCGCCTGATTCTTTGGAATTGCGCCCTGAATCCCGAATCGCCTCTGTTTGGGATTGAACAGCAGCCAAACCGCGATTGTATTGGTGATGCCGCCGGCCATCATTCCGCTCACCACGCTTACGGTGAGCCCGAGCCAGATGCTGGCTTCCTCCGCTTGCACGAGCGTCAGTTCCTGGAGACCTGAGCTGTTTCGTCAGTGCGTCCCTTTCTGCGCGGGCTTGCTCTCTTCGGCTCAGGCGAATCGGCGAGTATTGTTTCGGGTTTCTGCAGCAGCATGACGTGGAGGACTTCGTCCATCGTCGAGACGAAAGTGAACGCCATGTGCCCGCGGACCTCGTCGGGAATGTCGCGAAGGTCTTTCTCGTTTGAGGCCGGCATGACGATCTGCCGCAGGCCGGCGCGATATGCCGCAAGCACCTTTTCCTTCACGCCCCCGATCTCCAGGACCTTGCCGCGGAGCGTCACCTCGCCGGTGATCGCGGTATCCCGACGCACGGGCCGCGCGCTGAGGATCGAAGCGATGGCGAGGGTTATCGCGGCTCCGGCGCTGGGGCCGTCCTTGGGGATCGCTCCCGCCGGAAAGTGAACGTGGATGTCAGTCTCGCGAAACTCCTGGGGCGGGATGCCTAGAAGATCGGCTCGCGACCGGACGTACGAGTATGCGGCGTCGACCGACTCCCGCATCACGCTTCCAAGCTGTCCGGTCACGGTGAGCTTTCCTGTCCCCGACATTCTGAGCGCCTCGATCAGCATCAGGTCGCCGCCTGTTGAAGTCCACGCCAGGCCGGTGACGGCGCCGACTTCCGGCTCCTGATCCGCCGACTCGAGCGTGTACCGCGGATTCCCGATCACATCGATCACGCGGTCATTGTCCACGACCCACGCGCCTTCCTCGCCCTCTGCTTTCCGGCGAGCCCTGCGCCGCATTATCGCGGCGACGTCGCGCTCGAAGTTCCTGAGCCCGGCCTCGCGCGAGTAGCGGCTCGAAATGAAGCTCAGGACTTCGTCAGTGAACTGGAGATCCTTGTCGGTTATGCCGTGCTCCTCGAACAGCCGCGGCAGGATGTAGCGCCACGCGATCTCGACTTTTTCCTCGACCGTGTATCCGGAGATCCTGATGATCTCCATCCTGTCTCTGAGCGGTGCGGGAATGTCGAAGACGTTGTTTGCCGTGCAGATGAAGAGAACCTGCGAGAGATCGAACGGAACGTTCAGGTAGTGATCGACGAAGCTGCTGTTCTGCGAGGGATCGAGCACCTCGAGCATTGCAGATGTCGGATCGCCTGAAGGCCCACCGCCCGACATCTTGTCTATTTCGTCGATCATGAAGACGGGGTCCATCACCTGCACCCTGCGCAGCGCCTGGATCAGTAGCCCCGGCATCGCGCCAACGTAGGTGCGGCGGTGTCCCCGCACTTCGGCCTCGTCCCTGACTCCGCCCACGGATATGCGGTAAAACTCTCGCCCAATCGCTGTTGCTATTGCCTCGCCAAGCGAGGTCTTGCCTGTACCTGGTGGTCCGGCGAAGCAGAGAATTGGCCCGTGTGGATCGTTGCCGCGAAGTTTTCTCACAGCAAGAAACTCGATGATCCTGTCCTTTGCCTCGCGGAGACCGTAGTGCCTGTCGTCGAGCGCTTTCTCCACCGTCCCGAGATCGATGTCGTCCTTTCCCGACCGTTTCTCCCAGGGCAGGGCGAGGAGCCAGTCGAGGTACGTGCGGATTACCTGGTACTCGCTCGAGGCGGGTGAGAGCTGGCGCATGCGCTCGGTCTCGCGACGCGCCTCCTGCGCGGCGCGCTCGGACATCTTCGTTTCCTCGATCTTCCTGAGCGTCTCGACGGCTTCCTTTTCGCCGGGGTCCGTTTCTCCCAGCTCTGACTGGATCGCGCGGAGCTGTTGCCTGAGATAGAACTCGCGCTGGTGCTGCTCGATTTTTATCTCGGTTTGCCGCTTCACATCCTCGACGACGTGCGCGCGGGCGACCTCGCGCTCGAGCCGGGTGAGCAGGTACCGCAGACGCTGGCCGATGTCGAGCCGCTGAACAATCTCGTCCTTGTCGGAGATCTTGAAGTTCATGTTCGTCGCGGCAAGGTCGGCGAACCTTCCGGGATCAGACACGTTCATCCGGAGAATCGCGGGCACCTCGTCGGGAATCCTGTCGACGAGTTGCGCGAGGGTTTCCGCGGCGGTGACGATGCGGGTCACGAGCTCGTCCGCCTCGCTCTCCTTCGGCGCCGTCTCCTTCGCGCCCTTGACCGCCGCGACGGGATATGGAGATCGCTGCTCGATCTTGTCGATGACGATCCGCCGCAGGCCCTGGAGCGTTATCTGAACAGTTTCGCCTGGCAGATTAATCCGCTCGTGGACTCTCGCCGCAACTCCCACGCGCCCTACGAACGTGTCGAGATCCACCGGCTCATCGTGATCGTTCGTCGCGACGACGAGGGCGACGATTGCTCCCGCGCCCTGGTTGTCGTTCAACAGCGCGAGATTCTCCGGCGCGCCCATCTGAACGGCGATTGTGCCGAGTGGATATACGATTGTCGAGCGCAGTGCCATCAGCGGCAGGGTCGGTGGTATCTCCGACTTAAGTATGTCGTCCTTGCGCTGCGCCTTGGCCATGCGGGGAGCTCTCTTGCTGGCGATAGTCGGGGGATCAGAAGGCATATGTAGTCGCGGTCACGCTGAACCCTCTGCGGGTTTCCGTGCCAGCAATGCGGCGAACCTGGGCTCCTCCCGGAGCGGATCGAGCGTGGAGTCGTGCTCTATCCACTTCCAGTGGCCGAACCCGTTTTCGATGGCCTTGGTCAAGGCGTTGATGCCATCATCGTTCA
Organism: Gemmatimonadaceae bacterium; assembly: GCA_051306215.1. GTDB lineage: Bacteria > Gemmatimonadota > Gemmatimonadetes > Gemmatimonadales > Gemmatimonadaceae > UBA4720. The sequence continues at coordinate 18,449 of JBPPMU010000253.1, read as the reverse complement.
TCCCCAGCATCGCGTAGTCACAGGCGACGTTGTACAGCACCGAAGGATCATCCGGCTCCATGTCGGCCGCTCGCCGCGTCCAGTCCAGCGCTTTGTCCCGCTCCCCCAGTTCGATGAGTGCCGCCGCTCCCATGTAGAGCGCCCGCGGGTTGTCGGGATTGAGCTCGAGGTGCTTGCGCGCCGCGTCATAGGAGCGACGCATCGTTTTCGTCTTGTCGTCCATCCGGCCGAGTTCCCTGTAGGTCGAGGCGAGGAGCATCAGCGCTGCAAAATGTTCCGGATCCACCCCCGTGGCGCGCTCGTACCACTTCGCCGCCTCCTCCGGCTTACCCTGCGCCGCGCAGGCGCGGGCGTAGAAATACGCGGCTTCGAAGGATTTGGGATTGAGGCGAAGCGCCTCCTCGAATTCCCTTACCGCTTCGTCGAATTGCCCGGTCAGCGAGACAGCCAGCCCGCGTGAGGCGTGCGCCTCCGCGAGTTGCGGCGCGAGGTCGAGTGCCCGGCGGCTGGCGGAAATTGCTTTCCTGAGATTCTCTTCTGACGCATCGAAGTACTGGTACAGAAAGGAGCAGCAGTCGGCCACTCCGCAGTGCGCCAGCGCGTACCCGGGGTCAAGCTCGATCGCCCGCTCGAAGAGCTGGCGGGCAAACTCGTGCGAGCGGCGGCGGTGCTGGTGGAAGAACTGGCGGCCGCGGAGGTAGTACTCGTAGGCGTCGATGTTTGTCGTCGGGACCTGCTCGATCGCTTTCTTTTCGTCCTCGGTCAGAACCAGGCGCAGCGCAGCGACGATGCTCGACGCGATCTCATCCTGAATCGCGAACACGTCCTCGAGCTCCCGATCGTAGCGCTCGGCCCAGAGCTGCGAGCTGTCGGTGGTGCTCACCAGCTGCGCGTTCAGCCGCAGGCGCTTGCCTGCCTTTCTAATACTGCCCTCGAGTATCGTCGACACCTGGAGCTTGCGACCGATCTCGCGAACGTCGTCGCCCTTGCCCTTGAACGTGAAGGAAGACGTGCGCGAGACGACCCGGAGAGCCTTGACCTTCGACAGCGCGGTGATGATCTCGTCAGCAATGCCGTCGGCGAAGAAGTCGCCTTCGGGATCCGCGCTCATGTTCGTGAACGGCAGCACCGCGATGGACTTGCCCTGATTCGCCGAGAGCGGGCTGCCGTCGGGTGTTGACAAGTGCGTCGCGACGAGCGCGCGGGCGAATTCCATGGTAGTGGGGAACCGCTCGTCCGCGTCCTTCGACAGTGCCTTGAGTAGAGCCGTCTCGACCTCCTCCGACGCGCTCGCCATGACGGAGCGCAGGGAGGGAACGGGGTCGCTGAACCGGCGGCTGATCACGGCCTGCGCAGTCGGGCCGGCGAACGGCTTCCGCCCGGAGAGCATCTCGTACAGCACGCAGGCCAGACTGTACTGGTCGCTTCTCCCGTCGATGCGCGTTTCACCTGATGCCTGTTCGGGGCTCACGTACGCGGGGGTTCCGACGACCATGCCGGTTTGCGTGAGCGTGTCCTCGGACGCGACGCTCACCGCCTTGCCGATTCCGAAGTCCATGACGACTGCCTCGCCGTCCTGAAGCATCACGTTCTCGGGCTTGATGTCGCGGTGGACGATGTTCTGCCGATGCGCGTAGTCGAGGGCCGAGGCGATGCCTCTGACGAGGCCCAGCGCTTCCTCGACTCCGAGCTGCCCTTCGCGCAGCAGTCTGTCACGAAGCGTCTCGCCGTCGACTACGGGCATCACGTAGTAGAGGTATCCGCCTGCTTCACCTGAATCGAACAGCGGCACGATATGCGGATGATTCAGTCGCGCCGCGAGCTGTATCTCGCGAAGAAAGCGGTCAGGGCCGATGGAATGCCCGAGCTCGGGGTGGAGAACCTTGAGTGCTACGCGACGATTGTGGCGTATGTCGTGAGCGAGATACACGGTCGCCATCCCGCCGCGGCCGAGCTCACGCTCGAGGCGGTATGACTTCGCGAGAGCGTCCTCGAGACCCTTATGCATTCTCTACCTCAACAGTTTCCGGCTTGCTGCTCAGAAGTTCGATAAACGCCGGCTCGTCGCGTATCGAATCGAGATCCGAGTCGTTCTCGATCCACTTCCAGTGGCCGAATCCATGGGAGAGGGCCTTCTTGAGCGCGTCGATCGCCTCGGCTTTCTGGCCTTCCATTGAGAACGCGCACGCAATGTTGTAAAGCACGGAGGGATCGTCAGGGTCCATCGCCAGCGCGCGGCGGTTCCAGTCGCGCGCCTTCTCCGACTCGCCGAGCATTGTGAGCGACATCGCGCCCATGTAAAGCGCGCGCGGATCGTCGGGGTTCAAGTCGAGATGCTTTCTCGCCGTGTCGTAGGCGCGGCGTGAAGCCTGAATCGAGTCCTCCTTCCGCCCAAGCGCCGAATACACCGTCGCAAGCAGCGCGTGCGAGGCATAGTCTTCAGGTCTCACCGAAACGGCGCGCTCGAACCATTTCGCCGCTGCCTCGTTGTCGCCTTCAGCGACACACGAGCGGGCGAAGAAGTAAGCCGCCTCGAAAGATTTTGGGTCCAGGCGGACGGCAGTTTCGAATTCCCGCTTGGCTTCGGCGAAAGCTCCGCTCAGCGACACCGCCAGCCCGCGCGATGCGTGGGCCTCCGCGAGGTTTGGCGCGAGCTCGATCGCACGCAGGCTTGCTGCAATTGCACGCTGGAGGTTTGAAGGCGAAGCGTCAAAGTACTGGTAGAGAAAGGAGCAGCAGTCGGCGACTCCGGCGTAGGCGAGCGCGTAGCCCGGATCGAGCTCGATTGCTCGCTCGAACATCTGCCGGGCGTACTCGTGGTTCTTGCGCCGGTGCTGGTGAAAGTACTGACGCCCGCGAAGATAGAACCCGTATGCCTCGACGTTCGCAGTTGGAACCTGTTCGATTGCCCGCTTCTCATCGTCGCTCAGGACAACGCGGAGTGCCGCGACGATGCTCGCCGATATCTCGTCCTGGATCTCGAACACGTCCTCGAGCTCGCGGTCGTACCGGTCGGCCCAGAGCTGCGAATTGTCGTTGGCGTTGACCAGCTGGGCCATCAGCCGCAGGCGTTTGCCGGCCTTTCTGATGCTTCCCTCCAGAACCGTCGAAACCTGGAGCCGCCGGCCAATCTCGCGGATGTCCTCGTTCTTTCCCTTGAACGCAAACGATGAAGTTCTAGATGAGACCTTGAGCGAGTTGATCTTTGACAGCGCGTTGATGATCTCCTCGGCGATTCCGTCCGCGAAGAAATCACCCTCAGGGTCGGCGCTCGTGTTGGTGAAGGGAAGGACTGCGATCGACTTCGGCGCTCCTGGCCCCGAACCGGTTGCCGTCATGCCGTCGGGCGTCGACCCGGGGGAAGCGATCAGCGCGCGCGCGAAGTCGCTGGTGGTCGAGTATCTCTCGGTTGCGTTCTTCGCGAGCGCCTTCGTGACGGCGGTCTCTATCTCCATCGTGACCTCGGGATAGACTTCACGAACCGATGGCACGGGGTCGCTGAACCGCTTGCTCAGCACCGCCTGCGGACTCGCGCCCGTGAATGGCTTCCGCCCCGATAACATTTCGTAAAGCACGCAGGCAAGACTGTACTGGTCGCTGCGCCCGTCGATGAAATTCTCCCCTGCCGCCTGTTCGGGACTCACGTACGCCGGCGTTCCTATCATCATGCCGGCCTGGGTAAGCGTGTCACCCGCGGCGACGCTCACTGCCTTGGCGATTCCGAAGTCCATGACGACAGCTTCGCCGTCCTGGAGCATGATGTTTTCGGGCTTTATGTCGCGGTGGACAACGCCGTGCCTGTGAGCGTAATCGAGAGCCGATGCAACACCGCGGGCCAGATCCACGGCCTCGTCAGATGGAATTCGGCCATCGCGAAGCAGCCGGTCGCGCAGCGATTCTCCCTCTATCACCGGCATCACGTAATAGAGCGCCCCGCCGGCTTCGCCGGAGTCGAATAGCGGCACGATATGCGGATGATTGAGCCGGGCGGCGAGTTTGATCTCACGGAGAAAGCGATCTGCGCCGAGGGCGTGGCTCAGCTCGGCGTTGAGCACCTTGACCGCGACGCGACGCTCGTGCCTGAGGTCGTCCGCGAGGTAAACGGTGGCCATGCCGCCACGCCCGAGCTCGCGGTCAAGAGAGTACCGCGAGGCAAGTGCTGCCTGAAGCTCCTTCGTCAATCCTGTCCCCTCTGAGTCATTGCTGGAAAGTGCGGCAAAGCTACTCCCGATACCGGGTAGAAGCCACCGGTGGCGCTCAATTGTATGCCTCTGCTCAATCCGTTAACTTGAAAGGCTATGTTCGAAGACCTCAGCGAAAAGCTGGATGCCACTTTTGCCCGCCTGCGCGGGCGCGGAACGCTCTCCGAATCCGATATCAAGGAAGGGCTTCGCGAAGTCCGTCGCGTCCTGCTCGAGGCAGACGTAAACTTCCAGCTCACACGCGAGTTCCTCGAGCGAGTTGAAAAGAAGGCCGTAACCGTCAACGCGCTCAGCGCGGTCTCACCCGCCCAGCAGCTCGTCAAGATCGTCCACGAAGAGCTCGCCACGATGCTCGGCGAGCGTCGTGAGGGGATAAAGCTCAGCTCAGTCCCGCCGACCGTGATCATGATGGTCGGGCTCCAGGGGTCCGGTAAGACGACGACTGCAGCCAAACTCGCCCGGAAGCTGAAGGGAGAGGGGCGTCCGACGCGCCTCGTCGCTGCCGACGTCTACAGGCCGGCCGCAATCGACCAGCTGGAAACTCTTGGTCGCCAGCTCGATGTGCCGGTGTACGCTGATAGAACGACCCAGGACGTTGTGAAGATCGCGAAGGCCGGAGTCGAGCAGTCGAAGCGCGATCGCGATCGGGTTGTGATAATCGACACGGCCGGCCGGCTGCAGATAGACGAAGAGATGATGGATGAGCTTAGGGCGCTGAAGGAGGCGCTCAGGCCTACTGAAATCCTTTTTGTCGCCGATGGAATGACGGGACAGGAAGCCGTAAAGATCGCCCAGGGTTTTGACAGCGCACTCGGCGTCACCGGCGTGATCCTGACCAAGATGGACGGCGATGCCCGCGGCGGCGCTGCCCTCTCGATTTACGGAGTTCTCAAGAAGCCGATCAAGTACATCGGTGTCGGCGAGAAGCCCGATGCGCTCGAGGAGTTCCATCCGGAGCGAATGGCCGGCCGTATCCTCCAGATGGGAGACGTCGTCTCCCTCGTTGAGAAAGCGCAGTCGGCCTTCGACGAAGACGAAGCGAAGCGCCTCCAGAAGAAGGTGAAGAAGGAGGGGATGGACCTTACCGACTTCCTCAACTCGATGAGGCAGATCGAGAAGATGGGGCCGATCGAGGGTATCCTGAAAATGATACCCGGCGTCAACATGAAGGCGCTGAAGCAGGCCAAGATGGACCCCAAGCGGCTCAAGCACGTCGAGGCGATGATTCTCTCGATGACGCCCGAGGAGCGGAAAAATCCTTCGCTCATCAACGGCACGCGCCGCTCGCGAATCGCGAAGGGAAGCGGAAGGTCGATCAGCGACGTCAACAGGCTCCTCGACCAGTTCCGCGAGATGCAGAAGATGATGAAAAAAATGGTGAAATAGAGGCGCAGAACAACAGCGGAGACACAGAAAGAGCCTGACCGCTTAGTTTTAATCTGCGGTTGCAGGACCGGGTGCTTGCCGGAAACGCCGGCGGAGCGATGAGCCCGGAGCAGCACGAGACCATGGGACATGGAGCAGCACGATGGTAAGAATTCGTCTCCGCCGCGTTGGGCGGAAAAAGGCACCAGTGTACCGTATCGTAGTGGCCGATTCACAGAGCCCGCGCGACGGCAAGTTCATCGAGATCATAGGCCAGTACGCTCCGCGTCAGGCAGAAGGTGGTCTCGCCGTCAACGAGGAGCGCGCCAACTACTGGCTAAGCGTCGGAGCCCAGCCGAGCGACACGGTTCGCTCACTTCTTCGCCGTGCTGGCGTGCTCAAGCGCCGCCACGAACAGCGGCTCGGAATCGAGCTCAAGGCGGCAGCGGTTCCGCTCCCCGAGCGTACCGCCGAGGAAGAGGAAGCGCTGCAGGCTGACACCGCAGCGGTGGAAAACGCCGAGGCGTAAGTGGCCAGCGATGCATTGGCGATCGTTGGACTCGTTCGCAATGCACAGGGAATCCGCGGCGAAGTAGTGATCGAGCCGCTGACAGATGCGCCGGACGCGGTATTCGCGTCCGGCCGTCGTGTTTTGGTGGGCGAAGGTCATGCCCAGCGCGAGATGACAGTCGCCGGAACCCGCCCGTTCAAGGGAGGGTTGATGGTGAAGTTCGACGGCATTGGCGACAGGAACGCCGCCGAGCTTCTTCGCGGGCTTTACGTGTTTTCGCCTTTCGACGAGCTCGAACCGCCTGGCGAAGATGAGGTTTACCTTCACGACCTCATCGGCATGAAGGTGGAGTTGGATACCGGCGAGGTGATGGGTGAAGTCACCGCCTCTTATGAGCTGCCCCAGGGACTTACGCTCGATGTGAAAACCGGGAAGGGGAGTGTTCTGGTTCCATACCGGCCTGAAGTCGTTGAACGTGTTGATGCTGAGTCCCGCGTCGTGATCGTGAAGAGCGAAGTCGGGATATTCGACTGATGCCGCTACGCATCAACGTGGTCACGATCTTTCCGGAATTCTTCACCGGTCCCCTCGGCCTCAGCATTCCCGCGCGGGCGAGTGCGGCCGGCGGAGTCGAGTACAATATCGTTGACCTGCGGAATTTCACCCACGACAGGCACCGCACAGTCGATGATGCGCCGTACGGAGGCGGCCCGGGTATGGTAATGAAGCCGGGACCTTTCTTCGAGGCAGTTGAATCGATCGGAGCGGCTTCGCCGATCGTCCTCTTGTCTCCTCGTGGCAAACTGTTTTCGCACTCCGATGCTGTGAGATTTGCGGAAGGCTCCGAGTTGACGCTCCTCTGCGGTCACTACAAGGATGTCGACCAGCGTGTCGCCGACCATCTCGCGACCGAAGAGATATCCCTTGGCGACTTCGTGCTGAGCGGCGGCGAGGCGGCCGCGCTCGCGATAATCGACGCGACGGTAAGGTTGATTCCAGGAGCGATGTCGGACCTGGACAGCGCCAGGGGCGATTCGTTCTTCGACCGGGGCCTGAGCGCTCCCTCGTACACGCGACCGCCGGACTTCCGCGGACTGACGGTGCCTGAGGTTCTCCTGTCGGGGGATCACGCGAAGATAGCGGCCTGGCGTGAAGCAGAGGGGAAGCGGCTTACGCGGCAAAGAGGTTCTGAAGGCTAACGACAAGGATGGAGCGGATTTGGCGGATCCGCCTGATCCGCACGATCCGCTCAAATCCGCCCGATCCGCGTTCCCCCCAGGGTTTCCCAGTCGATTGACATACCGGGAACTGGCATTACCCCCCTCAGATCGTTAATTTGAGACGCTACCCCAAAACCAACCTGAATCGGGCTGTAAACCTCCGCCCCGAGCTCTATATGCATCCATTTATCGAAACCCAGAAAGAATGGCTCCGCACAGATGTGCCTGCCTTCCGCGCCGGCGACACGCTGCGCGTCAATGTCCGTGTGAAAGAAGGTGACAAGGAGCGCGTTCAGGCGTTCGAAGGTGTCTGCATCGCTCGCCGTGGCTCAGGTGTCAGCGAGACCTTCACTGTCCGCAAGATCTCGAGCGGTATTGGAGTCGAGCGCATCTTCCCCGTCCACAGCCCGATGATCGCCGGAGTGACGGTCGTTCGCCGCGGACGTGTGCGCCGCGCAAAGCTCTACTACCTCCGCCACCTGACCGGCAAGGCAACGCGCATCAAGGAGCGCAAGACGCGCGTCCAGGTGCCCGGCTCGGAAGCGTAAGGCAAACGTCCGCTCACCGCTCGTTCATCGCGGACAGTTGCGGACTGAGCATCAGGGGGGCGTGAGCGAAGGCTCGGACGAGCCGGTCAAAAAAAGCCGCGCCCCCTATCGCATAAAACGCTGGACCCACATCGAGAGGGACCTCCGCAGGGAAAGAGGTCCCCTTCTCGCAGGCGTTGATGAGGTTGGCCGGGGGCCGATCGCCGGACCCGTCGTCGCCTGCGCGGTGATCATGCCCCCCGACATGCGGGCAATCCGGGGAGTCGACGACTCGAAGATGCTCTCCGCCGACCAGCGCAACCGCCTCGCCGTCAAGATCATGGAAAAGGCGCTCGCGTATTCCCTGGGCGCCGCCTCGGTTCGCGAGATCGAACGGATAAACATCTATCAGGCAAGCGTCCTTGCCATGCGCCGCGCCCTTGGCCGCCTCCAGCTTCAGCCTGACCACGTGATAATCGATGGAAAGGCCATGCGAACCCTGCCTGTGCCGCATACTGCTGTCATCCACGGCGACGCGAGGTGCTTCACAATCGCGTGTGCTTCAATCATCGCGAAGGTGACGCGCGACAGGCTCATGACGCGGCTCTCGCTCCGGTATCCAGGTTACACCTGGGAGCGCAACGCTGGCTACACCACCCGCGCGCACATACGGGGACTCGATTCCCACGGCATCACCCCGCACCACCGTCGGAGCTTCGTAAGAGTGAGCCAGCTGATGCTCGATCTCGACGCCTTGATCGATGAGACAACCACCGGACCACTCCAGAGCTGAGATGAATACGCATCCCCTTGTCGGCGTGATAATGGGCTCCAGATCCGACTGGGAAACGATGCGCCATGCCGTCGAAACTCTCGACGCTCTGGGCGTTGCGAACGAGACGCGCGTCGTATCCGCTCATCGGACGCCGGATCTGCTGTTCGACTATGCGAGCGGCGCCCGCGAGCGTGGGATTCGCGTGATAATCGCAGGTGCCGGCGGTGCCGCCCATCTTCCGGGAATGGTCTCGGCCAAGACGACGCTGCCGGTTCTCGGTGTTCCAGTTGAATCGAAAGCGCTGAAGGGCATCGACTCGCTGCTCTCGATCGTCCAGATGCCGGCAGGAGTGCCGGTCGGAACCCTGGCGATCGGCAAAGCTGGCGCGATAAACGCTGCGTTGCTGGCAACCGCGATTCTCGCCGTCGATGACGATGATCTTCGCGTCGCACTCGAGACATTCAGGGAAACACAGACACAAGCCGTCCTGGACAGGCCGGACCCGGCAAGCCCCGAGTGAAAGTCGGGGTACTCGGCGCCGGGCAGCTGGGACAGATGCTCGCGCTCGCCGGTGGACGCATCGGGTGCAGCCTTCGTTTCCTTTCTCCCGACCCTCACGCCCCCGCCGGGTTGGTGGCTGAGCACGTCATCGCCGAATATGGAAACCAGGCCGCACTCGAGCACTTCGCGGAAGGACTCGACATCGCCACATACGAGTTCGAGAGCATTCCCGCGGAGGCCGTTGCGAGCATAGCCGAAAAGGTGGTCGTCCACCCTTCGGTGACGGCGCTCGAGACGGCCCAGGATCGGGCGAGCGAGAAGCAGTGTTTCGAGCGTCTCGGAATCCCTACCGCCCCATTCGCTGCCGTGGAGAGCATGAAGGATGTTCGCGAAGCGCTCGAGCGCATAGGCCTGCCGGCTGTGTTGAAGGCGAGGCGGCTCGGCTACGATGGCAAGGGTCAGTCGGTCATCCGTTCGCGTGACGACATCGCGCGAGCGTGGGTTGCTACCGGAGGAGTGCCAGCCATCGTCGAATCCTTCGTGAGATTCACACGAGAGCTTTCGATTATCGCGGTAAGATCAACTACCGGAGAGACTGCCTTCTATCCACTCGTTGAAAACCATCACAGCGAAGGAATTCTGAGATTCTCGCTGGCGCCTGCTCCGGCTGTGTCGGCCGAGACGCAGAAGGTGGCCGAGGAATACGCCATGAAGATCATGGACGAGCTCGGATACTACGGGGTCCTTGCTGTCGAGCTCTTCGAGACCCCCGAGGGGCTTGTGGCAAATGAGATGGCGCCGCGGGTCCATAACACGGGGCATTGGACGATAGAAGGAGCCGACACGAGCCAGTTCGAGAATCACCTGCGCGCGATCTGCGGGCTCCGCCTCGGGTCGACGGAGATGGGTGGCGCTGCAGGAATGGTCAACGTGATCGGCGTCGAGCCTGACGTCAAGAAACTCCGGGAGCTCGCTGACGTGCACGTTCACATGTATGGCAAGGCACCTGCTCCAAGGCGAAAGCTCGGGCATATAACCGTGACGGCCGACGACCACGACGGAGTGCGGGCGAAAGTTGGACAGCTGAGGCACCTGTTGTCGCGCTGATCGGCAATGCGTCAGCTCGCTGACGTTGTCTCGCGAGTGCGGATCGAGGACTTTGCGGCCTCAGGACCAAAATCCATTGCAGAGTCGCGACTAAGTGAGGATTGAGGACAGAGATGCCGGGTCCGTGGTCATTGGCGCGCTCCGGTCCTCCGTCCTCACTTAGTCGCGACTCTGCAACGGCTCTTAGTCCTGAGGCCGCAAGGATCCTCAGTTCGTAATCACGAGCAAGGTCGCTGGACCTGACCTGCCCACGCAAAGATCAGGGAAACGCCCGCCTCGGGTGTTTTGTCCGAAGGGGAAATCATGAGACATGTCCTGCTGGCAGTTGCTGGAGCAGTCGTCGCAGCTTGCGCGACTCCGTCGCATCCTGGGGATGCCGGTGGCCCATCGGAAACGGTGCAAGCCGAAACCGGCCGCCAATTCGAGCTCGCGGTCGGCGCCGACGCCGAGGTTGCAGGAACGCCTCTCCGGATCCGTTTTCTCGGCGTCGGTGATGATTCCCGCTGTCCGGTCGATGTCCAGTGTGTCTGGGCCGGCAACGCTGTCGTGAGGTTGCGGCTGACCGGCGGCAGAGCGGCATCGGACCTTGGACTGAACACGGGACTCGACCCGAAATCCGCGTCCTACGCCGGCCACACGGTATTTCTGAGCGGACTGGCGCCTGCGCCGCGGAGTGGAACGACTATTCCGCAGGCGAGCTACGTCGCGACACTCGAGGTGAGGCCCTCAGGGGGCGGCTGAGGAACTTCCGGCCCGGTTCAAACGTTCTGACAAGAGTGGATGTCTGACCCTCCGAAGTCCACATTCAACGTCACGAACCCATGCCGAAGACCAACACATTTTTCCGCGTCCTCATAATTGTCGCTGCCATCATTCCGGGGATAGCCTCGGCTCAACGCTCTGATGCTGACTGGCTCAGGGACTGCCGCGAGGACAGGTCCGACAGATCGGACCGTCGCGAGACCTGGTGCGAGGTCCGGGAGACCCGCGCCCGGGCATCGGGTGGAACAGTCTCGATGGAGGGGCTCCGCAACGGCGGCATCTCGGCCACCGGATGGGATGTCGACAGCATCGTCGTGCGGACGAGGATTCGCGCCCAGGCGCGGACCGAAGCGCGGGCGCGGGAAATGGCCAGCGGGATAAGGACAGTCATAAATGGGGCGACCGTGACCGTTGAAGGTCCGCGCAACATCGACGACGAATACTGGAATGCTTCACTCATTGCGATGGTTCCTCGCCGGTCGAACCTTCGCCTCGACACGCGGAACGGTCCCGTCACCGTCGAGCAGGTTACCGGGGACATGGACATCGAGACACGGAACGGACCGCTTGCGCTTCGCGAAATCGGCGGAAACGTGAGGGCCAGGACGACGAATGGCCCGCTCACGATCACTCTCTCGGGAACGCGCTGGGATGGAACGGGGCTCGATGCCCGGACCACCAATGGTCCGCTCACGATAAACGTTCCGAGTAACTACAACGCGCGGCTCGAAACCGGAACCAGGAACGGCTCAGTCAACGTCGGCTTTCCGATCACGGTAGTCGGACGAATCGGGCGGGACATCTCGACCGATCTGGGATCGGGCGGCGCAACGATTCGCGCGACGACGACAAACGGGCCCGTGACGCTGCGCCACAGATAACCCGGCGCGCCGGCCAGTCAACGCACCAGTGAAGAGCAAAGCTTGGCAGCAGCCGTCTTGATGCAGGCATCCGTCCCCACGGATGACTCGGCCGACGTCGCTCTTGCGGCGGCGGGGGATAGAAGAGCTTTCGAGCGTCTCTACAGGACGCACGTGAACAGGGTCCTGTCGATCTGCACGAGGATGTGTGGAAGCAGGGCGAAAGGTGAGGAGCTGACGCAGGACGTGTTCGTGAGGGCGTGGGAGAAGCTGCCGCAGTTCAGGGGCGAGGCGCAGTTCTCGACGTGGATTCACCGGGTGGCAGTGAACATCGCGCTGACGGACAGAAAGGCGGAAGCACGGAACAGGCAGAGGATGGTCGAGGACCAGGACGAGGAAGGAGCAACGCCGCTTCAGAAGGCGTCGGTGACTCCGGGGCACGGAGACAGGATGGACATCACCGCGGCGATGGAGAAGCTGCCGCGCGGCGCGAGACAGATCTTCGTGCTGCACGACATCGAGGGCTACAAGCACGAGGAGATCGCGGAGATGTGCGGAATCACTGCAGGTGGGAGCAAGGCGCAGCTTCACAGGGCGCGACTTCTGTTACGCGAGGCATTGACACGATGAACCCGATACCGATGAAATGCGATGGCTGCGACGAGCTTCTTCTCGAATTCTTCGAGGGAGGCCTCGACAAGGCGACGAAGGAGGCAGTCGACGCGCACGTAGCGAGCTGCGCAAGGTGCCAGGGCCTGGTGCGCGACATCAGCGGAATTCGCGAGAGCGCATCAGCATTGCCGGACATCGTGCCATCGCACGACCTGTGGGACGGAATCGAAGCGCGGATCCAGCCGGTGGTTCATTCGATCGCCCCGCGTCGCAGCGGTTACTCTCCCTCGCGGTCGTGGATGGCGGCGGCCGCAGCCGGACTCGTAATAGTTTCCTCGAGTATCACCTACGTGGCGACTACTCGCTCGGCAGTGAAGCTGGCAAAACCCGCCGCGGCTGCGACGAGACCTCCAGCGCAGCCGCCGCGAGTTGCCGGCGCGACAGTCGAAGCAGATCCCGCGATGGTGGCAGCCCAGGAGCGGCCGCCCTCGATAGACACTCCGCGGCCAGTCGAAAGAGCAACCGGAGTCATTCGGCGCTCACCGCCAACGGCTCTGGCGTCGACGACGACTGGGCCAGTCGCAACCGCTTCGGAGCTGGCAATCTCCGGCGAGATCGACCAGTTGCAGGAAATGCTGCGCGAGCGCCGCGACCAGCTCGATCCGGCGACGGTGCGGGTGGTCGAGGAAAATCTTGCGATCATCGACGCGGCGGTCGCCCAGGCGCGCTCAGCGGTCGAGCGGGATCCGGCGAGCGGGTTTCTGAACCACCGTCTCGAGAGCGCGCTGAACAAGAAGATGCAGCTGCTGAGAACCGTGGCTCTCCTCAGATCTTCAACATGATGAATGGAAGCGGAATGAAACTTCACAGGTGGGGCATGTTCACAGCGGCACTCGCGATCATGGCACTGGCCGGGTCCGCGGATGCGCAGACAGGGTCCCGGGAGAGAGTGGATACGACGGTCACGCTTGAAAGAGGCGGAACGTTCAGCGTCTCGCTCTATTCCGGGCGAGCGAATGTAACTGGCACCAGTGGCTCCGAGGTCAGGATCAGGGGCATGGTTAACGGCGGAGACCTCCGCGTAAGAGGCCGCGCAAACTCAGTGAGAGTCGAGCTGGATCATGGTATGCCGAAAGGAGGGGCAGATCTCGATATTTCGGTCCCGATCGGAACCCGGGTGGTGCTCGAGGGTTTCTCGTCCCCGTTTTCGGTCCGCGGAGTGAAGGGGGATGTGAGCGTCGAGACGCTGAGCGGGTCGATCGTGGTAACTGACGCGGCCGGCAAGGTATCCGCGGAATCGGTGTCGGGCGACATCGAGATCGACGGCGTTGCAGGGGACGTGCGCGCCGAATCTGTCAGCGGCAGAGTGACGCTCCGAAACGTCGTCGGTGACATCGCCACCGAGTCTGTCAGCGGCTCGCTCAACATCGTGTCAGCGAGCTCGGCGCGGGTCAGGGCGGAAACTGTCGGTGGCTCGCTCAGCTACGACGGGACTATCGAGCCCCTTGGCAACTATTCGTTCACCACCCACTCGGGAAGGTTGACGCTTGCAGTCCCGGCAAACGCTGGTGCGACTGTGCAGCTCGAGACTTACAGCGGCACCGTCGACAGCGACTTCCCGGTGACGCTCGAGTCCGGCGCGAACAGGCAGATGGGCGAAAGCCGCTTCGATTTCAGGATCGGTGATGGAAGATCGAGAATCGTTCTCGAGACGTTCAATGGCAATATCGAGATCAAGCGTGGGTCGACCCGCGCCAATCGGGAGTGAATCGGGAATGAAAAAACTCTTCGTTATCGCGGCGCTCGTCGCTGCGGCGATGGCGCCATCTGCCGTCGTTTCGCAGGAGCTCGGACGGAATCAGGAGACCTGGACGTGGACCGGCCGGGTTGAGAGCGGAAAGTGGTTCAGGCTCTCTTCGGTCAACGGCCCGGTGTCGGTTGAGGCAAGCCGTGACAACATGGTACACGTGCGCGCCGAGAAGGAGGTGCGGCGGGGGGCGGTGACAGACGTCGCGTTCCAGGTCGTCGAGACGGGCGGCGATGTGAGGGTCTGCGCGCTGTGGCGCCGCGACTACTGCGATGACGAGGGGCATCATTCACGCCGTAACGACGACGACGATGGCGATCGGCGGAATCGGAGTGATGTGCGAGTCACGTTCACGATCAGCGTTCCTGCGGGAGTCCGCGTAAGCGCCGGGACAGTGAACGGCGAGATGATCGTCCGCAACGTGACCTCCGACGTGCGCGCGAGCACCGTGAACGGCCGAGTGGAAGTCGCAAATGCCGGCGGAGAGGTTCGCGCGACTACGGTGAACGGCGCGGTTGAAGTGACGACCCGCAATGGGCCGGTGAATGCCTCGACCGTAAACGGCGACATCGACGTCAGGATGAACTCAGCTCCGGGCGATGGGGCGATGAAGTTCAAGACCGTCAATGGGAGTGTAACTCTCCGCATGCCGGAGTCACTCGATGCCAACGTCGAGATGGGAACGATGCACGGCTCCATCTCGAGCGACTATCCGGTTCAGCTCTCCGGGAGGTTCGGCCCTCGCCGCGCCCAGGGGACAATCGGGCGCGGCGGCCGCAGGATCGAGCTCGAGACGCTCAACGGGAGCGTCTCGCTCAAAAAGGAGCGCTAGTTCTCCGGAAGGAGAACGAACCGAGCGTAGTTTTCAGTATTGAAGTAGTAACGTGCGGCGCCCTGGAGATCAGCGGCCGTGAGCCTCCGCACCATCTCGTCGTACGCGCTTCCAAGCCCAGCCAGGTCCTCACCCGCCTGGTCCCGGGCCTGGATGTTTCCAAGCCAGTAAGCGTTTGTCTTCACTTCGACTTCGCGTGAGCGGAGGATCTCCTCCTTCACCTTGTCGACATCTGCCTGCGACGGCGTCTGTGTCTTGACGCTGTCGATCAGGGCGAAAACGGCAGCCGTAAGCGGTTCGACATTTTCTATCGACGATCCGTAACCCAGCTGCACCGTGTACTGCTGGCGGGGAAGCCGCTGGCACGACCCGCCGATGTTCGGGCTGTACGTGCCTCCGAGCCGCTCTCGCAGTGACTCGTTGAGGCGGGTCTGCATCATTGTGGTGAGCGCCCGCAGCTTCAGCCGCTCTTCCGGCGTGTAGGAACAAACTCCGGTGAAGAACATGCGGGTCGTCGCTTTTGCCTCGGTTCCCTTTTTCACGACCTTCTTCACGACTCCCGCCGGCGGCCTTATCCCTGAGTCCCGCGATGTTTCGCTCCGGCCGCTGGCAGGGAGGGACGCGAGCCACGTTTCAACGAATGGCTTCAACGCGACAGTGTCGACGTTGCCGACGAGTATGAACGTGAAGTCGCTCGCGTCGGCGAACCTGTCCTTGTAGAAAATCAGGGATTTCTCAGGATCGATCTCGGCGAAGGTCGACGGGGACACCGGTCTCGCGCGGAATGCGTTCTGTGCCATCGTCACCTGCACGGTGTCGGAGAACACATTTCCCGGAGCGAGTCCCCTGTTTGCGAGAAACGGCGCGACCTGATTCTTGAACGCCTCGAACCTCACCAGGTCGAGCCGCGGCGCGGTGAACGACAGGTATGCGAGCTGAAACATCGTCTCGATATCCTTCGGCGAGCTGCTTCCGCTCATTCCCTCCGTTGTCTCCCCGAGAACAGGGTTCACGCTTGCCACCTTGCCCGTGAGCTTCTTGTCGAGATCGACCGCGTTGAAGGAGCCCAGCCCGCCCATCGGAATTATCTGTGAGGCGACGGCGGCGGACATGTAGTCAGCGTCCGAAGCGAGTGACGTACCGCCGGGGCTGTATGCCGCGAATAGCACCTGGTCAGCCTGGAAGTCAGTCGGCTTGACTATCACCCGGGCTCCGTTCGAGAGCTTCCATTCTGCGGCGTCGAGACCCGGTATCTGTTTCGAGGAGACGATTGTCCCGGGCGGCGGCGAGTTGGCAACGAGCTGCTCCGCCGACACCGATTCCGTATATGCGGCGATTGTCGCGGTTGACGCGCGCTCGAAAGCTGCAAGCATGCCCTCGCGTGTCGGAACCTGAACGCTGTCCTTCAACGGCGTCTGCGCGATTATCACCCGGTTCTCGTCGGTGATCCACTTTCTTGCAAGCTGGTTTACTTCAGACAGCGTGATCGTCGGGATGAGCTCCTGGGCTATCCGGTACTCGTATTCGATCCCGGGAATTGCCTCGCCCTCGAGGTAGTTGCCGATGTACTCCTCGACGAACGCCTCTGACTGCGTCCGCTCGCGCTCGGCAAACGATCTCTCGTAGCCGCGGAGCACGTCCTGCTTCACGCGGTCGAGCTCAGTCTCGAGGAAACCGAACTGGTCGACGCGGCGTGCCTCTGTGAGGAGGGCTTCGACCGCTGCGTCGACACCGCCGTCCTTCACTCCTGCCGCGAGAGTGAAGCCTTCGGTGCTCCGAGCGAAGAAGCTCGACTTTGATGCTCCCGCACCGAGGAACGGTGCGTCTGGTCGCTGGGTTATCTCGGAAAACCGGCTGTTGAGCATGCGGAGGTAGAGCCGCTCGATCAGCATCGTGCGATAGTCCCCGACTGTCTCAACACCCGTCGCCGGCATCTTGTAGATGAGATTCACGCTCGAGCTCGTCGCCTCACGGTCTGTCGCGATTGCGACGAGCGGTTCCTTGTTTGCTGGAACGTCGTAGACGGGCCGGGCCGGTGCATCGGACCGCTTTGCGATCTTCGAGAAGTGCTGGCGGATCTTCGTCTCGATCGCGGCGGGGTCGAAGTCACCTACAGCGATCACCGCCATGAGGTCGGGGCGATACCAGTCGCGGTAGAACCGGCGCAGCTTCTCCGGGTTCGCCGCCATAATGCTTTCTTCAGTGCCAATCGGCAGCCGCTCCGCGTAACGCGAGCCCTTGAACGCGATCGGCAGCCACTGCTGGAGCATCCGGTCGCTTGCGCCCTTCCTGCCGCGCCACTCCTCCCGTACGACGCCGCGCTCGTTGGCAACTTCGGTCGAGTCGAACAGCTGGCCGTGCGCCCAGTCCTCCAGGATCAGGAATGCCTGGTCGACGATCCGCGCAGTGTCCGTCGGAATCGGAAGGATGTAAACGGTCTCGTCGAAGCTCGTGTAGGCGTTGAGATCGGCACCGAACCTCACGCCGATCGACTCGAGATACTTGATGAGGTCGTTCTTTGCAAAATGTGTCGTGCCGTTGAACGCTGTGTGCTCGAGAAAGTGCGCGAGGCCCAGTTGGTCGGGCGACTCGAGAACCGAGCCCGCGTTTACAACAAGGCGAAGCTCGGCGCGGTTCTCCGGGCGAGAGTTCTGCCTGATGTAGTAGCGGATGCCGTTCTCCAGCGTCCCGACCTTGACCTTGGGGTCGACGGGGAGCTTCGCATCGAGCGGCGTCGCGGGCTGCTGCGCGACTGCGGGCGCTGCAAACGCGACCAGCCCTGAGAGAAAGATTGCTCTAAAAGACATGAAATCCGGGTTGAGGGACTGCCGTACTACGTGCGTTTCTCGACGACGATTGTATAGCGGCCGGCTAGAGCGGCGATCGTCCCGATCGCTACCCACACAGGAATCAGCACGACGCTCGCCACGCCGAGCGTTAGGGGGATCTCGAGCAGCGACTTGCCGGACTCGTTCCTGATGGTGATCCGGCGCGCGTTACCCTCGCGGATGATCTGTTTCACCTTGTCGAGCAGCTTGTCGCTGTTGACTGTGTGTTCTTCTGTCGGACCGGTATTTGAGGTGGTCATTGGCGTGTAAGTTGGTTCTGTCACCTTCTTTTACGATAAGGGGACGCCGAAAGTGACAAAGGGAGTCTAGCCCTGCTCACAGCCGAACCGCTACCCACGGCCCTTTTCCTGGCCGTTTTCGGCCTTCGTCACCGGGGCGCTTGTTTCGTGGCTGACCCGGCTCTGCCGGTGGCGTTCGCGTCGCTGTCGGAGCAGCTGCCGGGCGCAGCTGATGTTCGGCCGGCCGGAGGCACATCATTAGTTTTAGATTTCAATCGATTGCACAGACCCGGTAGCTCAG
>JBPPMU010000252.1:0-11725 GCA_051306215.1 Gemmatimonadaceae bacterium | reverse complement strand
CGTGAGAAGATCCTTCGCCTCCTTTACCCTGAGCACCGACGTATAGCGATTGCGCTCGACTTCAGTGGTAATCTTCGGGAGCTGTTCATCAGCGTATGTGATGTACTTTCTTCCGGTTACCAGCCACACCCGCCTGCCGTCCCGGCGAGCACCGGCAACTGCATGTCGCAAGTGAACGAAAGGCATTGTATCCATTGTCCGCGTTCGAAGATCCGCAAGATCAAGAAGAACTGTCCGTCCGGCATGGGGGTAGTCCCGCTGCTCGAGAGAAGCGGGGAAGTAGCGATTGAACGAAGAAGCGTACCATTCCGGCGCGACGATAATCAGATCGTTCGGCCAGGAGTGAGCCGTCACGACCGGTGCGACTTCCCGCGCGTTTGACCTGCTAGTGGAGAGCAATGCTGCGATGTTTGTGATTCCGAGCGTGATCAGAAACACGGCCATCGCCGCACCGGCGTGTACTCTCCGTCGACCATCGGGCGCGTGCGCCGTCACCGAGGCGAGAACGTGCGCGACGACCAGAAGGACTAATGGCGCAAGCATCGCGACGCAGCGCTCGATGAGCAGATTCGACCGCGGCGACATCAGCAACGCAGCAGCGAGCGAAGCTGCGGGGGCGATGAGAAGAAACCGGACGGCCGCCCTGACCACTGACGGGGGGCGACTATCGTCTTCGTCGGGCAACCACCTCCCGACAATGCGCGCCGTCTCCGGCGATGCGTAGAGAAGGACGATCGCGACGAGGGCAACAACTCCCGCCACCACGAAGAGCGGGAATACCTCGGCCGGGTATGTACCCACGAGCATCAGGTAAGGAGACGCCAGCGCGCCAAATACGAAGAATGCAATCCGGTCCGCCGTTGAGTTCAGAGGCGGTACCGTATGCCCCGCGTGCTGAAGCTGATATAGGAGAGAAGTAAACCACGGCAGAATAAGCACTCCAATCGCCACAACGGCCAAGAAGAATTCCCGCGCCCTTCTTATCCGCATTTCCGGACTCATGCGCACGATCATCAACATGGCCGCAACGCATTCTCCCCCGACAACCAGCCACGCCCAGTTGTGTATGAGAAGCAGCAACACTGTCGCGATGACGAACGAGCCCCACGGCCTCAATCCTCCACGTTCGAGCGCGACAATCAGGAAGTAGCATGACACCAGAACGAAAAGTGGCAGAAAGCCGTAGGGCCTGACTTGCGCGGAGTGCTCCGCGAGAGACGGCGATAGCGCGACGAAGCTAGCGGCCAAAATGCCCGCTCGTTTCGAGAAGAGAGCCTTTGCCGTCACGTACGCCGTGGGAACGATCGCGACGGCTGGAATAAGCATCAACGGCAGCGCCGACTCGACACTCGGACCAAAGACGGCCATCCACCCCCGGATCATCAGATAGAATAACGGCGGATGGGATTCGTGGAATCGAAGGAAGTCGATCATTGCACCTATCGACGGTATTGCGACGACATTCAACACCAGTCCTTCGTCAGCCCAGATGCCTCCGTTATAGGCGAGCATCGCGCGAACCGCCAGCGCGACGGTCGACAGTGCGGCGACGAGCAGAATATCCGGAGAAAGTGCGGTCGACCGCTGACTCATTCGGGCCTCTCCAGCACGATCCCAGCCGAATCCTCGGCGGCAATAGTCCAGCTCCATTGAGCGGGGCCCACACCCCGTCGC
This sequence comes from Gemmatimonadaceae bacterium, assembly GCA_051306215.1. GTDB lineage: Bacteria > Gemmatimonadota > Gemmatimonadetes > Gemmatimonadales > Gemmatimonadaceae > UBA4720. The sequence continues at coordinate 10,051 of JBPPMU010000252.1, read as the reverse complement.
GAATTGTGAGGCATCACGGCCAGATGGCCGGCAAGGCGGTAGAGGACATAATCCCAAATCTCGGAGAGTCGTGCGGTGCGAGCATATCTAACGAGCTGGTCACCCCCGAAACACGGAGCTTTTATAGATGAAGACAGGAATCACCCTTCTCCACTAGGAAGCGCCCACAAATACTAGCTGTTCGCTCTCCGATCGACGCTGACGGATGAAGCGCTGCAACCGGGTAGGGCGGTTTGTTCCGCATCGGAACCGACCCGCCGATGGAGGCTCCGAGGAATTCATGAGGTTCGCCTCATCAGCACAAGTGCGGCCGCCGGAAGATAGCAGGTGAGGTTCCGCAGGAAACCGAGCGTAACGTAATAGGAAGCGCCGTAGTCCTCCGGCAGGACCATCAGCAGAAAACCGAGACTCGACGCGCCGGACAGAAAAATCGCCTCCCGATACGTTCGCGGCACGAGAACGAGGAGCGGCAGGACATCATAGATGGAGTGCGCCTGCGGGACAATCGCGAGAAGAAAAACGACCCATGCCTCCCGGCACCGCCAGCGAATCAGTACGAGGGCCGTGAGAAACCCCCCTCTTTGCAGAATGGGTGAGGCATAATCCCCGGTCGTGGTGACCCTGTCAAACCAGTCTGCCGGCCACGACGGCAGGAGGACCAGACTGATCGCCGTGAGCAGTGCAGCGCCGATCAGCGCAGACCGCCGATGTGCGCCAGTGGGGGAATAGAGAAAAGCAGCGAGGCCGGATGTCGGCTTGATTGCGAAGATGACGGCGATCTGAGGGATGAACCAGCTTGCGGTGAACAACGGCGACCACTGCGCTGCGGCAGCACCGAGCAGGAAAGGCCCGGATATGAGCGCGGGAACTCGGTGCCAGCTCTCACGCGTCATTCCGTAGGCGAGGAGAAAGGCCGACACACCTGCGAACAACACGGATGCCAGCCACTCCGGTAGTAGCCCCATGGGCAGCATAGCCACGAACGCGGGACCCGGATAACGAAGCTCCCAGCGCACGTCTAGAGGAAGCCCTGGACCCACCAGTGGATACGGATTCATCCCGTCCAGAAGAGATCGTGCTCCAAACCAGACAGCTGAAAAATCCGAGTGATGCTCGGCGTTCAAGAGGAACCCGCGGCTGACCAGCAGCGCTGCCATAAGACCGACGCCGGATGCGAGAATGAGCCGTCGCCGGCGCGTCGGCATGTTCGCTCCCCAAGGCCAGCCAGAATCGGCGCCCGCGCCGGTCACCCGGGCCTCACCGTGACTAACGAGTGGCGCTGTTTTCACCGGCAGCATTAGCGCCTCCACCATCGCTACCGCCGAATAATTCGGCGATCAACATTTCCTGCCGTGGCAAGGGACCGGTGTGCCGTGTCACCAATGCCGGTTGGCCGAAGCTCTCGATAAGGGTTGCGCGCAACTCGGCTGTCCGAACCTTACCCATCGCCCAGTCCATTTTCTCCGAAGCCAGCGTGCGATCAATGATGGAAACTGGCGCGTATGAAACGGCATCGGTAATTAGCCAGACTCGCCCGCGCGAGTCCGCGGCGGCCGCGATTCGCCGGCGCGCGGCAGACAAGCTCGAAGTATCCTGCATTCTCTCCCACACTCGGGCGAAATCGAACAGAGTGGTTCCACCCGAGTCGGGGAATGCGACCTGCTTCATAGCTCCAGTGCTGTAGTGGTTGACGGAGGATACCAGCCAACCCGGAGCGATTATCACGAGATCGCCGGGCTGCCTGTGCGACTCGAGAGAGCGAACGATCTCTCTCGCATTGGATCGTGGCCGAGTCAGCAGACCTTGAAGTCCGGCAGCGTAAATCCCGCCTACTGTAACAGAGATCGCTGCGGTCATGGCGAGCCGACGCCCCCGCTCTTTTGGCCGCATGATCCACCTCACGGTGGCCCATGCAGCAAGAAGGAGTATCAATGGAGTCAAGGACGAGAGACATCTCCCAACGAGAAGGTTGGTTTTCGGCGAGATAATCGCGGCCAACGATATTGCAACGATGGGAGTGACAAGGAACACCGTAACCCCGACAGATGATGACTTAACCGGTTCTCCGGTTCCCGTCCCCCCAGGAATCGAGGCCCGCAGCAGGCTTGAACCGAGCAGAATCAATGCAGCCAGGATCAATGGGATGACGAGAAGTGCTCTTCCCCCGGTGAAAGGCGGAAGCACGGTTGAATTGAGAGCAGCGAGAACGGCGTAGCCGGCAAGCCATGGCAAATCAGCAACGCTGCGAACAGGCAGGCCGGAGTGCCCCGCAACACTGGATTGCTCCAGAAACGCTCCCAGCCAGGGGAGAAAAGCCAACGCCGCGAGCAAGAGTGCAGTCGTCACTCCGAGCAGGATGCGTCGCCGTTGCGAAGCCTGACGAACCGCACAGATCGCAGCCGAAGCAACCATTCCCGCAACCACCACCCAGGCCCAGTTGTGTGTGTAAACGAGTGCGATCATGCTGAAGGCGTACGCGGCCCACCTTCTCCAACCGCCTGCGTCGATGGCGACCACGAGAAGATATGCCGAGCCTACGACTAGGAGCGTCAGCAGTGCATATGGGCGAACCGCAGATCCGTCCTCATTCACCGATGGCACGAAAGTCACGAGCGTTGCCGCGACCAGTCCGCATCGTACGCCGAACAGGGACGTTCCCATGGCATAGATGGCGGGCACGAGCAACGCGCCAAGGACGATTGGCGGGATCAAGGCCGCCGTGTCACTCGTGCCAGCGAGTTCCATCCAGAGTCGCGTCAATCCGTAGAAAAGCGGAGGATGAGACTCGTGGTATCGCAGGAACTGCAGCATTTCGCCCCACGATGGCAAGCCTGTAACACCAAGGAAGAGAGCCTCGTCTCTCCACAGTCCGCCGCGAAATGAAATCAACGTCCGCAGCAGAGCGCTTGTAACGGTCAGCGCCGCAACCAGTGCATGCGCCCTCGACCTGGTCACTGGGGCCGCTGGAGAGCCACGCCAACACTATCGATAGTCTCCACGTGCCAGCCGAAGAAGCGGTCGACGGCCGGTCGAAGCGCGAGAAACCGGAGCATGCTCAGAACTAGCGACAGGAGCAGCGGTCCCAAACCGAAACGGCCGCCCTCTGGGCGGCCGCGCGGAGTCAGCATCACAACGCCATCACTCGTGCGCCGGAAGCGGCTCCATCGTCTCGGGATTCACCGGCACCTGAACCTCATCGCGGTGCGGCGAAGTCATGAGCGTCACCCGCATCCGGGGGAACGCGTTCATGAACGAGATGTAGCAGAACCCCCACAGACCCAGAACACCGGCCGTGACACCGATCTCCCACACACCGAGCGGCGCATCGGCAAGCTCGTAATAGAGCGATGGATAAACCTCGAGATACCGGTGCAGCCAGAGCCCGGCGACCGTGAACATCGCAAAAACCGCAAGCGTCGGCATGTAAACCTTCGCCGCTCGCGACATGAGCCCGAAGAACGGACCGAACATCAGTCCGACAGTCACAAGCGTAATCGGCAGCCAGGGCCCGATCAGGCGGAGGCGCGCCCAGTGGGTCTCCTCCGGAAGGTTCGCGTACCAGATGACGAGAAACTGCCCGAAAGTCAGGTATCCCCAGAACGCCGTGAACGCGAAACAGAGCTTGCCAAGATCGTGGAAATGTTTCTCGGTGATGAGGTCGTACCTGTCCAGGTGCTTCCGCCACGCCATCACGAGGATCGTGAAGCTCGCCAGCGCCGTGACCCAGCCGCCCATGAACAGCCACCATCCATACATGGTGCTCTGGAAATGCAGATCGAGCGACATCGAGAGATCCCACGAGAGCACTATCCACCCAAAGGCAAACGCAAACCCGAGAAATACCGCAAGGCGGCCCTGAAGAGAGTGCGTCGAGTGAATCTCCCTGCGCTCATCCCGGAAGCCACGGCGCATCCGCTCCCTCAAGCCCTTCGCCCACGCCGCGCCACCCTCGGGCGAATGCCCGACATCGAGCCGCACAGTGGTCCAGATGTACCACACGCTCAGCACCATGATGATGCCGAAGACAATCAGCGAGCGCGGAATAAGAAACGCCGGGTTCAGATAAAGGACCTTCTCGGGAACGTGAATCTCCTCGTGCGCCCACGGGAAAATGGAGTTCTTCCCAAGGAAGATCAGCACAAGAAGCAGGAACGCAGCCGGCAGGAAGGCAACATACCCCTCGAGGAACCTGATTATCGACCGCGACCAGCGCGCAGTCGTAATACGCTGGACCGCGACGAACATCACGCCGGCAGATGATATAGTCGTGAAGTAGAGCCAGTTAACGAGGAGGGCCTGCCAGACCCTGTTGACACCCATTATCGCGCCGGCGACGAAGACGATCGCGCCGATCGCGCCAAGGACAATCGATGTCGTCATCAGCCAGCCGGGAATCGGCTTCGACGTGCCGGCGAGTACCTCTTCCCTTGTCGGAACGTGGATGTGTTCGTGACTCATTGTACGCTCGCAGTATCAGCCGCCGGCGCCGCAGTGTCAGCTGGCGGCGCCGTAACGACCGCCCCTCCCGCTCTCCTTATTTTTCCTCTCGCGTCCATCAACGGGGAAGGCCGCGTGGGTCCCGTGCGCGAAGCACCAGGCAGCATCGCGCCCGTCACGCCAGGCGCAGCGAGCGGCCCGGTCTCGACCTGCCGTCCCGCCGTTCCCTGAAGCCCGCGGATGTAATTCACGACGTCCCACCGATCGGGATCCTCGATCCTGTTGTACGAGGGCATCAGACCGCGGCCGTTCCTCATCATGCCGAACAGGTACCCGTCGCTGCGCCCCTTTGTCATGTCGGTGACGATGCTGATGACGGGAACACCAAGTGTCGACGCCGGACCGTCGCCGTTGCCAGCATCCCCATGACAGACAGCGCAGTTGATCTGATAAAACATCCGGCCGTTGGCGAGCGACGCGTCGCTAATCGGAGTCGGGTTCGCGAGTGAAGCCATCGAGTCGATCGTCGCCGGAAGCGGCGAATATGAAACCTGGAAGCCGGCCACTGCCATCCCCGTCACCGGGACAGAATACTGGGGGCTCCCACGCGGAGGAGTGAGCGAATCCATGGTTGACTCCCACGTCGTTATCATCGGCGTCCGCTTGAAGTCAGTGAACCACTCACAGGAACTAGAGACGCAGAACACAAGTGCGAGCCCGCAGAAATTGCGCACTCTGTGTAGAACCCGGGTTTCAGCTCTCACTGCGCACCTCCACTGCACCGTGCCTTTTGAGCAGCGATTGCGCATCAGCAGTACGCTCGGGCGGGCACTCGACCCACACACCATAGTCGCCGCCGCTGAACCTTGGGTCGTATCCAACGGTCATCGTGAGGCGCGGAATGCGCGAGTTGATGAAAAGCCCGAGCACCGTCGCAAGAGCCCCGAAAAGCACCATTACCTCGAAGCCGAAAATCGTGTACGGCACCCACGACGCGACTGGCTTCCCGCCGACGACAAGTGGCCAGTAGTCGGATGCCCAGATGGCGATCCAGTAACCGAACGTTGCGCCGAGCACGCCACCGATAAGCGTGTACCTGCGCACCGGGCTCGGCGGGGCCCCAACGGCCTCCTCGAGCTCGTGCCGCGGAGTCGGCGAATACACCGTCACCTCGCCCACCTTCTCCCGCTTGAGCTCCTCGATCGCCTCGACAGTCGAGTCGAGCTCACGGAACGCACCAATCACTCCGGGCATCAGGCGCTCTCCCCTGGAGTGGAAGGTTCGTACTCCAGATGCCGGCCGGCTGGATCGATTCCATGATCGTGCCGCTTTCGCAGCTTCGGCGGAATTATCTCCTTGACCTCGGCGATGGCTATCACAGGCAACTGTTTAATGAAGAGCAGGAACCACATGGAGAACCACCCGAAACTTCCGGCGAGAATCGCGTAGTCGACCCACGTCGGAGCGTAGCTTCCCCACTGCCATGGCTCGAACTCGTGCGACAGCGACGGCACGACGATCACGAACCGCTCGAACCACATGCCGATATTGATGAAGAACGACAGGATGAACAGCCACGTCGGGTTACGCCGCCAGCTCTGCTTGAAGAGAGTGAGCGGCAGGACCATGTTGCACGTGTAGAGGATCACCGAGCTCCACCACCACTGGCCCCAGACGCGGTTCGCGAAAAACGCCTTCTCGAACTCGAGTCCCGAGTACCAGGCGATGAACCACTCGGACATGTACGCGCAGCCGACGACGAGGGACGTGAAGAGGCAAAGCTTTGCCGCGGCGTCGAGATGATTGATCGTGACGTAATGCTGGAGATTGAACCACTTCCGTATCGGGATGATGATTGTGAAGACCATCCCGATGCCCGAGAAGATCGCTCCGGCTACGAAGTAGGGCGGGAAGATAGTTGTATGCCAGCCAGGCGTCAGCGACATTGCGAAGTCGAACGAAACCACCGAGTGCACTGACAGCACCAGCGGCGTCGAGAACGCGGCGAGGAACAGGTACGCGCGGGCGAAATGTCTCCACTCGCGATCGGAGTTCCGCCAGCCGAGCGACAGGATGCTGAGGATTCGCTTCCTCACCGGATTCTTCTCTTTGTCGCGGAGAACAGCGATGTCGGGGATGAGACCGATGTAGAGGAATGTCGATGAAACGGTGAGGTACGTGAGAATCGCAAAAACGTCCCATACGAGCGGGCTCTTGAACTGCGGCCAGAGATAGCGCCAGTTGGGATACGGAATCAGCCAGAAAAACTTCCAGGGGCGCCCGAGGTGGAGAATGGGGAAAAGTCCCGCCGTCATGACGGCGAACACCGTCATCGCTTCGGCGCACCTGTAGATCGTCGTTCGGAAGCCCGCCCTGAACAGGTAGAGAATCGCCGAGATGAGGGTTCCGGCGTGTCCGATACCTACCCAGAAGACGAAGGTGATGATGTAAACGCCCCACATCACGGGCGGATTGTATCCCGCGACACCAAGTCCGGCGTAGATCTGGTAGATCCACGCGCCGATCCCGATGAGGAGGAACGTCACTGCCACGCCAAGCCCGATGAACCATGCCGTCGTCGGATGCAGCGTCGCGATTATCTCGCGGTCTACCTGCTCGTAATTCTTTACCGCGGGAAGCTGAACGTCAGCTGTCGCGATGTTCGGGCGCCGCGGCTCGTCGACCGGCTTCATCATCGTCGCCATCAGTGAGCCCCTCCGTCAGCTGCTGCGGCAGCAGCAGCAGCAGCAGCAGCGACCTGCGCCGCACCGGGGTGGTTCACCTTCCGCAGATAAACGACAGCGGTGTAGGTGTTGAGCTCCTCGAATACATGGTATGCGCGCCGGTCGTGCACGAGAGACGCAACGGTCCACCGCTCGTCAGCCGCGTCGCCGAATGTTATCGCCCGGGACGGACACGCCTCGGCGCACGCCGACGTGAACTCGTCAGGCTCGAGCCCGCGTTTCTCGAGTGACGCCCTGTTCTCCGCGTCGCGGATTCGCTGCACGCAGAACGAGCACTTCTCCATCACGCCCTTGCCCCTGACGGTGACGTCAGGATTGAGCTGCCAGTTGAGCGGCTCGGGGAACGCGTACTGCGCCCGAGCCGGCTCGCCGTAACCGAACCAGTTGAAGTAACGCACCTTATAGGGACAGTTGTTGGAGCAGTACCGAGTCCCGACGCAGCGGTTGTAGACCTGGACGTTGAGCCCGTCAGGAGCATGATACGTTGCGTAAACCGGGCAGACAGGCTCACATGGCGCATTGCCGCAATGCTGGCAGAGCATCGGCACGAAACGCGTATCGAACTCGGCGCTTCCATCCTCGCCTCCCTCGAAGTACCGCTCGAGCCGTATCCACGCCATCTCACGGCCGCGAGTGATGTTCGCGCCGAAGCCCGTACGGTCGGGCAGGACTTTCGCGTTTTGCCAATCCGCCCCAACTGTCGGGATGTTGTTCTCCGCATAACAAGCTGTCACGCAGGCAGAGCAGCCGGTGCAGCGGGCAAGATCGACCGCCATCGCCCAGCGGTGCTTCGCCATGCCGCTCCAGTGCTCCGGATCGTACATCCCCTTCTCTTTCGACTTGAGCGGAGGTCCGCCAAGCTCACCCTGCGCATCGTTGGCTGTGGGCGACCGCAGGCCGGGGAGGAACTCGTGACTCGCGGCCCCTGGGAACGGGCCATCGTGGCCACCGTCGTGAAGCTCCTCTCCCGACGTAAGGTCGGCGACAGTCATCGCTCTCCCAATCCCACGCCCGTGCTGCCTCGCTGACCCCTCCGTCGTCACGAGGCGCGACGATCCGCCGTCCTTCGTGAGTGTCGCCCTGGCAAATCCGTATGCGATCGCACCGGACCGGTCCTCCGAATACGGCAGCAGGTCAAAGGCATTGTGGCCTGCACGTGCATATCTGCCAGCCGCCTCAGAATGTCCTCGGCCAGCGGCGACCGCTACAGTATCAGGCCTGATCCCGAGATAGACGTAGGCGGGAATCGTGAGGCGCCCGGCGGATGTCTGGACGGTCACATGATCACCGTTCTCGACCCCCAGCCGCTCAGCGGTGGAAGGATGTATCTCGGCCACGGTCTGCCAGGCGATCTTCGTGACGGGATCAGGCAGCTCCTGAAGCCACGGCTTGTTCGCGCCATCACCGGTGCCGAGCAGCGGGTGAGGGTAAACCATCAGGAAGAACTCGCCGTCGCCGGGCTGTGAAACGACCGGCGTTGGAACCGCGCGCGGAGTAATTGCCGGAATAGAGCCTGGCGCGATGCCTCTCGGAAGCGCCGCGGCAAGGCCGCTTGCGCCACCGGAGAACCGCTCGATCATCCTGCTCCTGTAATTGGATGTGGCGTCGCTGAGCGAAAGCAGAATGTCCGCGGTGGCGCGCGTGTCGAATACCGGATCCATCACAGGCTGCTGCAGCGACAGAGTACCGCGCACCGGCTCGGCATCACCCCAGCTCTCGAGCGAGTGATTGTCTGGCAGCACGAGATCTGCGAGCGCGCTCGTCTCATCGGGGATCGAGGAGAAGCTTACCTTGAACGGGACCTTCGCCATCGCGGCCGCGAACCCCGAAGCGGCAGGCATCGTGTACACGGGATTGACACCACGCGTCATCAGCAGCGGCACCGCCCCTGCCTGCATCCTCTGCCCCACAAGGCGAAGCTGCGCCGGCGAATCGATACCCTCGAAGCTGTTTATCGCGTCAGCCGTGCTTATTGCCGCTGATCCGCCAGCGGATTGATTGAGGGAGTTTGCCGCAAGGCACAGCTCGATACCGCGAGGCGTCGCTCCACTTGCGAGGACAAGCGCGGGACCCGCCGCAGCGAACTCACGCTGCAGCTCGACGAGAACAGACACTTCGACTCCGCTTTCCTGCGCCGCCTGCTGCGCATTCCCGCTTCCGCTGAGCATCTGGACGATGGCGAGCTCGGATCCCGGCTTCGCGTTTATCCACTGGTCGGCATTGAGCCCGGTGAGTGACCGCCGGGGGCCGACATAAATGAAGCGGGGCGCCGTGCCGAGCTGAGCCCGTGCGTCGGCGAAGTCGAGCTGCTGGGGAACGCTTGCGCCCCAGCCATCGAGAAAGTCCGCGCCGAACGAAACCATAAGGCGGACTGCGGAGAAATCGTATCGCGGCCAGGCGACGCCATACGACTGGCGGTTTGCTGTGATCGCTGCATAGTCGGCATCAGGGTCGATGCTCAGCGCCGCCGGGATCCCCTGCAATGCGAGCCACGCATTCAGGAAGGCCGGAAAATGCCCCGACTCGTGCCTGTTGATGAACACAGCGTTCGCAGCCGCACCGCGCGCCTCCGTAAGCTTCTGCCTGAATAGCGTCAGGGCCTCATCCCACGTTGCTCTCTCCAGCCGGCCGCTGCGCCTGATCATCGGGCCGCGATAGCGATCCGGATTGTAGAGTCCCTGCAGGGCCGACTGTCCGCGTGCGCAGAGCGCCCCGCGGTTAAGCGGGTGCTCGGGATTCCCCTCGAGCTTTATCGCCCGTCCATCGCGCGTCTCGGCGACGATTCCGCACGCGGCAGAACACTCGCGGCAGGTCGTCGAGTAGAAAGTGGAGACTCCGGGAACCGTCTCGTCCGGGGAAACCAGGTACGG
>JBPPMU010000251.1:0-4938 GCA_051306215.1 Gemmatimonadaceae bacterium | reverse complement strand
GCTTACGCGCGGAACTCCGCGTTTTTTTCTCTGCGCCTCGGTTCCGCTCTGCGCCTCGCTCTTTCGGGGGCCGACGGTGCTGCGGCTTTTCTCGACGGCTGTGACGGCCTCCACAACAGCCTCGAGGTGCGCCGGCGTCGTGCCGCAGCACCCCCCGACGATTCTGACATCGAAATCCCTCACGAACTCTGCTAGCGCTTCGGCCATCGGCGCGGGCTCGAGCGGATAAACCGCTTCCCCGACACCCGTGTTGATGGGCAATCCCGCATTGGGAATCACTGAGAGCGGGAGGGTAGCGTTCTCGGACAGGTACCTGATCGGCTCGCGCATCAGGTCGGGTCCCGTCGAGCAGTTCAGCCCTATGACGTTGACATTTAGCGCTTCGAGCGTAGTCATCGCGCTCGCTATGTCGGTGCCGAGCAGCATGCGGCCCGATACGTCGAGAGTGACCTGTGCTTGTATTGGGATCCGCCGGCCGATCTCAGTGAACAGCTGCTCGATCCCCGCGACAGCTGCCTTCACCTCGAGAATGTCCTGCGACGTCTCGATTAGCAGGAGATCTACGCCCCCTTCTATAAGGTATTGAGCCTGGTCGTGGAAATTCCGCGCCAGCTCCTCGAAGGTGATGTCGCCGAGTGCCGGGTCGGAGCTCGAGGGGAGCATGCCTGTCGGGCCCATCGATGCGGCAACGAACCTCGGCTTGTCAGGCGTGCTGAACTTGTCGGCGGCCCGGCGGGCGATCTGCGCTGCGGCAACGTTTATTTCGCGGACCTTGTCGCCGAGCCCCCATTCCTCGAGTCGCCGGGGTGTGCTCTGGAAAGTGCAGGTTTCGACGACGTCGCATCCCACCTCGAGAAACGACTCGTGGATGGCCTGGATTACGTCCGGGCGAGTGAGGACGAGGTTGTCGTTGCAGCCCTCGAGCGCTTTCCCGCCGAAGTCTTCGGGGGTCAGGTTAAAGCGCTGTATGCTCGTGCCCATCGCGCCGTCATATATCAGGACGCGGTCTTCCAGGGCCTTCAGGTAGGGAGAGTCGATTGTCTTACGGGTCATGCTTGATACCTATACGAAAAAAGCCCACGCATAGGCGCCGGGCTGATGCGCTTTAGCGGAATGTTTAACGTGGCCGCAAGTTGCTTAAATCGCCACGGGCTATCGGTTTAGGTACAATACAACAACTAGTGGATGTAAGGCAACAACACTGTGGCATCACGCTGACTGCATCTAGCGCACCAACTTCAGACCACGAGGCGCCCATGGCCAACGAGTCAGAAACCTCCCGAAAGCTTCACCCCAAGCTCCGCGCGTTCCGAAACGGCGACCGGGGCGTCAACACCTGCCGCGCTCTTGGTTCTGCCACCGTAGCATCCACGGCACAGATCGAAGACCAAACGCCCGCCAGCGCCGTGTACCAGGAGATGGCGCAGCAGAGCATCAGCGTCGAGGCGGCAGTGCGACCGATCAAGTCGCGCCGGAAGCACGGACGAGCTCCGCGGCGAGAGAAGCTCGACCAGCTCCCCAAGGCCGACGACAGCTTCGTCAACGTCTTCATCGAGCTCTACCCGGAGCGGTCGGGCATCGACCCCACGAAACGCAAAGATGCGATCGACTCCCTCACCAGGAAAGTTGCGGGCTGGACGTACGACGCGAGCCACGGAGACATAGACATCGGAATCCGCGGTCGCCGCAACATCCTCTCCGCAACTGTTCCGATTTCGAAGCTTGATGAGCTCAGCACGGATCCAGCAGTCTCGTTCGTCCACGCGGCGGAGCCGATCAAGTTCGACGTGCCGGGCCCAGGATCGTCGCGCGCCAAACCGTCTTCGAAGGCAATCGGCGGCGATCGCGGCGAGAACGCGATGATCGGCATCATCGACGTCGGCGGTTTCGATTTCTCCCACCCGGATTTCCTGAACCCCGACGGAACCACCCGCTTCGTCGCGATCTGGGATCAGGGCGGCGACTTCCGGCGCCCGCCCAACGGATTCGACTACGGCTCCGAATTCAAAAAGGCACAACTCGACAAGGCACTGGAATCGGCAAAGAAGCCGGGCATGCCCCCGGCAGTGTTCATCGAGCGCCAGTCGCAACGGGAGCCCGGCGCGCACGGCACACACGTGGCGAGCATCGCCGCAGGCAACTCCGGCGTCTGTCCCAAGGCCGACATCGCCGCAGTCCTGATCGCTGTGCCCTCGCCGAACGATCCGATCGAGCGACGCCGCTCGACGTTCAGCGACACAAGCCGCATCACTCACGCCGTCGAATACCTGCTCGACGTCGCAGAAAAAGCACGAAAGCCGATTGTTATCAACATCAGCCTCGGCACCAACGGCGGGCCGCACGACGGGTCGAGCGGCGTATCCCGGTGGCTCGATGCCTATCTCGCGACTCCTGGACGCGCGATCTGCGTTGCCGCCGGAAACGCCGGCCAGGAAGCCGCGCAAGATGACGGCGACCTCGGCTGGATGATGGGAAGGATCCACACCAGCGGGCGCATCCCATCGCGCGGGCTCGAGGTCGAGCTCGAATGGACTGTCGTCGGCAACGGAATCGAGGATGTGTCGGAGAACGAGCTCGAGATATGGTACGGCCCTCAGGACCGGATCATCGCCTCGGTCAAGCCGCCGGGCGGCGGACCATGGATCGAAGCGGGACCGCAGGAGTTTGTCGAGAACAAGCGCCTGCCGAGTGGAACACACGTGTCGATCTACAACGAGCTGTACCATCCAACGAACGGAGCGAACTACATCGCGATCTACCTTTCACCATTCCAGAGCGACACGGAGCTCAAGGGCGTCGAGGCGGGTGTGTGGAAAGTGAGACTGCGCGGCGAGGAGATCAGGGACGGATCTTTCAACGCGTGGATCGAGCGCGATGATCCCGGTGAAGTCGCGCGTGACGGGGGCCGGCGCCTCTTCCGGTTCCCTTCGTTCTTCAGCCAGCGGTCAGTGGTGGACTCGCACTCGATCAGTTCGCTCGCATGCGGATATCGCGTGATCGCGGTAGCCAACCTGGATGAGATGCGCGAGAGAATTCACTTTACCAGCAGCCAGGGACCGACGAGAGACATGCGATGCAAGCCCGAGATTGCCGCGAACGGCACGGACATCGTCGCCGCGAACGGCTTCGACGATCCGGCCGACCTCTGGGTCTCCATGACGGGAACGAGCATGGCCTGTCCACACGTCACCGGAGTCGTCGGGCTGATGCTGTCGGCTGATGAGAACGCTACAGCCGCACAATGCGCGGGCATTCTCCAGCGCACTGCACGTCCGCTCGCCGGAGCTTCGTACACGTGGGCGAACGACGCAGGGTGGGGAAGTCTCGACGCGAAGGCGGCCATCAAGGAGGCCCGCAGCATCAATCAACGCAAACCAAGTCGTTGAGAGAGGCCATATGAAACTCAGGATCTTCGAATCCGACAAAGGGGACTGTCTTCTCCTCGAGGCTGCGTCAGGCAACCTGATGTTATGCGACGGCGGCATGACGAACAGCCTGAAGAACCACGTGACAGCCGAGCTCTCACTGCTCCGGGATGCGGGGCGCGAGCTGGACCTCGTGTACGTCTCTCACATCGACAACGATCACATCAGCGGAATTCTCCAGCTGCTCGTGGACGAAGCGGAATGGCGTGTGTTCGACCTTCACGACGGCACTGACGACGCGATCCGGGAGCCTGACGTGCCCCGGCCCCCGGTGATCAACGGCATCCTGCACAATGCGTTTCGCGATCAGGTCAGCGCCAACAAAAAGGCGATCGAGAACATCATCATCGCGTCGGTGCCTTCTCTCTTCGCGACAGGCATTCCCCAATTCGTTGCGGTTGCCGAGGAGCTGGAAGGCATCGCTACAGGCATTCCGGAGGCGCTCAGGATATCGCGCCTCACGTCAGCTGACGCGCTCGACATCCCGGTCAACAAGCCGCCTGGCGTGACAACGGCGTCGAAGCTGCTCTTTGCCGGAAGACCGGGCGACACGTTCAACCTCGGCTCGATGAGCTTCACGCTTCTTGGTCCGACGAAAAAGGAATTGTTCGCTCTGAGGAAAGGCTGGGACAACTGGCTCAGGGCCAGCCCCGATGACGTGAAGGATATTCGCGAGCAGCTGAAGAAGCAGATTGACGAGTTCAGCACTGGCGCCCGGACGGCGTCTCCATACGACCTTGGCAGCTGGAACGGCATCCCCGACGTGAAGGGCGTCACGACTCCGAACGTGGCGTCGCTGATGTTCATGGTCGAGGAGAATGGCAAGCACCTGCTGCTTACCGGGGACGGCCAGCAGGACATCATCCTCGAGGGCCTCGAGCGCACGGGATTTCTCGACGATGGATTCCTGCACATCGACGTCCTGAAGCTCCAGCACCACGGTTCTGAGCACAACATCGACCCGAACTTCGCTCAGAAAGTGTCCGCCGATCACTATGTTTTCTGCGGCAACGGGATCAGCGGCAATCCCGAGCTCGCCGTGCTTGACATGATCTTCGAGTCGCGACTTGGGGATCCCTCGGTTCGCGCGCTCTCGCCCGCTGCCGCGAATCGTGACTTCCATTTCTGGTTCAGCACCACTTCAGCTGCGGCCGCGCCAACGCTTGTAAGGCACGCAACTCTAGTCGAAATGGAGGAGCGAGCCGAGGAGCTGAAGGCGCAGTCGAGCGGCCGGCTGCACCTTCACTTCAACACGGGCTCCTTCATAGACCTGGCTATCTGATAGTGTCATCAGGGAGCGAACGTCTGCGGTGCCCGGTCATCTCTCCAGGTTGTCAGCCGAGCTGAGCTTTTGATTTATCGCATCCTTGCCGACGCGGTCCTCGTCCTCCACCTGGCCTTCGTTGTTTTCGTCGTCATGGGCGGATTTCTCCTTCGCTGGTGGCCGAAACTCATTTGGCTCCACGTCCCGGTCGCGATCTGGGGAGTCCTCATCGAATTCGCCGGCTGGATT
>JBPPMU010000250.1:0-12550 GCA_051306215.1 Gemmatimonadaceae bacterium | reverse complement strand
GGTTCGGCACTCCTCAGCGCGTTGCAACAGGATTCGACAACAGGCGTCTCGCGCTTCTTCTCGCGGTTCTCGACAAGCGGGCAGGACTCTCGTTCTCGCAGCTCGATGTTTTTCTCAACGTCGTCGGCGGTGTTCGCCTTCAGGAGCCGGCAGGCGATCTCGCGGTGGCGGCCGCGCTCGCCTCGAGCGTGTACGACCGTCCGGTCGGGGAAGGCGCGGTGTTCCTGGGCGAAGTCGGCCTCGGCGGCGAGATCCGTCCGGTATCACAGTCAGAGCGGCGGCTCGCAGAGGCAGCAAAAATGGGAATCGGCAAGGCGTTCATGTCGAAGCGCTCGATTCCGGCGCGCGTTCCGAAGGGAATTCGCCCAATCGGCGTATCGACGATCGCCGAGCTGTTCACGAGTCTCTTCCAGTGACGAGAGACGTTGGCGTAATCATCGTGGCGGGCGGATCAGGCAGCCGCGCGGGCGGAGGCGAGCTGAAGCAGTTCCGCTGGATCGCCGGCAAGCCGATGCTGCTTCACAGTCTCCAGCTCGTGCAGCAGAGAGAAGACGTTGGAATGGTCGTGGTCGTGCTTCCGTACGAGCATGTTGGCGACCCTCCACCCTGGTTGTTTCAGTGCGACACTGAGCGGCTCCTCTTGTCAGTTGGCGGGCGCGAGCGCAGCGATTCAGTCCGCAACGGCCTCGAGGATCTTTCAGATGAGTCGGAGATAGTCGTAATTCATGATGCCGCGCGCCCGTTTGCGACAATGCAGATGTTCGACGCCGTGGTGCGCGAAGCTCGCAATGGCAACGGCGCCGCCCCCGGACTCGCCGTAGTCGATACGCTGAAAAACGTCGGCGACGACGGCGCGGTACTCGGAACTGTCGACCGGAGCGGCCTCGTGAGAATCCAGACCCCGCAGGCTTTCCCGCGTGCGATGATCGAACATGCCCATGTCTCAGCAAAGCGCGACAACGTTGACGCGACCGATGACGCCGCGCTGTGCGAGCGGATCGGCTCGCGGGTGATGGTGGTGCCCGGGAGTGAACGGGCGATGAAGGTGACGACCGATGCGGATTTCGCCAGAGCCGAGGCGCTGAGTATCTTGGGTGAATGAATGTCGCGCCGCTTGCTGTTCCGTTCTGGTCCGCCGATGAGATCGAGGCGGCGCTTCCCGACACGATAGCGAGACTCAACGCGCGAGGGGTTCTCGCGTATCCGACGGAGACGGTCTACGGGTTCGGCGGCGCGGTGGACCGCGAATCGGTTGCGAACCTCATCGCATTGAAGGGAAGGCCACCCAACAAGCCATTTCTTCTCATCGTTGCGTCGATCGAGATGATCACGCGGCTTGGCCTTCATTTGACGAGTTCCGCATCGCAGCTCATTGCGCGGTTCTGGCCAGGTCCCCTTACGCTGGTGCTTCCGGGCGGAGAAAGACGCGTTCCGGAACAGCTGCGCGGTCCGGAAGGCGGAATCGCGGTCAGATGGACTCCCCATCGAGGTCTCGCCCGGCTCGTACAGGCTTATGGTGAGCCTATAACATCGACGAGTGCGAACAGACCCGGCGTTCCCCCGGCCACAAATTCGGCCGAGATAGTCGAGCAGTGGAGGGACGCAGTGCTTCGCGGATCGCTTCATGTCCTCGACGGAGGGCAGCTCAGCGAATCCGCGCCCTCGACTGTAGTTGACTGCACGGGACGCGTGCCCAGAGTCATCCGCCCGGGCGCCATCAGCGCAGCCGCGCTTCGAAAGAGCGTGTCCGACGTCGTTGGCGACAATTGACATAATGAAGATTCTTTTCGTCTGTAGCGGCAACACCTGCCGCAGTCCACTTGCCGAGGCGGTATTGAAGAGAATGGCGGCGGAAGCTGGTCGCGGCGATATCGAAGTCTCGAGCGCCGGTACCCAGGCATGGGACGGTTCGCCGGCAAGTGACGGGTCAATGCTCATCGGGCTGGAGCGTGGCCTCGATCTGTCGGCCCATCGGTCGCGACAGCTAGCCCCTGGAATGCTCGAGGAAGCCGACATTGTGCTCGTGATGGCGCCGTCGCACCTCGCGCAGGCGAAAGAGATGTACCCGTCTGCAAACGTTCACCTCCTCGGCGGTTATGTCGCAGGGAGAGGAAGCGCCGCGACCGTTCAGGACCCGTTCGGGGGCGACCTCGCCGCGTATCGTGAGACGGCTGACGACATCGAGAGAGAGCTGCAGGGGATTCTCGAGAAGATTCCGTCTCAATGATCGAACGCGGCAGGGTAGCGCTGATCGGGCATCCCGTTTCGCACTCACTCTCGCCCGCAATGCAGAACGCCGCGCTCGATGCGGCGGGGATCGCGCTCCGTTACGAAGCGCTCGACGTCGATCCTGCCGGGCTCGCCGCCGCTCTCGAAGCGATGAAGAATGTGAACGGGGCCGGGAATCTCACCATCCCGCACAAGGTCAAGGGTCTTGCATTGATGCAGAAGCTCACGTCGACTGCAGCGCGGGCCGGGGCCGTCAACACATTCTGGGTCGATGATGACGGCGAGCTCGCCGGGGACAACACTGATGTCGGCGCGTTCACCGAGCTCGTGCGCGAAACTCTGGGTGCGATTCCATCCGACGCACGCGTTGCGGTTCTCGGAGCTGGCGGGGCCGCCGCTGCGGTCGTGACTGCACTCGAAACATGGCCGAATGCAACCGCAACCGTTCACGCCCGCGATCTCTCACGCGCAGTGGTTTTGCGGATGCGGCATTCTGTTGTCGTAAGAGCGTGTTCGATGCGCGACCCATGCCTCTCCGATGCGACAATCGTGGTTAATGCGACGCCACTGGGACTCGCCGCGGCGGACCCTCTGCCGGTGGAGCTGGAACGGCTGAATCCTGGAGCTGTTGTTCTCGACCTGGTCTACGGTCCCGGCGGGACGAAGCTTGTGACCGAGGCGCGTGAAAGCGGCCACGTTGCTTCTGATGGTTTGCCGATGCTGCTTCATCAGGGTGCCGCTGCGTTTCACCGCTGGTTTGGAGTCGATGCAGATTTGACCGCGATGAGAGATGTACTCAAGACGCAGAGCGCGTTTCGCGACGCTGAGTCGCAGACGCAGACTGAATAGACACCTCGGGAGGCAAGGGTGGTTGGAAAGGCCGCGGTGGCAGCTGCTGTGTCAGCGCTTGGCGACCTCATCCTCCCGGTGTGCTGCGCGGCCTGCGACAAACTCATGCCGCCGGCGGAGCCGGGGATCGTCTGCGGACATTGCTGGTCCCGCGTGCGTGAGCTGCCACATCCCCGGTGCGAGCGCTGCGGCCATCCATCAGACAAACACGCGTGCCGATGGTGTCAATTGCTGCCGCCGTTCGTGAGGGCCGCGAGATCATACTGCTGGATGGGTGCCGGCACCGGTGAGGATATCGTGTACGCCCTCAAGTACGATGGCTGGACCCGGGTTGCCGACGCGATGGCGGCCCGAATGGCCCGTGTGCAATGGCTCCCCGACGTTGTCGAGGAACGCTCGGCGATCGTGCCGGTGCCACTTTCGACCGATAGACAGAGGGACAGGGGATTCAACCAGAGCGCGGTGATAGCCGCCGCTCTCGCAAGAAGGTGGCGCATACCCGTATGGGAAAACTTGCTCTTCCGGTCGACCGGAGCGACGAGCCAGACGCAGTTGACTCCGGGGGAACGAAAGAGCAATGTTGCGGGGGCCTTCGCCGTGCACGTTTCCGAGCGCGGAAAGCTTCGCGGAGAGCACATCGTGCTTCTCGATGACGTTGTGACGACGGGCGCAACTCTCCGGGCCTGCGCAACAGCCCTCTTCGCATCCGGGGCGAGAACCATCAGCTACATGACATTCGGCCGGGCGCCGGCATCCGGCGACAGGCTAATTCCATAGGGAACCGAAATGGCAATAAGAGTCGGCATCAACGGCTTCGGCAGGATAGGCAGGCAGGTCCTGAGGGCCGCGAAGGAGCAGGGCGTGGCGGACCTCGATTTCGTCGCGATCAACGACCTCACCGACACCCGCACACTGGCCCACCTCTTCAAGTACGATTCGGTCCACCGCACGTACGCCGGAGACGTCGAGTCGGGCCCTGATTCCATAACCGTCGACGGTGACGAGATAAAAATTCTCTCAGAGAAGGATCCCTCGGCGCTCCCATGGCGCGACCTCGGTGTCGACGTGGTACTCGAGGCGACGGGGAGATTCACCAGCGCACCTGACGCCCGAAAGCACATCGATGCCGGCGCGAAGAAAGTCGTCATCTCGGCGCCCGCAAAGGGTGAAGACATCACCATGGTGATGGGGATAAACAGTGACAAGTACGATCCGGCGAACCATCACATCATCTCCAACGCGTCATGCACGACAAACTGTCTCGTGCCGATGGTGCAGGTGATCCGTGATGCGTTCGGGTTCGTCCATGCGTCGATGCTCACTGTTCACAGCTACACCAACGACCAGAATATTCTCGACCTCCCGCACAAGGATCTTCGGCGCGCCCGCGCAGCCGCGGTCTCGATGATTCCAACCACGACCGGCGCGGCGAAAGCGACTTCCCTCGTAATTCCGGAAGTGAAGGGCAAGATCGACGGTTCAGCGATCCGGGTCCCGACCCCCGACGTGTCATTCACTGACCTGACCGTAGAAGTCGAGCGCGCCACGACGGTCGAGGAGGTGAATGCCGCATTCAAGGCGGCGGCCGAGGGTCCGCTGGAGGGGATTCTCCAGTATACAGAGCTCGAGCTCGTTTCAACTGATTACATCGGCAACCCTCACTCCTGCATCCTCGATGCGAAGACGACAAACGTCATTGACGGAACGCTTGTGAAGGTTTCCGGCTGGTATGACAACGAGTGGGGTTACTCCTGCCGCTGTGTCGACATGATCCGCTTCATCGGCTCACGGCTGTAACCGGCTGTGCTGAAGAGAACCGTTCGCGATCTCTCGACCGACGAGCTGAAGGGAAAGCGTGCAGTAGTACGCACCGACTTCAACGTCCCGCTCGACGCCGATTGCGAGATCACCGACGATACCCGCATCAGCGCAGCGCTTCCGACACTGAGACTGCTGCTGGACCGCGGCGCGCGGCCGATTGTGTTGTCGCACCTCGGCAGACCGAAGGGAAAGCCGGAGCAGAAATTCTCGCTTCAACCGGTGGGCAAGCGGCTGCAGGAGCTCATTGGAAAGAAAGTGAATTTCGTCGAGACGACTGATACCGACGAAGCGATGTTGGCCGCGGCCAACCTTCCCGACGACGAAATTTTGCTGCTCGAGAATACCCGCTTTCTCGGCGGCGAGGAGACGAACGATCCGCGTCTTTCGCGCGCGCTTGCTTCGCTGGGCGACCTGTTCGTCAACGATGCCTTCGGGACCGCGCACCGCGCGCATGCTTCGACGGAAGGGATCTGCGAGTTCCTCAAGCCCGCGGTAGCGGGGCTCCTCATGGAGCGCGAGGTCGACTACCTCGGCAAGGCGCTCGACGGTGCCGAGAAACCTTTCGTCGCGATACTCGGTGGCTCAAAGATCTCGGGCAAGATCGACGTGATCGAGGCCCTGCTTCCAAAGGTCGATGGACTGCTGGTCGGGGGCGCGATGGCCTGCACGTTCTATCGCGCGATGGGACTCGAGACGGGGGAGTCGCTGGTAGAAGAGGACAAGGTCGAGCTGGCGGCGGAACTGCTCGACAAATGGGGAACGCGGATAACGCTCCCGCATGACGCAATTGTGGCCCCCGGCAGGGAGCGCCCCGATGCAGCGCACGCCGTTCATCGCGACGCCATTCCCGCGGGTGAGGCAATGCTCGACATCGGTCCACGGACTGCCGAGTCGTTCGCGCGCGCCATCGCTTCGGCTCAGACGATTTTATGGAACGGGCCGATGGGTGTGTTCGAGACGCCGCCGTTCGACAAGGGAACCTCAGCAGTCGCGACGGCGATGGCGAATGCCACAGACCGCGGAGCCACGACTATCGTCGGGGGCGGGGATTCAGCCGCCGCTGTTGCACAAGCGGGACTCGCCGAGCGGATGAGCCATGTCTCGACAGGCGGTGGCGCATCGCTCGAGTTCCTCGAGGGCAAGCCGCTGCCAGGCGTCGAAGCCCTGGACGACCGCACATGAACCGGCCCGTCCTGGCGGCTAACTGGAAGATGAACAACGGACCCACGATGGCCCGCGAGTTCATGCAGGCATTCCTCGATCAATACCCGCGGCAGAACGATCGGACGATCCTGTTTTTCCCGCCGGCACTGTCGTTCGCCGCGATCGCCGACGCAATCGAGGACCGGCGCGACATCCTGCTCGGCGTCCAGAATATTCACTGGGAGGATCAGGGCGCCTACACGGGCGAGCTTTCGGTGAGCATGGCGCGCGATGCCGGCGCGCGGGTGATCCTCGTCGGGCATTCCGAGCGAAGGCACGTCTTCGGGGAAACCGAAGAGGAAACGGCGCTGAAATGCGCCGCGACAGACCGCGCGGGAAGAACGCCTTTGTTGTGTGTTGGCGAGAAGCTGGAGGAGCGTGAAGCGGGGCAGGCGTCGGAGATCGTGGTGAGGCAGCTGCGGGCCGGCTTCTCGCAGATGAAGCAGCTTGCCAGCCGTGACGTGATGGTCGCGTACGAGCCGGTGTGGGCGATTGGCACCGGCCGCACCGCGACGCCTGAGGATGCGATGGCGATGCACGGGATAATCAGGCAGGAGCTGAAAGAGCTTTGCGGTGATCGCGCGCGCGCGACGCCGATTCTCTACGGGGGGAGCGTGAATCCCGGGAACGCTGCTTCCTTGCTTCACTCGGAAAACGTAGATGGGCTCCTTGTTGGCGGCGCGAGCCTCGATGCAGGGTCATGGCTCGCCATTGCGAAAGCCTGAGTCCTCAGTCAGGATCTAGGAGTGAGGACTTTGCGGCCTCAGGACTAAAAGCCATTGCAGAGTCGCGACTCAGTGAGGACTGAGGACAAAGGCAGCGAACGAACCATGACAGTCAGCGGTAAGTCCTCGGTACGTCCTTCAGGATCTCCTGGCCAATGAATGATGATGGAGACGAAGCAACGGTGACGTCGCTTTCGGGATGCTGCGTATGATTTCCGCATGGCCCACCGCGTCCCTGTCTCAGCCGACGACTCACAGGACCCTTTGCACCGGATGCGGGTGTTTCAGCTCGCCGGCGAGCTGATTCCCGACTGCTTCGTTGACGCCACGCTTGTTCGCGCCGAGCATATCACACAAGAGATCGCTGGCCAGTTGTACTGGGCCGTCTGCTCGATAGAATCGAATATTTCCGAGGCCTACTCCCGGAGCTCCGGAAAGGATCGGGCGCTGCGTTTCGAGTATGCACTGGGCTCCGTCCGCGAAAGCATGAGCTTGTATAAGTCCGCACTCCCCGTCCTCGGGGAGGACACGGTCCGGAATCGACGGGATCGCCTTGAAGAGATGCGGCGCATGCTGCTCGCGATCATCCCAAGGGAACGCGGCAAGACGATGAAGTAGCCGACTACCGAGGAAACCGCCCATTCCGGTCCTCGGGCCTCACTTAGTCGCGACTCTGCAATGGCTCCGAGTCCTGAGGCCGCAAAGTCCTCAATCCTCGATCGCGGCACGACCTACCATTGTCGCGCCCCGGCCTGCCTGGATATATTACAAGGTTGTGCTTGACGTCTCTCATACGCTGAAATGCTCTATAACATCCTGCTCGTTATCCTCATCCTCGACGCCATTGTCCTCACGGCGGCGATCCTGCTCCAGGCCGGAAAAGGCGGTGGCCTTGCCGCCAACTTCGGCGGAGCCAGCTCGTCGCCCGATGCCTTCGTGGGAATCCGCCAGGCCGGAACGATCCTGACAAAGGCAACCTGGTGGTGCGGCGGAATCTTCCTCACCCTTGCCTTCGTGCTCCAGGTCATGTCAACCAGAAGCTCGGCTCCCCGGTCGATCCTCGAGGAGACCTTCGGCACCCCGCCGGCGGCAGCGCCGGGGCCAGTTGGTGGAGCGCCAGTGGCCCCCGCAGTTCCGCTCGAGCCAGCGCTGGCCCCAACAGGTGAGGGCGCAACTCCGCCGACCGGGTCGCCCGCAACTGGCCAGCCCGCCCCTGCGACTCAGCCGCCCGCGCCGAGATAAGCAGCAAGTTGACGGAAGCATCAGCGAAACCGGGGTTCCTCCTCCTTGAGGACGGAACCCTTTTTCGTGGCCGCCTGTCTGGCGGAACCGGCGCGAAGGTATCGGGGGCCGAGCCCACGGTAGCAGAGGTCGTGTTTTCGACGAACATGACCGGTTACCAGGAGATGTTCACGGATCCGTCGTTCGGCGGACAGATCGTCGTGATGACCGCCCCGCAGATCGGCAACTACGGCATCAACACCGAAGATCCTGAATCAGCCCGTCCCCAGATCGCCGGCGTGGTAGTGCGAGAACTGTCGAGGGAATACTCGAACTGGCGCGCAACGGGAGACCTCAGGACCTGGCTCTCCGAATCGGATGTCCCTATCCTGCAGGAAGTTGACACGCGCCGGCTCACGCGTCATCTGAGGTCCGCAGGGGTCATGCGCGGAGTCATTGGGGAGGGCACCGAGCCAGGCGCCGAAGCGCTCGCAGCCCTCGACGCGTGCCCGTCGATGGAAGGACTCGACCTTGCCTCGAAGGTCAGCACACGCGAGCGGTACGAGTGGGGAGATCCGGCTGCGTCGCGCCATGTCATTGCCTATGACTTCGGGATAAAGCGAAACATCCTCCGACTCTTCGCCGATCACGACTGCAGGGTCAGCATCGTTCCCGCCGATACTCCGGCGAGCGAAGTCCTCGCCGAGAAGCCGGACGGAATTTTTCTCTCGAACGGCCCGGGCGACCCTGATGCTATCACTTACGCGCCAGACAACGTGAGAGAGCTCGCAGCGAGCGGCACTCCGGTTTTCGGAATCTGCCTCGGCCACCAGCTCCTCGGGCTCGCCTACGGCGGCTCGACGATCAAGCTCCCGTTCGGCCATCGCGGCGGAAACCATCCCGTGAAGGACATGACCACCGGGAAGGTGCTGATCACCTCCCAGAATCACGGCTTCGCCGTCGAAGGCGACGCCTCCGGAGTCGCGAGCTCGGACGACCTCGAAGTGACTCACGTCAACCTCAACGACGGCACAATCGAGGGGCTTAGGCATCGAACCCTTCCGGTTTTCGGGGTTCAGTATCATCCCGAAGCAGCTCCCGGCCCCCACGACGCAGTACCGCACTTCGATCAGTTCATCGACGCGATGAAGAAGGGTAGGACGGCGGACTAGGGTAGGACCGCGGACTGAGGACCTTGCGGCCTCAGGACTAAGTGCCACTGAGGATCTGCGATTAAGTGAGGACGGAGGATTATCGAGGACAGTCCTCCCCTGTCCGCAATCCTCACTTAATCGCGACTCCGCAATGGCCGTTGGTCCTGAGGCCGCAAGGTCCGTAATCCTCAATTGGTCGCGACTCTGCAATGACCGTTGGTCCTGAGGCCGCAACCCCGTCGTCAGAAACGCTTGACACAATTTCAGTAAAGTCATACTTTCTAACGAGTTACGGCACTTTCGGGGCGTCACTTCTGAGGCGGAGTCAATGACCAAAGCAGATCTGGTGGAGCGTGTTACCGCCCAGATTTCGAAGACCGCAGGCCCCATGATATCCAAGAAGGACTGCGCCCGCGTCGTCGACGCGTTCCTCGAAGCAGTCAAGGAGTCGCTCCAGCACCAGGAGAACATCGAGGTGCGGGGATTTGGGACCTTCAAGATCCGGCGCAGGAAGACGCGCATGGCTCGCAATCCCCGGACCGGCTCGCCCGTGGAGGTTTCAGCCCGACCGGTGCCCGTGTTCAAGCCATCGAAGGAGCTGCGCGCTCTGGTGGCAGGCGTCGAGATGTCCGCGCTGAGCCCGGCCGAGCTCTCGGAGGCCGAGTAGCCCGGGGGTTGCGTGACCGTAACCGTCCGCCTCTTTGCCTCGTACGCCGAGCGCCTCGGCCAATCGTCGCTCAGCATCGATCTTCCCGCGGGGGCGCGGGTAAGAGACGCAGTGACCTCGCTTCGCAGCATGCCGGGCGGCTCGATGCTGCCTCAATCTCCGCTCGTCGCGATCAACCGCGGATACGCTTCGCCGGATTCAGCCCTGTCAGAGGGCGACGAGCTTGCAGTCATTCCTCCCGTGGCGGGTGGCTGATGCGTGCCGCCATCGTCAACGCGCCGATCGACACTGCCGCCCTGATGGCGGAAGTCGCTGACGGCGCCAACGGCGCGACCTCTGTATTCCTGGGGACGGTACGCTCCGACAACGACGGAAAGGATGTCACGGGAATCGAATACTCCGCTTATGAAGAGATGGTGGAGAGCGAGATGACGGCGATCCTCGAAGAGGCGCGCAGTGCCTTCGCCATCGAGCATGCGGTCATCGAGCATCGCGTCGGCACGCTTGCAGTCGGCGACGTCTCGATTGCGGTGGTCGTTGCGACACCGCACCGTTCCGCCTCGCTTGGCGCCGTTCAGTACATCGTCGAGGAGGTGAAGGGCAGGGCGCCGATCTGGAAGCTCGAGCACTACGTTGACGGCACGAGGGGATGGGTCGGTGCAGGCGCGCGGGAGACGCCGCGATGAAGCCGGGCCTCGACCAGTTCGGCCGGCTGATCGAGTACCTGAGAATCTCTGTCACCGACAAGTGCAACTTCAGGTGCCTTTACTGCATGCCGCAGGAAGGCCTTCAATGGCTGCCCAAGGCGGAGATACTCACCTACGAGGAGATCGCGGGGATCGTCGCCCAGCTTGCGCCGGCGGGGCTGTCGCGGCTGAGAATCACTGGCGGCGAGCCCACGATAAGGCCGGATCTCGACGTGCTGATCAGGAAGCTGAGAGCCGTGCCTGGCGTATCCGACATCGCGCTTTCGACCAACGGCGTCAGACTGGCCGAGCTTGCCCGGACTTTGAGGGATGCCGGCCTCGACAGGGTGAACATGAGCCTCGACTCGCTGCGTCCCGAGCGGATCGCCGCAATCTCCCGGCGCAACATGCCCTTCGATCCCATTGCGGCATTGAAGACTGCCGCGCATGCCGGGCTCGCTCCGCTCAAGATCAACGTCGTGGTGATGCGGGGGATCAACGATGACGAGATAACGGACTTCGCGCGACTGACGCTGGACAACCCGTGGCACGTCCGCTTCATCGAGCTCATGCCGGTGGGCGGGATGCGCGAGGTGACGTGGGACCACGTGGTGCCCTCGACAGAGGTGCTCGACAGAGTCGCGGCAATCGGCGCCTTGTCGGAAGCAGCCGGGCCGCCTCGCGGGAACGGGCCTGCGGAGTATCATCGCCTCGCGGGAGCGGCGGGCACTATCGGCGTGATCACCCCGATGACTCACACTTACTGCGCGACCTGCAACCGGGTGCGGCTCACCGCCGATGGACGCCTCCGCACGTGCCTCTTCGGCGACCACGAGGTCAACCTCCGCGATCCATACAGGGCCGGCGGGAATGTCGAGCATCTATTTCGCGAAGCGCTTGCCGCCAAGCCGCTCGAGCACGGCCTCCTCCAGATGAAGATCGGAGGATTGCGCGCGTTATCAGAGGTCGGTGGGTAGCCACGGGACACGGCCCGAAATAACTTTCGCGTCGAGTCACTCACCAAACAATCAGAGTCAAATGGTCAACAAGATTACGGTCGTCGGCGCTGGCAATGTCGGCGCAACGACCGCGCAACGTATCGCGGAGAAAGAGCTCGCGCGCCAGGTCATCCTCGTCGACATCATGGAGGGCGTTCCGCAGGGCAAGGGTCTCGACCAGTGGGAATCCGCTCCGATCGAGGGCTTCGACTCGCGAGTCGTCGGCACCAACGGATACGATGAGACGGCGAACTCCGAGATCGTCGTAATCACCGCGGGGATCGCCCGGAAGCCGGGCATGTCCCGCGACGACCTCCTCAACACCAACGCCGGCATCGTCAAGCAGGTGTCCGAGAACATCAAGTCGACATCGCCCGACGCGATAGTGATAATGGTCTCGAACCCGCTCGACGTCATGTCGTACGTCGCGAAAGAAGTCACCGGCTTTCCGCGGGAGCGGGTTCTCGGAATGGCGGGAGTTCTCGATACCGCGAGATACCGGTCGTTCATCGCCGAAGCGCTCGACGTCTCGGTGCGCGACATCCAGGCGATGGTCCTTGGCGGCCATGGCGACACCATGGTCCCGCTCATCTCCTACACCAGCGTGAGCGGCATTCCGATCACGCAGCTCATGTCGAAGGAGCGCCTCGACGCGATCGTCGATCGCACGCGCAACGGCGGCGCCGAGATCGTGAAGTATCTCAAGACCGGATCGGCCTATTACGCGCCGTCGGCAGCCGCGGTACAGATGTGCGAGGCGATCGTCCGCGACCAGAAGCGGATTCTGCCGTGCGCGGCATGGCTCGAGGGTGAGTACGGAATGACCGGACTGTTCCTCGGCGTTCCCTGCAAGCTCGGTCGCCGCGGTCTCGAGCAGATCCTCGAGGTCACCCTCACCGACGAGGAGCGGGCAGCTCTGGAGAAGAGCGCCGAGGCGGTCCGTGAGCCGATGGGCGCGGTAAAGCTCTAACAAGGTGATCAGCCGCGCGACCCGGTT
>JBPPMU010000249.1:0-2847 GCA_051306215.1 Gemmatimonadaceae bacterium | reverse complement strand
ACGAGAAGCGTGAGCATCGTGGAGGTAATGAGCCCGCCAATCACCGCCCGAGCCATCGGCGCGCGCTGCTCGGCGCCTTCTCCAATGGCCAGCGCGAGCGGGAGCATACCGAAAATCATCGCGACGGTTGTCATGATGATCGGCCTTAGCCTGATCCGTCCCGCCTCCATCATCGAGTCGTGGCGGCTGACTCCCTTTTCCCGCTGCTGGTTCGAGTAGTCGAGCAGCAGGATCCCGTTTTTCGTGACAAGACCCATGAGCATGATCACGCCGATCATGGTCATGACGTTGATGCTTCCCTTTGTCACGAGAAGGGCGAGCGCCACTCCGATAAAGCTCAGCGGAAGCGCAAGCATGATCGCCAGCGGCTGGAAGAACGAGCCGAAAAGGGATGCTAGAATCAGGTAGATGAAGACAACCGCAAGTCCCAGAGCAGCAAGGACATACCCCGTCGTCTCCTCCAGGTTCTGGACGTCGCCGCCGAACACTGTCCGATACCCGATCGGCAGGCCGATCGAATCGATTCCGAGGCGAACACGATCTGCGACGTCACCCATTGAATATCCGGGGAGCACGCCAGCCGAAACCGACACCTGGCGCTCGAGGCTCCGTCGATTGATCTGCTGCGGAGCAAGGTTCATCTCGACGCGGGCAATCTGGGACAACGGCACCATCCCCGGCCTGCCGGTCGCCGGATCGTTCGATCCGGTCGGGATCATCAGGTCGGCGACATCCGCCACATTCGTCCTGAGCGAATCGGGATAGACCACGACCACGTCGTGCGAGTACCCCAGCGGATCCTCCCAGCGTGTCGCGCGCTGCCCGGCGAACACCGGCTGGAGGGTGGACGCGACGTCCGCTATTCCGACGCCGGCCGCCCAGGCCTGCTGCCTGTCGACGTTGACGTCGAGCTGTGGGATCTGGCCTTCGTCACTCGAGTTCGGCTCGGCTGCGCCTTCAACGTCGCGTATTTTCTCGAGCACCTGATTTGCGGCGAGCTTGAGCCGGCTTTCTTCGGGGCCCTGCACGTTGATCTGGATTGGCTGCCCGAATCCGCCGAAGATTGACCGGCTTCCGCTGATCGTCGGCCTTACGCCCGTAATCTTGCGAAGCTCGCCGCGCAGCGCGTTCTGGATCTCGAAGAGATCGCGATCCCGCTCGTGCCGCGGCTTCAGCTTCACATAGATGCCGCCGGAGTTCGGGGTTCCGCGGAAGCCGCCGCCGACAGTCGTATAGGTGAAGTCCACTTCAGGTTGTGAGCGGAGGAACCTGCTCACTTCCTGAGCTTTCCCCACGGTATAGGAGAGACTCGATCCGGGCTGGGTGCGAATGTTCACGTTGAACTCGCCGGTGTCGACTTCGGGCAGCCACGTGAATCCGAGGAACGGATAGATGACTCCGGCCGCCACGACAGAGCCGGCTGCGGCGACGAGCACCATGAGGCGGTGCCGCAACGCCCAGTCGAGTTTCGCCGGGTACTTGTCGGCCATCCGCTCGAACCACTCGTCGAACGCGAGACCGACGCGCCTGATCGGGTTCATCCGTTTCTTGTCGGTGTCCTCGTGATCCGGATCCGGCCACACGCTCGAGAGCATCGGATCGAGCGTGAATGACACGAAGAGTGAAACAAGAACCGCGAACGTCACGGTGACGCCAAACTGGAAGAAGATCCTTCCGATCATTCCGCCCATGAACGCGACCGGGATGAACACGGCGATTATCGCGAGAGTCGTGGAGAAGACCGCGAGACCTATCTCATTCGTTCCTTCTCTGGCGGCTCGCACATGGTCTTTCCCCATGTGGACGTGCCGCACGATGTTTTCGCGCACCACGATCGCGTCGTCGATCAGGAGACCGATTGACAGGGACAGGGCGAGCAGCGTCATCGTGTTGACCGTGAAGCCGAACACCCACATGATGAAGAACGCCGAGATGATGCTGACCGGCAGGGTGAGGCCGGTGATGATCGTCGATCTCCACGAGTTCAGGAACAGATAGATGATCATGATCGTGAGAACGGCGCCGAGCACGATCGTCAGCTGCACGTCCGCAAGGCCTTCGCGGATCGATCTGGAGTCGTCGCGGATGACGCGCAGTTTCACGTCGGCCGGAAGCTGGCGCTCGAGAGCAGCGGCGGCGGCGCGTACTGAATCGGCGACCTCGACCGTATTCGACCCGGCGATCTTGAGTATGTCGAGCGCCAGCGCGGGCTGATCGTTCGGGTTGCCGGCTTCACCGAGCAGCGCCGCAGTCCGCTTGTCGGCGGCTCCGTCAACTACTCGTGCTACGTCCCCAAGCCTGACCGGAACGCCGTTCCGCACCGCCACAGTGATGTTGCCAAATGCTGAAGGGTCGACGATCCGCCCTGTTATGCGAATCAGGTCCTCCGTCTCACCGCGGATCACGCGGCCGGCGGGAACTTCCTGATTCTCTTCCCTGAGCGCGGTCATCAGCTGCGGCACGGAAATGCCATATGACCGCATCGCATCGGGATTCACCTCGATGCGTATCTGACGCGTCTCCGTTCCCGCGAGGTTGATCCCGCCAACCCCGCTCACCGACTGCAGTCGCGGCGACACCACCTGCTCGGCCAGACTCGTCAGCTCGCGCATCGGGCGCTCGCCGCTCTGCATCGCGATCGACATGATCGGACGCTCATTCGGGTCGAAGCGCAGGACGATCGGCTCGGGCATCTCCGGGGGAAGCGAGCGCCTGTTGCGCGCGACCTTCGAGATGACTTCCTGCTGGGCTGTCATTACATCGACGTCGAGATGGAACTGGGCCCTCACGATCGAGCTTCCGTTCAGCGAGGTGGAAGTGAGCTCCTTGAGTCCCTGTACTGTGTTA
>JBPPMU010000248.1:0-19464 GCA_051306215.1 Gemmatimonadaceae bacterium | reverse complement strand
CAGAGCGTCAGCCGGTTCCCCTCCGGGATGGCCACTGTCTCGATGTGCTCGCCATCGGCCAGACGAAAGAGAAACTTCTCAGTACCGTCCGTCGACAGTTGGCGCGCGGAGACGGCAAGCCGGGGAATCTCGAACTCGCGCTCGAGCTGGTCCCTCATCGGTTTTGGAATCTGCGAGATCGACTCGAACGTCTCTGCGGGCGAGCTCCAGAGACGCGGCAGGACCTGGTCGACCCGGTAGCGGGGCAGGTCGTTCCTGGTTGCGAAATCGCGTAGCGCGTGCGCCGCAGCGGCCGGCACAATGTCCAGCAGGTTCACCCGATTCCGAGGCGCGGCAGACCTCCCCGTAGACTCGCTCACTCCTTCCACCAAATGTATATCACACTTAAGTTTAACCCCTTGCGACCTCCACTTCGACCCGTCTCCCGGCGTCGGTTCAGCCGGGCCTCGCGCGACGCGAACTCACGCCCGCTCGGGAGGTTTCCCCGCAATCCAGGTAGCCCAGAGCTTTGGTGAATGAGAAGGATGTTTTCGGCACTCAGCTGAGGCCGGATGGCCTTGCTGGAGCATTCCGGCCGGCAGATGCCGGAAGATCTGTCGCCGTCGCCGGGTGGGTTCACCGCGTAAGAAACCTTGGCGGAATCATCTTCATGGACCTCCGCGACAGGGGAGGGATGCTTCAGGTCTCGTTCAATCCCGATTGGACGGCGGGTGATGTGATAGCGGAGGCCGGCACTCTTGGCCAGGAGTACGTGGTTCGTGTCGCCGGGACGATCGAGATACGACCGGAAGAGATGCGAAACGCTGAGATGGGAACGGGTGAGGTAGAGCTTCGCGCGACCTCACTCGAGATTCTCGCATCTGCCGAGACGCCGGCAATTCCTGTGGCGAGAGGCAGAGGTGAGAACCTGCCCGCGGAGGAGCTGCGTCTCCGGCACCGGTATCTGGACCTGCGCAGACCGGAGCTTCAGCGCAATCTCCTTCTCCGGCACCGGCTCCAGCAGTCGACGCGGCGTTACCTCGACGAGCGCGGATACCTCGAGATCGAAACCCCGATACTGACCAAGCCGACACCTGAAGGCGCCCGCGACTACCTCGTTCCCAGCAGGGTTCATCCGGGCGAGTTCTACGCTCTGCCGCAGTCGCCGCAGCTTTACAAGCAATTGCTGATGGTTTCTGGATTTGACCGCTACTTCCAGATAGCGAGATGCTTCCGGGACGAGGATCTGCGCGCTGACCGCCAGCCGGAATTCACGCAGATCGACATCGAGGCCTCTTTCATCACCCCCGAAGACATCTTCGAGCTCACCGAAGGCCTCCTCGGTGTGCTCTTCCGCGATGCGGGCATCGAAATCCCGCAAAGGTTCCGGCGGCTTACCTACGCCGATTCGATGGAGCGCTTCGGGTCAGACAGGCCGGACCTTCGGTTCGGGTTGGAAATATTCGATGCGACCGATGTATTCCGCGGCGCCGACTTCGGCATTACCCGCTCGGCCATCGAATCCGGGGGCCGTGTTCGCGGTATCAGGATTCCCGGAGGCGGTGCGCTTTCCCGGAAACAGGTTGACGAGATAGAGCTTGTCGCAAAGTCGGGTGGAGCGTCGGGCCTGCTCCGTGTGAGGAAGGCGAACGGAGCGCTCGAGGGCCCCGCTGCAAAGTTTGTTTCCGAATCGGGCGCGGCGGTGCTGGCGCTGGATGAAGGGGAACTCTGCCTCATGGCCGCCGGAACCGACGATTTGACGGCCGCCGCCCTCGATCGCGTGAGACAGGACGTTGCCCGGCGGCTCGACCTCATTCGCGAGAGCCACGTCGAGCTTCTGTGGGTGACGGATTTTCCGCTTTTCGGCGTCGATGGTGAGTCAGGGAATCTCGCGGCGGTACACCATCCTTTTACGGCACCGCATCCCGACGATCTCGAAAGAATCGACTCGGACCCGCGAAGCGTTCGCGCGCTTGCCTACGACGTCGTGATGAATGGCACGGAGCTGGGCGGCGGAAGCATCAGAATACACAACAAACCCATGCAAGCCCGCATACTCGGCAAACTCGGAATAACGCCTGAAGATGCGAAATCCCGCTTCGGCTTCCTGCTCGAGGCGCTGGAGTCCGGGGCGCCTCCGCACGGAGGAATCGCACTTGGCTTCGACAGGATCGCCATGCTCCTCTCGGGGGCGCCGTCTCTTCGTGATGTAATAGCATTTCCAAAGACAACTGCCGCCCGCGCCCTGTTCGAGGGCGCTCCAACTCCGGTAAAGCCGGAAGATCTCTCTGACCTGCACCTGGAACTGCGCTCTGCCACAAGTGACTGAAGACCAGACTGTCCAGCGTCTCTCGACCGAAGGCGCCGACATGCTCACTCTCGCGGGAGTGAACGATGCAAATCTCATCGAGTTGTCAAAACAGAGCGGCGCGAAGGTCGCTCTGAGAGGCGATACCCTTACGGTCTCAGGCACTCAGGAAGTAGTGAGCCGGGCGGCGCCGATCGCTCTCAAAATGATCGAGAGAGCAAGACAGCAGATGGAGCTCACCGCGGATGATGTACTGAGGATGAGTCTAGAGGGACCGCGTGAAGGCGACCCTCGCGAGGATCTCCAGCGCATTGTCCTTCCGGGAATGCGAAAGATCATTCAGCCAAAGACCAGCGGTCAGGCCGAATATCTGAAGCTGATATCGGAGAACGACATTGTCGTCGGGATCGGACCCGCCGGCACCGGCAAGACGTACCTTGCAGTCGCTGCCGCTGTCGATGCGCTGTCGCGAAAGCAGGTACGCCGGATCGTTCTTGCGAGGCCGGCGGTCGAGGCGGGCGAGAGCCTTGGATTTCTGCCCGGGGACCTTCAGGCGAAGGTCGATCCGTACCTTCGCCCGCTGTATGACGCCCTCGAGGACATGATGCCTCACGAGCGCGTGCAGAAGGCCCTCGAGACGCGCACGATCGAGATCGCGCCGCTCGCATACATGCGCGGCCGCACACTCGCCGACGCTTTCGTGATTCTCGACGAAGCGCAGAACGCGACGAATGCCCAGATGAAGATGTTCCTGACCCGGCTCGGCGTGAACTCGCGCACGGTAATCACTGGAGACAAGACGCAGATCGACCTGCCAAAGCGCGAAGAATCGGGTCTCGTTCAGATCGAGCGGATCCTGCCGGGGATCGACGGCATCGGCTTCCATTATCTCACTGATTCCGACGTCGTTCGCCACCGCCTGGTGCGCGAGATAATCAAGGCGTACGCGGAAGACGCAGGCCTTTAGAGGCAATGGAACCGCCTCGCGTCGTCGTCGAAGTATCCTCAACGGTTCGGCGACTTCGCTTTTCCGCGGCAAGGACGAGGGAGCTTGCCGAGGCAACGCTCGCCGCGGAAGGAATTCGCGATGCGCTGATTTCCGTCGCCTTCGTCGGGCGGACGGCGATCACAAGGATGAATCGTGAGTACCTGCGCCGCGCCGGCCCGACTGACGTAATAGCGTTCGGCATGGGTCGCGAGACGCCCTCGATGCCGGCGATCGGTGACATCTACATCTGTCCGGAAATCGCAGAGCGGAACGCGCGGCATCACGGGGTCACGCTGGGAGAGGAGCTCGCGAGACTGGTTGTCCACGGGACACTTCACGTCGCCGGGCATGATCATCCGGAGGACGAGTCGAGAACCTCATCCCAGATGTGGAAGCGTCAGGAGCGCATACTTGCCACCCTCGGCTGATAAGCTCCTCTCCGACTTCTTCGCCGGAAAGAACCCGGCTCTCGCGCGCGCTGTCAGCATCGTCGAGAACCATCGGACGGGGGTCGAGGAGATCCTCGGCGCGGTTCATCCGAGGCTCGGGCGCGCCCGCCGGCTCGGGATAACGGGGCCGCCCGGCGCGGGAAAAAGCACGATCACTACACTGATTGCCCGCGAGATGAGAAACGCGGGACTGACTGTCGGAATCGTGGCAGTCGATCCCACCTCGCCGTTCACCGGTGGGGCACTTCTCGGCGACCGTGTCCGGATGGAGAGCGTCGCGCTCGATGAAGGAGTGTTCATACGTTCGATGGCGACTCGCGGCTCGCTTGGCGGCCTCGCCGCCACTACTCGCGAAGTTGCTGACGTTCTCGACGGGTTCGGCTTCGACAGGGTGATAATCGAGACGGTTGGGGTCGGGCAATCCGAGCTCGACGTCGCGCGCACGGCGGACACAACGATGGTTGTGCTCGTCCCGGAATCAGGGGACTCCATCCAGACGCTCAAGGCGGGCGTGATGGAGATCGCCGACATATTCGTCGTCAACAAGTCGGACCGGCCTGGCGCTGACCGGCTGCGTAACGACATCGAGCTGATGCTCGGTCTCCGAAAGGGGACATCATATGCGAATGTTCCAGCCCACCACGGCGTTGACCTGCGCAATCTCAACCCGGCAAAGCTGGCCCGGGAAAGCGCGCGGGACAATCCGTCGGCCGCGTGGACTCCGCCGGTTCTCCGCGCCGTTGCGGCGAAGGGTGAAGGGATCGCCGAGCTGATGGAGTCGATTGACCGGCACTTCGCTTATCTTGAGAGAAGCGGCGAGCTCCGGTCCAGGCGAAGGCAGAGGCTGGTTGAGCGGGTCGTAGAGGCCGCCGAGAGGAGAATGCGGCGTCGTCTCTGGGACGGCCCGGCTACGATGACGTGGCTCGAGGGAAAGGTCGATGAGATGGAGGCGGGAACCGTGACGCCGCTGGCGGTTGCGGACGAGCTGCTGGCAAAGCACGGCAACCTGGTTACAGGGGCGAAGACGTGACTTCAATCAAGACGGGATCGGAACCGGCATTCGGTGAAACGCCCAGAGATGCGATGCAGCGCGAGAACGAGAAACTTCGGGCCGAAATCGAGCAGTGGAAGAAGAAGTATGATGCCGCGAAGAAGCGGGAAATCGCGTTCACGAATTCCGAGAGTGAGGTAGACCCGCTCTACACGAGCCTCGACGTTGGCGGGCTCAGCGAGTCAGACCTGGGCATGCCCGGCTCGTTTCCATATACGCGAGGCATCCACCCTTCCGGATATCGTGGAAAGCTGTGGACGATGCGGCAGTTCGCGGGTTTCGGCAGCGCGACAGATACGAATGCCAGGTACAAGTTTCTCCTCGCCCATGGCCAGACAGGGCTTTCAGTTGCCTTCGACTTTCCGACCCTGATGGGTTACGACTCAGACCATCCGCGCTCAGAGGGGGAAGTAGGCAAGTGCGGCGTCGCGATATCGAGCCTTGCCGACATGGAGGTGCTGTTCGACGGCATCCCGCTCGACAAGGTCTCGACGTCGATGACCATCAACGGTCCCGCCGTCATCCTCTATTGCTTCTATCTCGCGGCGGCCGAGAAGCAGGGAGTGTCGCTCGATCAGCTCCGCGGAACGATTCAGAACGACATCCTGAAAGAGTACATGGCGCAGCACGCGTGGTGCTTCCCGATCGAGCCCGCGCTGCGGCTGATAGTCGATTGCTTCGAATGGTCCGCCGAGCATGTGCCGCAATGGAATACGATTTCGATTTCCGGATATCACATCCGCGAAGCAGGGGCGACCGCGGCGCAGGAGCTGGCGTTCACGCTGGCTGATGGATTCACCTACGTCGAGCGCGGTATCGCCCGCGGGCTCGACGTCGATTCATTCGCGCCCCGGCTGTCGTTCTTCTGGGACATTCACAACGACTTCTTCGAGGAGATCGCCAAGCTTCGCGCGGCGCGCCGCATCTGGGCGCGGCACATGCGCGACCGCTACGGCGCGAAGGATCCGCGCTCGCTCGTGATGCGGTTTCACTCCCAGACAGCCGGGGTCACGCTCACTGCGCAGCAGCCGATGAACAACATTGTCCGCGTCGCGTATCAGGCGATGGCCGCGGTGCTCGGCGGAACGCAGTCGCTGCATACAAACTCGATGGACGAGACGCTCGCTCTCCCGACCGAGGAATCGGTGCAGGTCGCACTGAGGACCCAGCAGGTTCTCGCGTATGAAACCGGTGTCCC
This sequence comes from Gemmatimonadaceae bacterium, assembly GCA_051306215.1. Taxonomy (GTDB): domain Bacteria; phylum Gemmatimonadota; class Gemmatimonadetes; order Gemmatimonadales; family Gemmatimonadaceae; genus UBA4720. The sequence continues at coordinate 13,491 of JBPPMU010000248.1, read as the reverse complement.
GAATGTAATGGACCCCCTCGGCGGCTCGTATTACGTCGAGGCGCTTACGACGCAGCTCGAGGAAGAGGCGGAGTCGCTCTTCGCGCAGATTGAGGAGCTGGGCGGCGTAGTCCGCGGCCTCGAAACAGGCTGGCTTCAGCGGAAGATCGCGGAATCGGCCGCTCGCCAGCAGTGGGAAATCGAGCAGCACCGGCGGGTGATTGTCGGAGTGAACGAGTTCGTCACCGACGAGCCGGAACTCACGATACCGTTGCTCAAGATCGGTGACACCGAAGCGGAACAGCGCGAGCGGCTCGCCAGGCTTCGGACAGAACGCGACAGCGCCCGCGCGGAGAAATGCCTGAACGACCTGCGTGAGGCCGCGCGGACGAACGCCAACACGATGCCTTTCATCCTTGATGCCGCACGCGCCTATTGCACGCTGTACGAAATCCGCGCCGCGCTCGAGGACGTTTTCGGAGCGTACCGGGAGCCAGTATTCTTCTAGACGCGGCTTGACCCGCAAGGCAGCGGGGAAACGTGAATGGTGGGAGTCGTACTTCGATTCCCAGTACCTGCTCGAATATGAGCCGCTTTTCACTGCCGAGCGGGACCGCGCAGAGGTGGCGCGCGTGGTCGAGCTTCTCGGTCTTCCCGCGGGCTCCCGTCTTCTCGACGTGCCCTGTGGCCAGGGAAGGCACGCGCATCTCCTCGCGGAGGCCGGTTTCAACGTCGACGGCCTCGACTTTTCAGAACACCTTCTCGCGATCGCCCGAAAGCGCGGAACCGGCCCTCGGCTTCGATATACGAGCGGCGACATGCGAAAACTTCCATCGAAGTGGACCGGTCGCTTCGACGCGGTGCTCAACCTCTTCACATCATTTGGATTTTTTGCGGATCCCTTCGACGACGCAAGGGTGATCGGGGAATTCGCGCGCGTACTCGCCCCGGGAGGAACGCTGATATGGCACGGTGGCAGCCGTGACGGTGTGATGGCCCGGTTCCTTGCGCGCGACTGGTGGAGGACCGACGACGGCACGATGATAGCCCACGAGCGCACCTTCGATCCGCTATCCGGCATACTCACGATCGAGTCGACATGGCGCGGGATGGCGAAGCGCCTCGGTCGGCGCACCCACCGCATCAGGCTCTACACCGCCACGCGCCTGGCCGAGCTCTGCGCGGCCGAAGGTTTGATAGTCGAGGAGGCGTTCGACGCTTTTTCCTCGCGGCCTCTCTCCCGAAAGTCGGGTGAGATGCTGCTCGTTGCACGCAAATCGGGTTAATTTTGACCGCGTATGAGACCAATTAGAGTAGTGGTTGCCAAACCCGGGCTCGACGGGCACGACCGCGGCGCGAAGGTGGTGGCGGCGGCGCTTCGCGATGCGGGCATGGAAGTGATCTATACGGGGCTGCATCAGACTCCCGAGATGATTGCCGCCGCGGCAGTCCAGGAAGACGCTGATGTCATCGGCCTGTCGATACTGAGCGGTGCCCACATGACGCTGATTCCGCGTGTAGCCCAGCTCGTGAGAGCGCAGGGCCGGGACGACATCCTCATAACGGGTGGCGGAATCATCCCGAAGGAGGATATGGATCGGCTCAGTGAGCAGGGAATCGGGAAGCTCTTCGGGCCCGGGACACCGACCACCGAGCTCATCGACTACATAAAGGACTGGTTTGCCACACGCGAGGCCCAGGACGCCCCAGCAGCGGGCGCGTAGGGTGACATCGCGCCTGAGAGAGCTGAGCGATGAAGTCCGCCGGCTCGAGGAGAAGTTGCGCGAGGGTGGCGGCCAGGCGCGAATCGCGAAGCTCCACAAGCAGGGCAAGCTCTCGGCACGGGAGCGCATCAGCCGACTCACGGATCCGTCGTCGCGATTCATGGAGATAGGCCTTCTCGTCGCATTTGATCAGTACGATGGCCAGGCACCCGCCGCGGGAGTCGTGACTGGCGTCGGAATCATCCACGGGCGCGAGGTCGTCATCGTCGCCAACGATGCGACAGTCAAGGCGGGATCATGGTGGCCCGAGACGATAAAGAAGATCCTGCGCGCGCAGGAGATTGCGATGCGCTGCCGCGTGCCGATCATCTACCTGGTCGACTCGGCGGGAGTGAACCTGCCATATCAGGGTGGCGTCTTCCCGGGCCAGTACGGCGCAGCAAGGATCTTCTACTACAACTCGATAATGCGCCGTTATCTGCGCATTCCTCAGCTCGCCGCGGTTATGGGGCAGTGCGTTGCAGGCGGCGCGTACCTTCCGGCGCTCTCCGATGTCATCCTGATGGTGAAAGGGTCGTCGTTCATGGGACTCGGCGGGCCGAACCTGGTGAAGGGGGCCACTGGAGAAACGATAGACTCCGAGACTCTCGGTGGCGCGAGCACGCACACTGAGATCAGCGGCGTCGCTCATTACGCCACTGATACCGAGGACGAGTGCCTTGCGAAGATCCGGGATCTCGTCGAGCGCCTTCAGGGTGGGACGGTCGAGCCCGAAGTGACCGACGCGTACGCGGCGAGATTCAGGTTCTCGAGCGACAAATGGACCGCGCCGGGAGACAGGAATGTCGCAAAGGGGCCGTCCTCGCAGGCCGAAGCGCTTTACGACCTGCTTCCGTCTGACCACCGCATGTCATATGACATGCATTCGCTTCTCTCGGCCATACTCGACAACGGATCGATCGACGAATTCCAGAAGGACATCGCAAAAGAGATGATCTGCGGAGATGCGTTGATCGATGGCATTCCGGTCGGCGTAATCGCCAACCAGCGAGGCCTCATAAAGGGCCGGAAAGGGGAGAAACCAAGGTTTGGTGGAATCCTGTATGCTGAAAGCGCGGAGAAGGTCGCGTACTACATAGATCGATGCGACAAGCAGGGAATCCCTCTCCTGTTCGTGCAGGATGTGTCCGGATTCATGGTCGGACCTGAGGCCGAGCACGAGGGAATAATTCGCGCGGGCGCGCGGTTCGTCGAGGCGATGGCCACTACGCTGGTTCCGAAAATTGTCCTGACGGTCAACCACGCGTCGGGGGCAGGATACTACGCCATGGCGGGCCAGGGCTTCGATCCCGATTTCATTTTCAGCTGGCCGACGGGAAGAATGGCAGTGATGGAAGGCGAGTCTGCGGTTCACGCAGTGCACGGCCCGGCGATCGATGCTGCGAAGAAAAAGGGCGAGACACCTTCCGCTGACGTCTCGGCATCGATGGAAGCCATGCGCGACGATTACGAGCGGCAGCTCGACGCGCGTTACGCTGGAGCGCGCGGTTTTATCGACGCGATTGTTTATCCCGAGGATACGCGGGAGGTGCTGACGATGGCATTCAGGACCTCGCTGCACAACCGGGGACCCCACCTGGGTCCGTTCGTACTTCCTCCGCACCTTGGAGCGTAGAGTGAAGCAGACAGTCCGTGTAGCGAGTGGCCAGGGATTCTGGGGCGACTCCCTCGACGCACCGAGACAGCAGGTCGAGGGCGGGGATATCGACTACCTCATGCTCGACTATCTCGCCGAGGTCACGATGTCGATCCTCCAGAAGCAGATGGAGCGCGATCCGGCGATGGGTTATGCCCGCGATTTTGTCGGGGCGATCGAGAGCGTGATGACCGGCGTGATGGAACGTGGAGTCCGCGTCATCGCGAATGCCGGGGGAGTGAATCCGCCTGCATGCGCTGCGGCAATCCGCGCCCTCGCTCCATCAGGTCAGTCGGCGGAAAAGCTGCGAATTGCAGTGGTTACGGGTGACGACCTGCTGGGGCGGCTCGATGAGCTGATCGGGGCCGGTCACCCGCTGGCAAATATGGACAACGGCGAGCCGCTCTCGACAGTTCGCGATCGCGTTCTCTCCGCGAACGCGTACATAGGGTCGGAGCCTATAGTCGAGGGGCTGTCGCGGGGCGCGAACGTCGTGATCACCGGGCGCTCGACCGACACGGCGCTAACGATGGCGCCGCTCCGGCACGAGTTCGGCTGGGGCGCGACAGACTGGAACAAACTCGCCGCCGGCATAATCGCAGGCCATATCATCGAATGCGGCGCCCAATGCTCCGGCGGAAACTGTCTCTACGACTGGCGGTCGATTCCAGATCTGGCAAACGTCGGATATCCCATCGCGGAGGCAAGTCCCGATGGCACGTTCGTAATCACGAAACATGCAGGAACCGGCGGAAGAGTTTCGGTCCCGTCCGTGACCGAGCAGCTCGTCTACGAGATGGGTGATCCGCACGAATACATAACGCCCGATGTGATCGCTGACTTCACCACGATCCGGCTCGAGGATGCTGGCCCTGACAGGGTGCGGGTATCAGGTATCGAAGGCAGGCCGCCGACAGATAAGCTGAAGGTGTCGATAGCATACCGCGCCGGGTACAAGGCGGTCGGCAGCCTCGTTTATTCATGGCCCGACGCGCTCGAGAAGGCCGAGCTCGCCGACCGGATACTCAGGGAGCGTCTCGATCGCCTCGGACTTCGCTTCGATCAGATTCTTACCGAGTTCGTCGGCGTATCCGCAACCCATGGTGATCTTGCGGTTCGCGCTGCGGGAGGCTCGAGAGATTACCCGGAGGTTCAGCTGAGGGTTGGAGTACGCGGTGACGACAGGAAAAGCGTGGAGAGATTCACTCGCGAAATCGCCCCGCTCGTCCTGAATGGTCCGCCGAGCGTGACAGGCTTCGCCGGGGGCCGTCCGAAGGTCGAGGAGATCGTGGCGTATTGGCCCGCCCTGGTCGACAAGCGCGTGGTTCAGACAGAAGTGGAGATCGTTTGATGCGCCTTCACCTGCTTGACGTTGCCCACGCGCGCTCCGGCGACAAGGGAGACACCGCGAATGTGGGCGTCATTGCCCTCAAGCCCGAGTATTACCCGATGATCGAGCGGCTCGTCACGGCCGATGCAGTTGCCGAGCACTTCGGGGGCGCGATCGACGGTCCGGTCGAGCGCTTCGAGCTTCCGAACCTCAACGCCCTCAATTTCCTGCTGCATGGCGCGCTCGATGGCGGCGGCACTCTTTCGCTCAAGACTGATGCGCAGGGGAAGGTCTTCTCGACAGCCCTCCTCAGGATGACAATCGACATCTCGCAGGACGAGGCACGCACACTTGGCCTGGAGCCCCACGAATGACGCCGATGACAATTGCAAAAGCCACACTCGCACTCATTGCGGCAATCCTGTTTCTCCTCGGAATGCGGCAGGGATCGCAGGAGCTCAGATGGGCAGCGATCGCATTCCTGACGATGGCGGTGCTTCTCAGGTTCGTCGACAGGTTCCGGGGGACGCGATGACGAAAACAGAGGCTGAAGCGGCTCCACTGCCGCAGATAACCGAGCCGCCGCCGGGCGAGGCAATCGTCTACTTCGACGGCCGCTACCTGGCAAAAAGCGAAGTGAAGGTGTCCCCCGACGATCGTGGTTTCCTTCTCGGCGACGGCATCTACGAGGTGGCGGCCGCATATGACGGGAGGTTCGTCGCGCTCGACAAGCACATGGAGCGCCTGCGTCGCAGCCTGATCGAGGCGCGGATCGACGATTCGATAGCCGATCCGCTCGAGACGGTATTTCAGGAGCTCCTTGATCGCAATGATTCTGGCGGGCGGCGGAAGGTGATGGTTTACCTCCAGGTAACGAGAGGAGTTGCCCCACGAACCCACGCGTTCCCGCGGACACCATGCCGCCCGACGGTTTACGCCTTCGCGGCGCCCTTCGCCCCCGAGATGGATGAGCTCGCCACGGGGGTAGGCGCGATCACGCGCCCCGACCTGCGCTGGTCGCGCTGCGACATCAAGGTGATCTCCCTGATGGCGAACTGCCTCGCGAACCAGGAAGCGAAGGAAGCTGGCGCGTACGAAGCGATCCTCGTTCGCGACGGATACGCCCTCGAGGGAACTCATACAAGCCTTTTTGCGGTGATCGACGGCATCGTGCGCACTGCGCCACTCTCGAATCTGATTCTGCCCGGAGTGACTAGAGACATCGTCATCGAGGCGGCGCTCCGCGATGGTATCGAGATTGTCGAGGAGACGGTCAGAGCCGACGAACTTCAACGGGCCGAAGAGGTGTTCATCACCGGCACGACGACGGAGGTGGTGCCGATCGTCAGGCTCGACGGAAAACCTGTTGGGTCCGGCGCTCCCGGCCCGACGACCCTCCGGATTCTCGACCTCTACCGCGTAGCGGCAGGAATAGCGTAGGCGCGAGCCGCACCAGGCTCGCTAAATTGAGTGGTGCAGACAAAGAAGCGAATTCCTGAGCTCCTGGCGCCGGCAGGGTCGCTCGAAGCAGTGAAGGCCGCAGTCGCCAACGGCGCTGACGCGGTGTATCTCGGTGCCGAGCGATTCAACGCACGGGATGAAGGCGCGCAGCTCACCCTGGAGCAGCTCGACATTGCCTGCCGTCTCGCACATTCCCGCGGCGTCCGCGTGTACCTGACATTCAACACGCTCATCAAGCCGGCCGAGCTTGAGGAAGCCCTGATATTCCTTGGCGAGGCGATAGATCGCGGCATCGACGCCGCGATCGTCCAGGACATAGGAATCGTCAGACTCGTTCAGGCGGTGTATCCCGGGTTCGAGATACACGGGTCAACGCAAATGACAGTGCACGACTCCAGTGGCGCTGCCGTCATGCAAAGGCTTGGAATCGACAGGGTGGTGCTCGCCCGCGAGAACACACTCGATGATGTGCGCGAGATACGAGCCGCCGTTCCCGGCATCGGCCTCGAGACTTTCATTCACGGTGCCCTCTGCATCTCCTACTCGGGCCAATGCTACATGTCGGGTATGATCTCCGAGCGCAGCGCCAACCGAGGCTCCTGCGCGCAATCATGCCGCAAGGACTATGTCCTGCGCGATGCCGACTCAGCCGAGGTATTGGACTCTGGTTACCTGATTTCCGCGCGGGACCTCGGGGCGTACGCCAGTGTTCCTGACCTCGCTGAAGCTGGCGTCGGGTGCCTCAAGATCGAAGGTCGGAAGAAGAAGCCGGAGTACGTCGCGGTCGTGACCCGCAATTACCGGGACACTCTCGATAAGGTGGCCGCCGGGGAGCCGGCGGTGCTGCCACCGGAAAACGTGCAGCAGCTCGTTCAGATTTTCAGCCGGGGCTTCACTCCGGGGATGTACACGGGTCGGGCCGGACGGGATTACATAACGCGCTCGCACCCGGACAATCGCGGCCTCGAGGTTGGCGTCGTTACAGGGTACCGCGACGGAGAGATTCTTGTCGACGTCACGATTCACCTGGCGGCAGGCGACGGCGTTGGATTCGAATCGACACCCGGCTCCGGAGCGCTGACTACCGGATTTACCATCACCGAGATCAGAACCCTCCCGAATCAGCCGGGCCGGCAGGCGATTCGCTCCGCGAAGAGGATTCCCGCCGGATCGCGCGTGATAAGAAGCAATGCAGCCGCGATGATGACATCGGCACGAATCAGTTATGCAACCGTGGATCTTCCGGGTGGCGCGAAGTCGAGGCTCGACGTGCGCGCGTTCGGAGCGGCGGGTGCCGCGCTCAAGCTCATCTTCATCGCCGGCGACGATTCTGTAACCATGCGAAGCGATGCAGCTCTTGTCCCGGCGACAAACCGGGCGCTCGATGAAACACAGATCCGCGAGCAGCTCGGGCGACTTGGCGAAACGTCGTTCGCTCTTGGTGACCTCGATACAGGCGGACTGAGTGAAGGGCTGTTTCTGCCGGTGAGCGAGCTGAACCGGATGCGGCAGGAGGCAGTCGAGGAGCTTTCTCAACGCGAATCATGGAAATCCGCGGCGGCTCAGGAGGATCGGGTTTCGAGAGTGCGCTCGGCGGTGACCGGGATCCAGCACGTCGCGAATGACGCGTCGCAGGCGACCGGAGCGTTGATCGTCGAGGTATTCTCGGAAGACGATGCCCGCTCGGCAGCGCGAAGCGGGGCGGATGAAATAATCCTCGACCCGTTCATCCGTCATCCCATGCCGCCGGTGACTCGGGTAATGCGGCTCGCGGACGAGATTCGCGAGCAGGGCAGGATCCTCCGTCTCCGGCTTCCAAGCATTGTGAGACCCGAGGACCGGCGATCGATCGACAAATGGCTCAACCTCGGGCTCCCGCTTTCGACAGGCCACCTGGGACTCGTTGCCGAGCTGGGCGGGCAGGGACGTGACGTCGTGGCGGATTACGCGGTCAACTGCTTCAACCAGCACACGGCGGCTGAGCTTTTCTCGCTCGGCGCATCGCGGATAGTTCTTTCGGTTGAGCTGACGCGGGACGAAATGATCGCCGCTGCCGCTCCGTGGGAAGGTCTTGGCTTCGACGTCGTCGTCTACGGGCGCCCGGAGGGTATGACTATCGAGCACTGCGTGCTTTCGGCTGCATTCGACCGTGAGCCGACAACTTGCCGCGATCTCTGCGTCCGTGACCACACGAATGTCGAGCTGACGGATCCGGCGGGATATTCGTTCGCGGTAGCGACGGACAGCGCTTGCCGGAACCGGCTCCTTCACTCGAGGCCGCTCGAGGGATCGGAATTCATGCCCGCGCTGTGGCGAGGGGGGCTTCGCAATTTCCGGCTTTTGTTCAACACGCGTGGCGACCCGGTTGAGCTTCTCGTGTCACGATACCGCTCGCTTGTCGACGACCTGCGCGCCGGCCACGCTCCCGGATCCGCATCTCCTCGCGAGCTCGTCGGTTCGGTGTTCACGCGCGGCCACTTCGCCCGCGCGGTCTGACCGGTGCGCGTACTCGTAACCGGCGGCGCAGGGTTTATCGGAAGTTTTGTGTGCGAGCGCCTCGTAGCGCGAGGCGACACCGTCGTGATTGTCGATTCGTTCGACGCCTTCTATTCGCCGGAGACAAAGCGGCGCAATATCCGCGCGTTGCTCGAGGCTGGCGACGCGACGCTCATCGAGTGTGACATCGCGGAAGCGGGCTCAGTCGAATCCCGCCTGGGCGCAGATCAGATCGATGCGATAATTCACCTTGCGGCGAGGGCCGGCGTGCGCCCATCGCTTTCCCGGCCCCTCGACTACGCCCGAACCAACGTCGAGGGCACCCTGGCGATGCTGGAGGTTGCACGGCGGCGGAATATCCGGCCATTCGTGTTCGGGTCGAGCTCGAGCGTATACGGCGATTCGACGCCGGTTCCGTTTCTCGAGTCAGCGCCGGCTGACGATCCAATCTCGCCCTATGCCGCAACGAAGCGCGCCGGGGAGCTGCTGTGCCGGAGTCACGCTCACCTGTACGCGCTCAGCGTACTCTGCACGCGCCTCTTCACAGTATACGGACCGCGGCAGCGTCCCGATCTGGCAATACACAAGTTCGCGCGACTGATGTCGAAGGGTGAGCCGATTCCATTCTACGGCGACGGCAGCACTGAGCGCGACTATACCTACGTCGCGGACATCGTCAGCGGGATTGAGGCCGCACTCGACTGGGCAGTTGCGAGCCCCGCCGGAGCTTTCGACATAGTCAACCTCGGCGAGAGCGAGACGACAACGTTGTCGCGCCTCGTTGAGATGATAGCAAGCGAGCTCGGTGTCACCGCCCGCATCGACAGCCTGCCCGCTCAGCCTGGCGACGTTCAGCGGACATTCGCAAGCATCGACAAGGCCCGCGACCTCCTTGGCTACGACCCGGATACGTCTATGGAAGAGGGAATCAGGCAGTTCATTGATTGGTTCCGCGAACAGCCGCCCGGCTGAATGCGCATCGTCGCGCACAACGGCGCGCGAATTCTGGGCGGCGCGGAGCGCGCGACGATTTCGCTCCTGCGCGGGCTGAGTGACCGCGGCCACGATGTTCTTTTTCTTTGCAACGACGAGCTCGTACGCAGAGAGGCAGCGGCGCGGGGCATCAGCGCTGAAATACTGGAGATAGGCGGAGATGTCGCGCTTCCCCATGCGCTCCGACTCGCCAGGTCACTCGAGCAGAACCGCCCTGATGCCTTCATCATCGGGACATGGAAGAAGCTGTTTCTCGCGTCGCTCGGTGCCCGCATTGCACGAGTACCGAGGGTGGTCGCCAGGGTCGGGCTCGAGAGCGACACGCCAAGGAGCGCGAAGTACAGGTTCGCGTTGCGGCGCTGGGTCGACGCTGTCGCCGTGAACGCCGAGCGTATGCGTACTTCGTTTGCCGGTCTCGATGGTTTCGGTGAGGGGAAGGTGACCCTGATTCACAATGGCGTCGTTCCGCCCGCACCCGTTGGCGGGTCAGGCGTCCTGAGGAAGCGGCTCGAGATTCCTGACGACGCATTCGTCGCCGGAACTGTTGCGCGCCTGGCGCGGCAGAAACGAATAGACCGGCTGGTCGATGCGATCGCGCGAACTGATCCCTCGGTTCACTGCATCATCGCGGGCGATGGTGCAGAACGTGAGGCCCTCGAGGCATCAACGCGAGAACTCGGCCTGTCCGGGAGGATTCACTTTACCGGCCATCGCGATGACGTGACGCATGTTCTCGCTTCACTTGATGTCTTTGTTATTGTGTCAGATCGCGAAGGGCTTTCAAACGCGATGCTCGAGGCGATGGCGGGCGGACTGCCGATAGTCACGACTCCGGTCAGCGGCGCGACTGACGCCGTCGGTTCCGATCCACCCGCCGGGATTGTCACAGGGTTCGACTCGGAGTCGATCGCCGCGGCGCTGGATCTCCTCCGCGGAGATCCCTCGCGGAGAAGCGCAATGGGCGCCGCCGGACGCGCACGGGCGGAGACAATGTTTTCGTTCGATACAATGGTCGACAAGTGGGAGCATTTTCTGTCCCCGCCTTCTGAGCGATGAAGGTCGTTACCCGGGAACGATGATTTCACATTTGGCGGAACCGGTGCCGCGACATATCTGCGTCGTGCTGCTGTCGGGTCTTGGCGACGTGATCCATGGCCTCCCCGTCGTCAACGCTCTACGCGATTCTATCGACGGACTCCGGATCACGTGGGTCGTCGAGCCGATGCCGGCAGGTATTCTCGAGAAGCATCCGTCGATTGACCGCGTTGTTGTTTTCCGGAAATCCGAGGGGCTCGGCGGATTGCGAAAGCTGAGGCGGGAGCTGAGCGAGGCAGGTCCGTTCGATGCCACGATGAACTTCAACGTCTACCTGAAGAGCATCTGGCCGGTGCTGCTTTCACGGTCTTCCCGCCGCATCGGGTTCGACCGGGCGAGAACGTTCGAGGGTGTATGGCTCGCGTCGAACGATCGCATCCCGGCAAAACCGGTTGCCCACACGGCTGACATGTTCCTCGAGTTCGCAGCGCACCTCGGCGTCGCCGTGCCGGACCCCGCCTGGCGTATCACGTTCAGCGAGCTGGAAGATGAGGAGATGCGTCATTATTTCCGGCAGTTCGAGGGACAGCCTGTCGTGACAGTCATTCCTGCGAGTGCCTCGCACAAGAAGGATTGGATCACGAGCCGTTGGAAGGAACTCGTCGACGCGCTTGCCGGCGATTTCGGTTTCAGGGTTGTCATAGCCGGCGGTCCGGGCGAGAGAGAGCAGGCAATCGGCCGGGAGATCCTCGATACCGCGTCGCACAAGCCGGGATTGGCGATGGGCGATTCAGTGAGGAGACTCGCGGGGATCATTGCGGAAAGCAGCCTGGTTATCGCGCCCGACACAGGTCCCGTTCACATCGCTCGCGCTCTTGGTGTGCCCGTGATCGGACTCTACGGTCACACTAATCCATGGCGTGTCGGTCCGTGGAACGCCTGTCAGGACCTGTGGATCGATCATTACACGAATGGTGACCCCGACCCTTCCAACAGGACACCGCGATGGGACGTGATGCCGGGGATCACCACCGTAGAAGTTCTGACGAAGGTCCAGCTGGCGGTTGAGAGGTATGGCGTCGGCAGGAAACGTCCGGCGGCGAATCGCTGACGCGCGTCGCAGTACGCAGCGCGGTCGCGAAAGGCCAGCCACTTAGATTTCGCCGGAATGCAGCGTCCCACCATTGAGCAGGCACGCGCCGCCCTGCGCGTGTCCTTCGGCTACGAAAATTTCAGGCCCGGACAGGCGAAGGCCATCGAATCCGTGCTCGCGGGTCACGACACGCTTGTCGTGCTCCCGACCGGCGGCGGCAAGTCCGTCTGCTATCAGATTCCGGCGCTCGTGCTGCCCGGACTCACGGTGGTCGTCTCGCCCCTCATCTCGCTCATGAAGGACCAGGTCGATGCCCTCGAGGCGAGAAACCTCCCGGCAGCTTTCATCAACAGCACGCTCAAGTCGGGCGAAGTTGCTGACCGCCTGAACCGGGCGGCCCGCGGCGAGATCCGGCTTCTCTACATGGCCCCCGAGCGATTCGACTTCGGCAACGTTGCCGGACGTCTCAAGGACATCGGCGTCAGCCTTCTCGCGATCGACGAAGCGCACTGCATCAGCCAGTGGGGACACGACTTCAGGCCGAGCTACCTGAGGGTTGCTGATGCCCGAACGCGTCTCGGCTCTCCTCCGACCGTGGCGCTTACGGCGACCGCCACGCCCGAGGTGCGAGAGGATATCTGCCGGCAGCTGGCCCTGAAGAATCCGCAGACGATCATCACGGGTTTCGACCGGACGAATCTCTCATACCACGTTCTCCCGGCGAGGAACGACGCCGAGAAAGACGAGCTCCTGGTCAAGACGCTCAAGGAGCACGAAGGACTCGCGGTCGTCTACGCGTCGACACGCAAGTCGGTCGACCGGATCAGCTTCATGCTGGAGCAGCAGGGAATCAGCGCTGCCGGGTATCACGCCGGACTCGATGACAAGCACCGGCGCGAGGTTCAGGAAGGGTTCATGACCGAGACGATGCGCGCGATCGTCGCCACCAACGCATTCGGGATGGGCATCGACAAGCCGAATGTGAGGGTCGTTATCCACCACTCGATGCCCGGGACACTCGAGGCATATTACCAGGAGGCGGGACGCGCGGGTCGTGACGGCGACCACTCCGACGTGTTCCTGCTCCATTCATTCCCTGACAGGTTCACCCACGAGTTCTTCATCAAGGGCTCGTATCCCGAGCGGAAAAACGTTGAGCAGGTGTACGCCAGCCTCGCTCGCCAGGCCGCGAAGGGAGTGTCGCTGCCGTCGGGGATCGACGATCTCGTGCCGCTGGTCGGCGGGAAAATCAATCCGCGCGAGCTCGAGAGCGTCATTCGCATTCTCAACCAGGCAGGTGCCGTCATCGGCAACGAGAGCTCGATGTCGATTGTGACGGTGAGGCTGCTTGCGACACCTGCCAGGATCAAGCGCGAGCTCACAGGTGATGCAAATGCCGAGCTCGGGCTTCTTCGCGCGTTGTGGCGGGCGGCAGGAGACAGGCTCGGGCAAGGTGCGACAATAGACCTCGACGCGTTGCCGCCCGGGCTTGCCGGGCGCTCAGGCGCGTCTGAACTGCTCGACTCACTTCAGTCCCGTCAGTTTCTCGTCTGGGATCGACTCGGCGGCGGGATGCGGCTCGCTGATCCATCCAGCCCGCTGGCGACGTTCCGCATCGACTGGGAGACGATAGACAGGAGAAGGCGCGCTGACCTTTCGAAGCTCGACGCCGTCCAGGCCTACG
>JBPPMU010000247.1:0-3976 GCA_051306215.1 Gemmatimonadaceae bacterium | reverse complement strand
GCGAGCTGGATCAGTCGCTCGTCGTCCCCTCCGCGGGCGCGCTCGAGGATCTCGCGGACATGTGGCCTGAGCCGCTCCTCACCCCAGTAATAACCCGTCGCCATCTCGGCGCTCCCGGTATCCCCCTCCCGTGCCGCCTCGAGCATCGCCTCGGCAGCTGCCTTGTCGAATCCCGGATCCTCGCGGTCAGGCAGGTCGAACCGCCGGCCCGGATTTCCCCACTGGCCGGCATCCTCGTTTACGAAGGCGCGTGACATGACCTGAATCTGGTCACGTTTCGTTCCGCGCGGTACGTCTCTTGACTGTGAAGTCATGTGTTCAACCCCACATTCAGGAGCTTCGACATGTTGTCAGCAAGATCGACCTTGATGAGCGGTGGAGCGCTGGGCATGATGCTTTTGCTCGCAGCTGCTCCGGCTCTCGAGGCCCAGAACCGTCTGGCGTTGCCCCGCGGTTCGGTAATCATAGTACGCACGACGTCACCCCTCGAATCGTCTTCAGCGCGAGTCGGGCAGACCTTCGAGACGAACATCCTCGACTCAGTCAGAGTCGACGGCTACACCGTCATTCCGGCCGGAAGCCGGATCCGCGGAGTCGTCAGGACAGTCCAGCCCGCCACGCGCCAGCAGTCCGGTGTGATGGAAGTCGCATTTGACCGGCTCACCCTGGCGGACGGCACAGTCATCCCGATCACCGGCCGGCTCACCAGCACCGACTCTGCCGAAAGGCGGCAGATCGAATCACGGGCTGACCAGCGAGTGGTTCTGGTCGGCGGCCGCGGTGGGATCGGAGCGGCGATAGCCGGCGCCGGGTCCGGCTCGAGTACAGCCTCCGGACTCCTCGGCGCTCTTGGAAGCCTCCTCTCCGAAGGGCAGGACGTCCGCGTCCCTGCCGGAACCCCCCTAGCTGTTCAGCTGGAGCAGCGACTTGTACTGACTCGCCGCGGGCTCCGCCGCACCGATGCATCCACCATCTACACCGATGCGGAGCGGATTCGGGAAGCACAGCGGGCGCTGACCCGGCTGAATTATTATCGGGGCGTTGCGGATGGTGAGCTGTCTTACGCGACACAGCGCGCGCTCATCGAATACCAGATCGACAGAAACATTGCCGCCACAGGCAACCTCGACGGACGCACTGCCCGGCTCCTCGGGCTCTCGCTCGACATCAATGGAGGCGGAAGCATAGTCCTGAGCGCCGAGCAGGCGGCGAACATGCGGCGCAATTCGCAGTCGCTCGTTGCGCGCGAGCGGCAGGTGCTGGGGATCTCGACCCTCGGCCAGCTCAACACCCGGCGCACATACGCCGAGACTGACCTCGAGCTCTGGTTCGCGCTTTCTGCGTTCGCCGACAATGCGTCGCTCTACGAGCAGGTTGTTCGCACGTCGGGTACGACCGATGGCGCGATGCTTTCAGGTCGCGCGCTGGTGAACGCCGCTCGCCGCGTCGATGCTGCTCTCAGTCAAACGAATGCGTCGCCCGCGCTCCGGAATTCGTGGTCGATGATAAAGACGCAGATGATGGAGATCGATCCGACATATCGGTAAGCGTCAGGGTCTGAAGTCCACGCGAGTCGCGGGTTTCCAGTTGATCAGTTGTCAGTTATCGGAAAAATCGGCAGTGACCGAAAACTGACCAACTCACCACTGGAAACTCGCGACTCGCATGGACTTCCTGGTTTAGTCCCGCCTTTGCACAACTGTCATCCCCGACGATTATGATTCAGCATCACCTCCCATCCCGGACCCCGCTTGACCCAGGCAACCCGCGAGGAATCCCCCTCGCCAGTCGTCTACTCCCCAAGCCCGCCTCACTCCGCCTCTGACTCGCAGCGTACAGCGATCGAGGCTGACCTGGGTCCGGTACTCGTCCTCGCAGGCCCGGGAGCCGGCAAGACCTACTGCCTGGTCGAGAGAATCAGGTTCCTCGTCGAGAAAAAAAAGATAGATCCAGCCCGCATCTGCGCCTTCACCTTCACCAACAAGGCAGCCGGCGAAATCTCCTCGCGCCTCGAGAGATATCTCGGAGACAGCGCCGACCGCATAAAGCGGGGAACGCTCCATTCATTCTGCGCCGAAGTCCTCCGCGAATTCGGAACATCGATCGGGCTCGAGCCGGGATTCGGCATCGCCGACGAGGACTACCAGATTCGCGCGCTGCGCCGGATCGGCGACTACAGAAAATGGCCGAGTGGGACGATCAAGCGATTCACCGCGATGCGCTTCAAGGGAGATGCGATCACCGGACAGGACGTGGTGGTCTACCAGGACTACCAGAACTTCCTGAAAAAGCGGAACATGCTCGACTTCGACATGCTCATCCTGAAGACAAATGAGCTCATGCGCGTCGAGTCGGTGGCGGATGAGCTCCGGAGCCGCTGGGACTCTGTGCTCGTCGACGAGTTCCAGGACCTCAACCGAATCCAGTACGCGATAATCAAGGCGCTCGCCTCGAAACACCGGAACGTTTTCGCAGTTGGCGACGACGAGCAGTCGATTTACTCGTGGGCCGGTGCTGACCCTGAAGTATTCGTTCTCTACTCGAACAGCTTCGAGGTCTCGAAACGCACCCAGCTCGGCGAAAACAGGCGATGCCCGCAGGAGGTTGTCGCGCTGTCGCGGAAGCTTGTCGACGCCAACACCCCGATCTTCGCCGACAGGAAACACGGCGAGTCAGACCGCACTTCCCCATTTCCGATTCTCGCCCACGCATTCGATACTGAAAGCGAAGAGCTCGCCTGGATCATCGACGACCTGCGGCGCGACCGCGAAGCCCACGGACTCGACTGGGGCGATTATGCGCTGCTCTATCGCACCCACGAGATCGGATACAATGCGGAAGCCGGATTCCTGAGCTCCGGCGTTCCCTGCAGAATGGCTCAGGGCCGCGCGCTCGCCGATGATCCGGTAGTCAGTTACCTCGTCGCTGCACTTCGGGTGATCTCAGCCCCTGAAGATCCGGTTCACCAGGAGAGATTCCTCCAGGTAGTCCTGCCGCGCGCACTTTTCGATGGCGCGCGAGCCAAAGCCGACGAGGGTAGCACTCCCCTGCTTCGCTACATCGAGCGGATGGCACGCGCTCTTCCGAAGGAGGACGGCGACCGCCGCAAGATTATGCGCGGCTTCTACGCACTGAGAAATCTCGCCGCACTCGGCGCAACTCACACGCGGATAACCGACCTCGTTGACGAGCTGCTTTCCCAGCGTGTTGGAGAGTATCGCACAGTGCTCGAGGAAAATCATGACGAGCTGACTGATCCCGCTGAACACGAGGAGGTGCAACAGCTTGCATCGCGGTTGAGGGATGCGCTCGATTTTGGGAAGACTGTCTGGATTCCGCGCATTGGGGGATGCGAGATCGCCATCAAGGGCATTCTCGCCGGGATCAACATCAATCGCGTCCAGCTTGGAGGAATTCCGCCGCAGGATGCGGTCTCCGTTGGCAACTCCGATGTTCCCGCGCTCGGTATCGCCCTCGGAGTGTTCAAGGCAGCGCAGCTGATGCGGAGCGACAGGTTCACCAACGCATTCCGCGACTTTACCGCGATAGATCTCGAGACGACTGACAGGGATACGACGCGTGCCGAGGTTGTCGAGATCGCGGCGACACGAGTGCGCGACGGGAAAGTCGTCGAGGAGTTTCACAGCCTCGTGAAGCCACGGGTGCCGGTATCGGCTGGAGCGCGTGAGATACACGGCTACGGTGAGGCCGAGCTGGCGGATGCGAAATATTTCGAGGAGATATGGCCGGAGTTCCGCGCTTTCTGCGGCCGCGACGTCCTTGTTGCGCATAACGGTTACTGGTTCGACTTCCCGATTCTCCGTCGCATGTCGAAAGATCTCGAAGAGACGAAGCTTTCGACGTACGACACCCTCGTACTCGCGCGTGAGCTTCACTCGGGCGGTGCACGGCTCGAGGATCTCTGCAAGGTGTACGGCATAACTCCCGGCAGGCTCCATCACGCGCTCGACGACAC
>JBPPMU010000246.1:0-2374 GCA_051306215.1 Gemmatimonadaceae bacterium | reverse complement strand
TCGCGCTTCGGCGCCGCCCCGGATCAGCCGTCGCACGACAACTGGGGCCCGCTGGAAGTGCCTGACCGTCATTACTTCATGATGGGCGACAGCAGGTACAACTCGAAGGACAGCCGCTACTGGAGCTACGTGCCGCGCGAGAACATCCGTGGCCAGCCGATGTTCGTGTACTACGCCTATGACCCAGATGGTGACAGCGTCGTGCCTTTCATCACCCACATTCGCTGGGGACGGCTGGGACACTGGATTAACTAGAGGCGCAGAGCGCTTCGCGACACAGAGGCGCAGAACGAGCGCTTCGCGACACAGAGGCGCAGAACGAGCGCAACGGCGCGCAGAATACCCAGAAAATCCGAACAACCAGGTAACCAGAGAGCCACAGGAAACAGCGGATAAACGCGCGCAGAGTTAGCTTCTAAACATGCGCGATTTCATCGCGAGCCAGAACAGCGAGCGGCTTCGGCAGCGGCTGGCGGGGGGATTGCGGGAGCGCGAGCCGGCAGCATTCGCAAAGCTCGCCCGCTCGCTTGCCGACATGGCCCTCGTCACAGGCATCATATCGCGGCTTTACCGCGCAATGGTGTTGAGCCGCTCAGAGAGTCCCAGCGGAACCTACATCGTCGTCACCCTCGCGATCGGCGGTGTATTCCTCCTCGCGATGGCGTCAATCCACCTCAGCCGCTTTCCGCTGCGGGACTGGCTATGGCGGGCCCCCGTTTTCGCTGCAGCTGTGGGTGCCGCGGAGATGCTCGTTAGCGCGGTGCTCATTGCGCTGGCTCGCGAGCCGCTGGGAACCGGTGCCGCACACTTGCACGACTGGCCGATGATGTTCGTGCGAACGATGGGTTGGCGGATCGTCGTGATCTCGCTCTTCGCACTGCTTCTCGCGGCCGTCGTGAAATGGGTCCGTTACCTGTTCCTCCGCCGGGAGCATTCCGCCTGGAGCGAGGGGACAGTCAGGTCGGGAATGCCGGGCGAGGACTTCGTCGAGCGCCGCCGCCGGTAGGACCCCGCACGCGATTATCTTTCAGCCACACGCAGTGCAACACACAAACAGCAGGGAGAACGATGTACGATCCACGAATGGTAGCGCCGATGCGCGAAGAGCTGACAAGGCTCGGCGTAGAGGAGCTGCTCACACCCGAGCAGGTCGATGCGAAGCTGAAGGATTCCAGGGGAACGACTCTCGTCGTCGTCAACTCGGTATGCGGATGCGCGGCCCGCAACGCGCGTCCCGCGGTCGCGAAGGCACTCGAGCATACGGTGAAGCCCGACAACCTCACGACGGTTTTCGCAGGGATGGAAGTTCCTGCAGTGCAGCGCGCCCGCAGCTACTTCACGGGTTACCCGCCCTCATCGCCGCAGATCGGGCTTCTGAAGGACGGCAAGCTCGTGTTCATGCTCGAGAGGCACCAGATCGAGGGAAGAACCTCAGTCGAGATCGCCCAGGACCTCGTCGGCGCGTTCGACAGATACTGCGCTAATTAGTAGCGAATGGCTACTAATTAGCGACTGTAGGAAAGCCAGCGGCCCATCTCCCTGAGAGTGGGCCGCTTTCCGTACATGAGAAGCCCCACACGGTAAATTCTCGCCGCGAGCCATGTCGCACCCCAGCACGCCAGGGCGACCCCGATCAGCGACCCAACCAGCTCGTACCACGGAACGCTGCCAAGTGCGAGCCGAAGCGGCATGATGATCGGGGCGGAAAACGGCAGCAGCGACATAACGACAGCCAGCTTCGACGTCGGGTTCATCAGGATCGGATTGATGAAGATCGCCGTCGCAACCAGCAGGATGAGCATCGGCTGGACAGCCTGCTGCGCCTCCTGCTCGCTGTTCACCGAGGCGCCTACCGCCGCGTAAAGCGAAGAGTAGAAGACGAACCCGAGCACGAAGAACAGGAGAAGCAGCAGCGCCAGTCCGAATGAGATCTCCGGAAGCGCAAAAGGCATCGTGCTGATCCCGAACTTCTCGAGCAGCGGGCCCCGAAGCTTGAACATTATGACCGTAGTTATCACCCAGAGAATCTGCTGGGTGAGCCCCACCGCACCGACGCCCAGTACCTTCCCTGCCAGAAGCGTCTCCGGCGAAACGCTCGAGACGACAACCTCCGCGACGCGCGTCGTCTTCTCCTCGAGCACGCCCCTGAGAACGTTCTGACCATAGAGCACGATCGACATGTAGAGAAGAACGGCGATCGCGCCGGCGAAAATGATGCTAACTGTCCCCGAGCCGCCCCGCCCCTTGTCGGTTATTCGCTCGGTATTGAGACGCAACGGAAGGAACGTCAGGTCGCGAACCCTGCTCGAGTCGATCCCGGCATCCTCGAGCCGCCTGCTGAGCAGCGCATCCCTGACCACGGTTCGCATTCGCT
>JBPPMU010000245.1:0-16110 GCA_051306215.1 Gemmatimonadaceae bacterium | reverse complement strand
AGGGCGATCCCGGCCCGGATCCGGGCGACCGCCGCGATCCATCGGGCGAGCGGAAGCACGACAGGCGCAGGGGCGGGTGGCGGGACTTCCGCCGCGCCTACCCCGGTTTCGTCTTCACGCTGATCATCGGCTTGATCGCGATGCTTGCGATCGACGCGTTCCTCATCCTGAAGCGCCAGTCTTACGAGGCGGAGGTCGCGAGGCTCCGCGCCGGAATGACGGAGCAGGAGAAGGGCACGACCGACGCGATAATCGCGGCCGAGGAAAACAAGCTGAAAATCGCCCTTGCTCTTGCCCGGCGGCAGGCGAAGCTCGAGAAAACGCTCCACCTGTCGGTCGCGGTGGACAGCGGAAAGATCTACCTGGAGCGCGAAGGTGCGGTGCTCCGCGAGATGGCCGCCGCGTTCGGTCCTGACGGAATGGTCAGCACCGGGGCTGACTCGATTCCGCTTGTTGTTCCTCGAGGCGAGAGGTCGATTCTCAAGGTCGACCCAAACGGTATTACCCTCGACGGCGGCCTTGTTATCGCCGCCTCTGACGCGCCATCCCTCGCGCAGCTCGCCGACTCGATGCCTCCGGGGTCGGTGCGAATCTCCCGGAGCGACCTCAAAGCGATCACGCCGAATCTGAATCTCGGCATGCGCGTCTTCTTCTTCTGAAAAGGCTGAACCAGAAATGCAGGTAGTCGATACGATCGCGAACGGCGGGAAGTGGGTATGGGGAACACTCCTCGCGTTTGCGCTTGCTGCAACGGCGAGCGGAATGATGGTCACGAAGACCGCAGCGATGCGCTACGAGCGGGATGTCAACCGGATGGTCTTCAACGACAATCTCAACGTGCTTCAGGAGGTAAAGGCGAAGCTTGGCGAGAGCGCTGACAGCCTCACCCGCCTGGCGTCAGAGAGTCCGGTCGTCGGTGCTGACCAGCCATACATAGTCGTAAGCATCGAGGAGCGCGAGCTCTGGTACAAGCGCGGGAACGAGGTGCTCTTCCACACCCAGGTTGCGACGGGAAGCGGTAAGAGCCTGGTGGCGGAAGGCGGCGCCAAGCGGTACAAGTTCGACACTCCGCGCGGCCGCCTGACAGTTCTTGGAAAAGAAGTTGACCCGGCCTGGGTACCGCCTGACTGGCATTTCCAGGAGCAGGCCATCAAGCGGGGTCTCGGTCTTACGCGGATGAACCGGTCGACGGTGATCCCCGCTGGCGACGCGGTGGTAAAGGTGAAGGGGACGGAGATCGTCCGCGAATACTCCGATGGGCGGGTGGTACCCCTCGACGCGTCAGACGGGCGCGAGATCGTGGTCAACGGAAACATCATAATCCCGCCCTTCGGCACGAACCAGCGCCGCTACAAGGGCGTGCTCGGCACTCGCCGCCTGCTGCTCGGCGACGGTTACGCCCTCCACGGCACGAATGTGCCGTCGAGCATCGGCCAGGCTGTAAGCCACGGTTGTGTGCGCCTCAGGAACGAGGACATCGAGAAGCTCTACGAGATGGTAGAGGTAGGAACGCCGGTCTACATCTACTGAGCGCGGGCGAGCATCACAAAACTGACTTGGCCCCCGAGCGGTCTGATTTAATGGCACCAAACCCTCTCTGAGACTAGCTTGTGGGATGCTTTTGAACATGTACGGCCGGCGGCGCTCGTCGCCGGACGCGAACCGATATCGCCATAAACGGCCCGCCCTTCTCGCCACCCTCGGATTGGTAGTCCTGGCGAGCCTTGGAGCGCTGGGATTCAAGAATCCGGGCAACGCATTCGGCGCGAAGCCTTTCGGAAAGTACCTCTCCCGCAGCTTGCCGATGGCTGCCCCGTCGGCCACTGCTTTCGGTGCCAGCGGCCAGGTATTCCTGAAGTTCGCGATGCCCGGGGCAAGCATCCAGTATCCCCTCGACGTTCACGGAGATCCAACTGCGCTTAGTTATGGGTGGGTGCGGGTCGGCGACAGCGTCGTCACCACCGCCCCCCTTCCGCTGCTCGGCGCCGACGTAGTTGCTCCGGAAAAGCCCGGCTTCTACCGCCTGGCGCTCGTGAAGGATGACGACAGGCGGGTCATCGAAGGACTGACTGTCGCCGTCCTGGTTCCGTTCGAGCAGAAGGAAGGAATCATGCTCAACGGCTACAGGATTGGTACATATCTGGCAGAAAGACTCGCCGGCAAGCAGACACCCCCGGAAGGATTTCTCGAGATAATGCCGCAGGACGTCGAGCTTCCACTCAGCAAGCACCTCAAAGTCGGGGATTTTCTCAACCATGACTCACAGGACACTTGGCCGCGCTACACGGCTGTGAGTCCGCGGCTGCTCGACAAGATTGAGCTGGTGATCGCCGAGATCGGCAGGTGGCACGGCGGTGGACCAACCGATGTCTCGCTGGCGCTCGACGTGAAATCGGGTTTCAGAGCTCCCGACCACAACCGGCGGGTGAAGCGTGCGGCAAAGGACAGCCAGCACCAGTACGGCGATGCCGCCGACATCGCGATAGACGCGAACGGCGACGGGAAGTACTCCGCCGTAGACAGTCGCATGGTCGGCCTCGCAGTCGAAATAGTGGAACTCAAGCACCCGCATCTCGTAGGGGGACTCGGCATCTATACGAGCGGGCATACCCGCACCACCTACGTGCACATCGACGCGCGCGGCAAGCGGGCTCGGTGGCGCGGCTGAGGAAGCTGACGTGAACGACATTCTGCGCGACCGGCTGATGCGCAAGCTAGATCTCCTGCCGGATGAGAAGCTTGAACAGGTTCTCGACTACATAGAGTTTCTCGATTCCCGGTATGCGCCGCGCAATACGCCTGGGCCGAACCCCCTCACGCGATTCGCAGAGGGAGTTGAAAGCACGCTGCGAGTCGGAAAGGTGTCTGCGAACGCGATCTCCGGCACGATGAATATCATGAACAAAGCTGTGGGCGCGATTTCGGAAGTCGCCGCGGCTGGCAAGTCTGTTGCAACGGGGATCTTCGACGCTGCTTCAGGACCCGCCGGCACGACTCAGCCGGAAGCTCAGCCGCCTTCGATCCCGCGAGGCGGGCCGCACGAGCTGGGAAGCCAGCTGCCGCCTAACCCCGGAGAAGAAACAAAGTGAGCGCAGCCAGGAAACGCCCGGCATCAAAAGCAGGCCGCAGACCGCGCCAGATGCCCCCGGAAGTCGAAATTGATGTAGAGCAGAAACCGCGCACCGGAGCGAAGCGCACTGTCATGGGGAGCATCAGCGAGCTTCCCAACTTCCTGCGGCTTCTTTATGGGCTTCTGACCGACAATCGCGTTGCGGGTCTCGACAAGCTCGTGGTGGCCGGGGCAATCGCGTACATCCTCCTGCCGGTGGACGTGATCCCGGATTTCATCCCGTTTCTGGGAGAGGTCGACGACGTCTTCCTCCTGATGCTCGCTCTTCAGCGCCTCATTGCAAACGCCGGCCGCGCAGTGGTCCAGTCGTACTGGCCAGGCGATCCAAAGGAGCTTTCCGAGCTCAACCTCGAGAAAATCCTTGCTGCCGCCGCTTTCTTCCTGCCACGGCGCATGCGGCGGCGGCTCCGCACGATCGGTCGCGTATAAGCGAGCCTGCCGTTGGGGGGCGCTTTACCGGGAGCGGTCATTTCCGTAAATTTGACCATGGCAACCACAACTCGTCCGACTTCAGGGCCCGCTCGTCCGGCAAACGCCGGAAGCGGGCCTTCGCGTATAGAGGATAGCCCGCGTCAGGGGCTCGCACGTGTTCGTGAAGATGTAGTGCTCACGTTCGACGATGTGCTGCTCGCGCCGCGGCGCTCGTTCGTGCTCCCGCGCGACGTCGACACGCGGTCGAGGTTCACCCGGGCGATCACGTTGAACGTTCCCTTCGCCTCTGCCGCGATGGATACTGTCACGGAATCGGAGATGGCGATGGCGATGGCCCGTGCGGGCGGCATCGGCGTGATTCACAAGAACATGTCGATCGATCGCCAGGCCGCCGAGGTCGACCGTGTGAAACGGTCGGAGAGCGGGATCATTCTCAACCCGATAACGCTTTCGCCGGATGCGACGCTCAGGGAAGCAGTCGCCGTGATGACGAAGTTCGGTATTTCCGGAGTTCCGGTAGTCGACCGCGACGGCCGTCTCGTCGGAATCCTCACGAACCGCGATCTTCAGTTCGAGCGCAACCTGGACCAGCCGCTCAAAGCAGCGATGACAGCCGAGGGGCTCGTCACTGCACCGGTTGGGACAACGCTCGACGAGGCGGAGCGAATCCTCGGCAAACACCGGATAGAGAAGCTTCCGGTTGTCGACGAAACGGGAGCGCTGAAGGGCCTGATAACCGTCAGGGACATTCACAAGCGCCGCGAATTTCCGAATGCGAACAAGGATGAGCGGGGAAGGCTGAGGGTTGCCGCAGCAATAGGTGCAGCGAATTTCCGCGACAGGGCGAGGGCTCTCGTTGATGCGGGGGTCGATGTTCTCGTGATCGACACGGCACACGGCCACAGTGATGGAGTGCTCAAGGCAACTGCCGAAGCACGCGACGCGTTTCCCGATGTGCAGCTGATCGCCGGCAACATCGCGACACGTGATGGCGCCGCCGCACTCGTTGAGCGTGGAGTCGACGCGGTCAAAGTCGGAGTTGGCCCCGGGTCAATCTGCACGACGCGGGTCGTCACCGGCGTCGGCGTGCCGCAGCTGACCGCAGTGTTCGATGCGGTCGAAGGCGCCGGAGACATTCCAGTCATCGCCGATGGCGGCATCAAGTACTCCGGCGACATCGTGAAGGCGATCGCGGCCGGTGCCTCGAGCGTGATGATGGGGTCGATGCTTGCCGGGACGGAGGAAAGCCCCGGAGAGTCGCTCCTGATGGAAGGCCGCCGATTCAAGATGATTCGCGGGATGGGGAGCATGGGGGCGATGCAGGACGGGAGCGCCGACAGGTACTTCCAGGAAGGGGAGACGTCACCGCGAAAGCTCGTCCCCGAGGGAATCGAGGGACGGGTTCCATACAAGGGCCCGGTGAGTGACGTGATCTTCCAGATGGTCGGCGGACTTCGCGCCGGCATGGGATATGTTGGCTGCGCGAACATCGACGAACTGAGGAGTGATGCCGAGTTTGTGCGGGTGACGGCCGCCGGTCTGCGCGAGTCGCATCCTCACGACGTCGTCATCACAAGAGAAGCGCCAAACTACTCCGTTTAGCGCGGTGGCCGATCTTCTCACCGTACCCCTCGCGAGAAGGGAAGCGATAGAGCGTCTCGCGCAAGAGTTCATCGCGGGACGTTCCGTCGTTCTGTCGACGCATATCAATGCCGACGGCGACGGATGCGGATCCGAGACGGCGCTCGCGAGGTTCCTGACGGCGCGCGGAATGAGCGTGAAGATCGTCAACCCCACGCCATGGCCCGAGACTTACGATTTCCTTCTCGGCGAAGACGTTACCGAGGCTTCGGCCGAGGGCGTGACGGCGATCAGGAAAGCGGATCTGCTGGTAGTTCTCGACATCAGCGATGTGAAGCGGCTTGGCAATCTTGCCGATGCTGTTCGAGCCTTCAGGAAGCCGAAGCTGGTGATTGATCACCACATCGCGACTGACGAGCCCCCATCTACCGAGATGCTGTCCGATACGTCGGCTTGCGCGACCGGGGAGCTCATTTACGACCTTGCCGTCACGCTCGGCGCCGAAATCACTCCCGCGATGGCTGTCAGTCTTTACGTCGCGCTTCTCACAGATACCGGCGGCTTCCGCTTCAGCAACACCAGCGCGCGGTGCCTTGCTGTCGCAGGCCAGCTTCTGGCTGCCGGAGTCGAGCCCGAGGACATGTACCGCCGGCTTTACGCTTCGCATCCGATAGGGCGCCTTCACCTTCTCCGCGACGCTCTGGCGACGCTTGAAGTGGATCCCGCCTACGGCATTTCGTGGATTTCTGTCGCCGCTGGCGCCGCTGAAGAGTACGGGCTCAAGTCGGAAGACCTCGACGGGCTTGCCGAGCATCCGCGAAGCGTCGGGGGGACGCGGATGGCGGTTTTTTTCCGCGACCTCGGGCATGGGAAGATAAAAGCGTCGTTCAGGAGCACCGGCAGCATCGATGTGAACGCATTCGCCCGGCAATTCGGGGGAGGCGGTCATGCTCGCGCGTCTGGGGCGCTGATTCCGGGCACGATCGAGGAGGTTCGCCACAGCGTGATAAATGCTGCGCGCGAGTTCGTGGGGAGGGAGATTGCGCCTGCCTAGATCCTCGCTCGCCGGAAACGGAGCGAGGCCTGAGCGAAAGTCAGCCGTGCGGTCGGTTGAGGCTCCTATCTGAGCTGAACCCCTCGGGGTAACGCTTCTTCAGCTTCTCGACGTTCATCTCGGCGATTTCGCCAAGCCCGAGGCCCAGACCCCTCGCGCCCATCGCGCAATACCATAAAATGTCGCCGATCTCCTTGGCGATCTTGTCGCGGGTGGCATCATCCAGAGGGTGGCCGTGGAACATCACCTTCTTCACGTGGTCGGCGATCTCGCCCGCTTCACCGTTAAGGCCGAGTGCAGCGGCATTGAGCATCGTGCCCGAGTCAACCAGGCTTTCGGCCGACGCCGTCCTCAGAGCGAGCTCCTGGTAGGTATCGAATGCGTCGAGGTTGTACATCAGACTCCGGCAAAGGTTTGAGAGGCAATCAATCGGTGGCCCGCGGGTTGACCCGGATCGTGCCGACCATGCCGAGTTCAACGTGTTCGGGTGCATCGTCGGTGTCCTTGAAGAAGCACGCTATCACGTAGTCACGCCCCGGAAGCATGTCAACCGTGAGTCCGCCAAGAGGAGTCTGGCCGCCACGGGCGTGAACCAACCCGAAGCTGGTGTCCTCAAAAAACGAATCGGGATCCACGCCTTGAGCACCGGCGTTCATGACCAGATCGAGCGTGGCTCCTTCCTTAAGCAGGCTCACGCTCAGTTGGTGGCGCACCTTTCCATCATTCCGCATGATAAAAGTATGAACGCCCGGCTCGACGCTCTGCGGATACTGGAAGGCGTAATCAGTGGCGACGATCGTATCGACGGCTGGCGGCTCCGGGTCGGTTGCACTGAAAGCCTGGCCGACCGTGATCACGGAATACATCCCGAGGTCGAAGTGAGGCTTCGCATCTTCTGAATCCCGGAAGATGCAGATCACCGCATACCGGTCTCCGGGGCGCAAATCGACCGTCAATCCGCTTTCACTCCGGCCGCCGGGATCGGCGAAAAGAACTCCGACGGGGCCTTCAGTTAGTTCCCGCGTGTTTTCACCCGCGCGCACGACCTCCAGAAAGCGCTCTATTGAAACATCGGGTTTGAGCCGCGTGATATTGAGTTCGTGGCGCACCTTTCCTTCGTTCGCAAACTGGAACGTTGTCCGGCCGGCTGGCAAAGAGGCCGGAGACTTGAAGGCATAGTCAGCGCCGACGATTTCAACCACTGCTGCGCCTGGCTTTGTTTCAGGTGCGCATCCCGTGAGAAGGAGGACCGCGACGACGCGCCGCATCATGGCAGCACGAGCTCGTCGTATGTCTCCGGACGCCTGTCCCTGTAGAACTGCCACGTGTTGCGGACCTCGCGGATCATGTCGAAGTCGAGATCAGCTGTAACGAGCTCGGTCTTGTCACGAGACCCGGTTGCAAGGAACTGCCCGCGCGGATCGCAGAAGTAACTTTGCCCGTAGAACTCGCCGATGTCCCACGGCTGCTCGTGCCCTACGCGGTTTATCGCGCCTACGAAGTAGGCATTTGCGACTGCGTGGGCAGGCTGCTCGAGCTTCCACAGGTACTCCGATAAACCCGCGACAGTAGCCGAGGGATTGAAGACGATCTCGGCACCGTTAAGCCCGAGGGCCCGCGCTCCCTCGGGAAAATGACGGTCGTAGCAGATGTATACTCCAACCTTACCGTACGCTGTATCGAATACCGGATAACCCAGGTTTCCGGGCCTGAAGTAGAACTTCTCCCAGAAGCCCGGCGCGACGTGAGGAATGTGATTCTTCCTGTACTTGCCGAGGTACGTGCCGTCGGCGTCGATGACGGCGGCGGTGTTGTAGTAAACACCGGTGCTCTCCTCCTCGTAGATCGGCACGACGATCACCATGCCGTGCCGCTTCGCGAGCTCCTGCATCAGCTTGGTTGTCGGCCCGTCCGGGATCTGCTCGGTCGAATCGTACCAGCGCGTCGTCTGCTCGGCGCAGAAGTATGGGCCGGTGAAAATCTCCTGCATGCAGATCATCTGCACGCCTTCACTTGCTGCGCGCTCGATGATCGGGATGTGCTTGTCGAGATTTGCCTGCCTGATCGTCTCGAGCGGCTCACTCGTGCTGCAGGCGTGGGTCGCCTGAATCAACCCACACTTGACAATGTTTGGCATTCGATGTCCTTCAGCTTTCGGTTACAGGGTGATCCCATGCAGGGGGCGCCACGGCTTGCTCGCCTGCGGCGCCCCGCATGAGAATTAGATACGATGCGAAGCTGAGCGCAAACGTGACGAACCAGGCATAGGTGTAGAGCGTGTCGAAGATGTCGGGGTTCGCTACTTGACCGCCCGGCGTGGTGGCTGCGCGCAGGAATCCGGGAACCACCGGCAGCACGGCCATCACCAGTGCGGCAATCGCGCGCCAGTTGAAGCCGCTGGTGTACGTGTAGCGGCCGTGCACTGCGAACAGGTCCTTCAGGTCGAGCTGCTGCTTCCGGAGAATCCAGTAGTCGGCGATGAGGATTCCGCCGAGGGCCCCCATCAGGCTGGAGTATCCGATCAGCCAGGTGAAGATGTAGGCTGCGGCATCCGAGTAGAGCTTCCACGGCATCATCACGATGCCGATTACGGCGGTGATCAGGCCGCCGGTGACGTAGGATATGCGCTTCGGGCTCAGGTTCGAGAAGTCATTGGCGGGCGAGACGACGTTCGCCGCCATGTTGGTGGTGAGCTGCGCGGCAAGAATGATGAACGCCCCGACGATTATCACCGCCGGCGTGCCGATCCTTGCGATGAGATCGACCGGATTCCAGATCGCCTCGCCGAAGATGACGATTGTGGCGCTCGTCACGGCCACCCCGATGAATGCGAAGAGCGTCATCGTGCCCGGCAGACCGAAGAGCTGGCCCATTGCCTGTGAACGCTGGCTCCGGGCGTACCTTGTGAAGTCAGGGATGTTGAGCGAAAGGGTTGCCCAGTAACCGACGTTCGCCGTGAGCGCCGCCGGGAAGAGTGTCCAGAAGGGAGTCGCGCCCTCGCGCAGTGTGACCGAGCCTGCCAGCACGTTCGTCAGCCCGCCGCCGTTTCGAATCGCCCACACCAGGAGGACCAGACCACCGGCAAGCAGGAGCGGGGCGGTCCAGCTCTCGAGGACTTTAATGCCCTCGGTTCCCTTGAGGATCACGAACACCTGAATCAGCCAGAAAATTCCGAAGGCAATCGCCTGCGAGTTCCCGAGCCCGGCCCAGCCTGACCACGCGGCAGTGAGCAGGGCATCGAGAGCAAGACCTCCGATCCACGTCTGGATACCGAACCATCCGCAGGCGATGATCGCCCGCAACATCGCCGCGATGTTCGCGCCGCGCACCCCGAAACTCGCCCGGCAAAGAACCGGGAACGAAATCCCGTATCGCGTTCCTGCGTGGGCGTTGAGGATCATCGGAACGAGCACGATGAGGTTGCCGAGGAGAATGGTGAGCAGCGCCTGGTACCAGTTCATCCCCTGCTGCATCAGGCCGGACGCGAGCGTATAGGTGGTGATGACTACAGCCATCCCGATCCAGAGCGCGGCGATGTTGTAGGTAGACCACGTCCTGCGCGACAGCGGAGTGGGCGCCAGGTCCGGGTTCCAAAGGGGACTTGCGGACAGTTCGCTGTCCAGCTGCTCGGATGCTTGCATCGATGATTGGTTTGAGTCGTGACCGGCTTGACGCTGCCAATTGTAGCGAAGTCGGGGGGGTCTTGCCTCTCGCGGGTGTTCTACCTGCTCGCCGTAGCCGCCACCTCGGATCGGCGGATTGCCTCATCGCTCCCGGCTGCGACGCCGTGGGCCGCGGGAAGCTCGAGCGTGAAAGTCGACCCTCTTCCCGGTTCGCTGTCGACGGTGAGATCGCCGCCCATCGCGCGGGCAAGGTCCCGGCTGATCGTCAGCCCGAGTCCGACCCCCTCCCGGGGTTGATTCAGGCTCCGGTCGAGCTGCACGAACGGATCGAAGATGTTGCTGAGCTTGTCAGGCGGGATTCCCATGCCTGTGTCCGTTACTCGAAGCTGGATCTTGCCGTCCATGTCGCCGCAATCCACGGTGATCGAGCCGCCTGTCTCCGTGTACTTGGCGGCGTTCACGAGAAGGTTGATGATGATCTGCTGGAGCTTGGCGCCGTCCGCGCGAACGATCAGCTCCTGCTCGCACCGCTCGAAGTGGTAGTTGATCCCCTTCGCCTTTATCTGCGGCTGCACCATCGTTTCGGCATCGCGAATGACGGCGTCGATCGGCGTATCGCTGATATCGAGCTCGAGGCGCTGCGCGTCGAGCTGGGTGAAGACGAGAATCTCCTCGATCAGCCCAAGCAGGTATTGCTGGTTCCTCTTGATCCGCCCGAGGTCCGCTCGCTGTTCGCTGGTCAGTGGCCCCCGCAGCTCGAGCTCCATCAGGTCGACATAACCGGCGATGGCGTTGAGCGGCGTGCGCAGCTCATGACTCATCGCGGCGAGGAAGTTCGACTTCGAGGCGTTCGCCTTCTCAGCCGCCTGCTGTGCATCAGCCGCCGCTCCAGCGGCAGCATGAAGCTGCTTGTTCGCGGCCGAAATTTCATTGGCCATCCGGTTGAAGCTTACGCCGAGCCGGGCAATTTCGTAGTCGCCCCGGGGGTTCACCCGCTGCGTGTAGTCGCCCTGCGCGATCCCCTCGGCCGCAGCCGTGAGCCGCGTGAGGGGCCGGGTTATCCGTCGGCTGATCAGCCACAAGGCGGTCGCCCCGATGAGAAGCAGGAGGAGACTCATCATGACAAACCTGCGGAGCATATCTGTCGGACCCGCGGTAAGCGCGGTATACGGAAGCTCGAGTATCACCAACCACGGTGTTCTCTCGACCGCCTTCTCGAAGGATACGACACGCTCGCTGGCCGGCGCATCAGAGGGCGTGTAGGTGGTCAGTTCCCCTGAGCTGTCAACATCCAGAGGTTCGCTGACCGGCGCTCCGCCAAGGGTCGTAAAGAGCGACCCACTGGCGTTCCGGAGCAGCACCCGCACGTTGTCGTCTCCGGCGAGCCTTCTTATCTCCTGTGCAGTTGACGGCTGCGCATTCAGCCGCCTGCGTTGCGCGATAGTCCCGATCCTCCGGCCATCCTGCATCACCGGGCGCGTGAACCAGTAGTAGACCCGGCCCCCTGATTCGTAGAATTCTCCGGTCGAGAGAGAATCAGGGCCTGTCACTACTCCGCTCGTGGTGGGACGAGACACATCGAGCCGCTCGCCTCCCTGCGCGAAAACTATTCGTCCGTCGGAAGCCCACAGCTCGGTTACCAGTCCCGAATCCGCGCTCGTCGGCAGGTCACTGAACACATCACGCACCGCGTCGATATCGGCGCGCTGGGGAGTTCTCGAAGTCAGCACGCGGTGCACTGCACCTTCCCGCGCGACATCCCTGAGGCGGTCTCCGATGCGCGGGACCGCGCCGCCGGCAGAATTCGCAAGGACCTCGGTAAGGTCACGCATGCGGTTTGTCGCCACCACCTCCGCGGCGCCCCGTATCTCGCGATACGCGAGAAGCACCCCGCCGCCGAGTATCGTCAGCAGCACGGCTGTCATGAGGAGGGGAAGTTTCCGCTCGAGGGAAACTCCCTTCACCCGCGCGAGATCGGTTAGCGGGTCCCGCACGACCGTCTCATCCCGCTGTCGACGAAGCCAGCAAATCCAGGATCATGCGCCTGCGCGTGTCCTGCTCAGCCATTTTCCGCGGCCTTCGGCACCGGTGACCCGATAGTCGTCGACTATGACTTCCCCGCGCGAGATAGTGGTTCGCGAAAAACCCGCCAGATCCCAGTTCTGGAACGGCGACCAGTCTGCGTTAGTCTCCATTGTGTCGCAGTCGACCCTCATCGTGCTCGAGGGGTGAATGATCGCAATGTCGGCATCAGCGCCAACTTCGATCGCACCCTTTCGCGGGTAAAGGCCCATTATTTTCGCCGGGTTTGTGCTGAGCTTCATACACATCTCCTCGAGCGTGAGCCGGTTCTTGAGGACGCCGTGCGTGTACGTCACCGGAAGGAGCGTTTCGAGCCCGGGCATCCCCATCGGGATCTTCGTCCAGTCGCCATTCCACATCGCCTTCTGCTCGCGGGAGAAAGTGCACGTGTCGGTCGACACGACTGACACCTCGCCGTCCTTCAGGCCCTGCCAGAGTCGTGCGGAATCAGCCGGCTTCTTGAGCTGCGGACAGCATGCGAAAAGATGCCCATCCTCGCGGTCGAAGACAGAGTCGTCGAGAACGAGATACTGCGCGCATGTCTCTGCAAGAACGGGAACTCCGCGTTTCTGGGCAGCCTTGACTATGTCGGCGCCCTCGGCCGTCGACATGTGGACGATGTAGAGCTGTCCGCCGGTGGCTTCGCTCCACGTGACGACACGCTGGATCGCTTCGGCTTCAATGAAATTCGGGCGGGTCATGCGGTGCAGCCGGGCACCGTATTGTTTCATCAGCTCCGGCGTGTGGTGCCGCTCGATGAGCTCGTCGAGGACACGCGAGGACTCGGCGTGAACGAGGAGCATAGTGCCGTACTCCTTCATCTTCTCGAGAGTTCCGAAGAGGGCCCGGTCGTCGGACTGCCAGCCCTCCGACTCGTAGATCATGAACTCCTTGAAGGTGGTGAACCCGCGGTCCACCATCCCCCTGATCTGGTCCTTGTGCTCGTTCCACCTGGTGATGCAGATGTGGAACGTGTAGTCGATCATCGCCTTGCCTTCGGCGCGAGCCATCCACTTGTCTGCCGCGTCACCGAGGGAGTCGCCGGCGTAGGGGATCGCGAAATCGATGAGAGTCGTGACTCCCCCGCGGGCACCCGCGCGTGTTCCAGTTCGATAGTCGTCGGCGGAGACAGCGCCCATGAAAGGAAGCTCGAGGTGAACGTGCACGTCGAGCACGCCGGGGATGACGTGGTGGCCCGCGGCATCCACTACCCGGGTGCCAGGCCCCGCCTCGAGATTCGTGCCGATTGTGGCGATCCTCTCGCCTTCTATCCCGACATCGGCAATGCCGGCTCCCTCGGGCGTAACGACGTTTCCGCCCTTCACGATCGTATTGAAATTCACTTCCGCTCCGTTGACTTGCCTGTTGCCGCCTGCCGGTTCAGGACGTCTCCGCCGCGCCCAGGGCACGATGCAATACATCGAGGGCGAAGTCAGCGTCGTGCGCCGTGATGCACATCGGCGGCTTGATCCGCACCACGTTCCCGTCGATGCCGCCCTTGCCGACGAGCACGCCCATCTCGCGGGCTTCCTCGAGCACCTGCAGAGTCTCGGCCTTAGCCGGCTCCTTCGTCCCACGATCCTTCACGAGCTCGATCGCCAGCATGAGTCCCATTCCGCGAACGTCCCCCACGAGGTGGTGCTCCTTCATGAGGCCCTTGAGGCCGGCCTTCAGCCGGCCTCCGACGACGCGCGAGTTCTCCTGCAGCCCCTCATCGTCGATCACGTCGAGGACCGCGTTGCCTGCCGCCATACAGACAGGGTTTCCGCCGAACGTGTTGAAGTGGATGCGTTGCGTGAGTGACTGTGCGATCTCGGACGTCGTGGTGACAGCCGCCAGCGGGACACCGTTTCCGATGCCTTTCGCCATGACGACGAAATCGGGAACGACGTCGAAGTTCTGGAATCCCCAGTAGTGGTCGCCGGTCCTGCCGAATCCGGTCTGCACCTCGTCCGCTATGCAGAGACCGCCATGCTCGCGAACTATCGCATATGCTTCGCGCAGATAGTTCTTCGCCCCGTGCGTCGCCCCGCCCACACCCTGGATCGGCTCGGCGATGAACGCCGCCACCTTGCCGGGCGTCGAGAACCTGATGAGGTCCTTTATGTCCGCGGCGCTCTTCGAGGCAATTTCCTCCGGTGTGCCGGTGAACGGGCTGCGATACGGATCGGGGTTGACGGCGTGGTGGATTCCGCCGCTCAGGTTGACGGGATACTTCCACGTGCTGTGCGAGGTCAGCGTGTTCGCGAAGGGTGAAGCCCCGTGATACGAGTTGCGAAGCGCGATTACATCTGAATTGCCTGTATGGAGTCGCGCCATCTGAATGGCGAGATCATTCGCCTCGCTGCCCGAGTTGACGAAGTACGTGACGTCGAGTCCCTTCGGCATCTTCGACGCCAGCTTCTTCGCGAGCTCCGGCATGCCGGGATGAAGATATATCGTCGTCGCGTGCTGAAGCCGCCCCGCCTGCTCCTGGACCGCCGCTGTCACCCTGGGATGGCAGTGCCCACAGGAAACCGTGACGATTCCAGCGAGCATGTCGAGGTAGCGTTTCCCCGTCTCGTCGAAGAGCCACTGCATGTGGCCTTCGACGATCATTATCGGGTCGCGGTATATCGTGAAGACCGCCGGATTCGCGTACTGCTTTCGCATCGCGAGAATTTCTTGACGCGTGGGACCGGTGTATCGGGCCGGCACGTGGTCGCACGGAGGCATCTGCGCGCCCGGCCGGCTCCTGGCGCTGTTGGGTGTCGCTGTTGCCGTCATCTAAGCGGACGCCTGAGCGGGCTCACTCTCCACGGGCGCGGCGTATCCCTCGACAGGCTCATATCCGCCGGCATAGTCTGCCTTCTCCGGCCGGCGGATCGCCGACTGAAGCACGACACGGTCGCGCCGCGATCCGCGGAAATCCTCGAGTGAGCTGAAGCCGTGTTTCTCGAGGAACTCGCGATACTGCTCATTGAGCCGCTTGATGACGGTTGGTCCGATCGCGTGGTCGAGCATGGCCGCTGTGCAAACCTGGACCGTCCCGCAGCCCAGGGCGAAATAGCTCGCCGCCTGCGACATGTCAGAGATCCCGCCGATGCCCGAAAAACTTTTGTCCGGAAACGCCTGGGTAAGCTGCGCCATCTTCGCAAGCGCCATCGGAAGTATCGCCGGACCGCCGAGGCCCCCGCTCGACACAAAGCCATCGACGTTGATCTCGAACTCGAGCGTCTCTGCGTCGATCAGCGGGAGTGAAGGGAAAGTATTCGAAGAGACGATGGCGTCGGCTCCCCCGAGGAAACATGCTCCTGCCTCTTCGACGATGTTCGCGGTCGCGGGCGTGAGCTTGCACCACACAGGCACGGTTGACACTTCCTTCACCGCCTCGGTGACTGTCGAGCATAGGACCTTGTCCTTACCGATGTTCGAGCCCATGTCCTTCCTGTCCATGTGCGGGCACGAGAAGTTGAGCTCGAGCCCGTCAGCGCCAGCTTCCTGACACGCCTTTGCGAGCGCCTGCCAGTTACCGAGCTCCTTGTCGTTGCCGGATCCGGCCATGATCGAAGCGATCAAAACCTTGCCGGGGTGCGCATCCTTGATCCGGCGAATCCGTGGCACCCACCAGTCGATTGCCTTGTCAGAGATGAGCTCCCAGTTCCACGACGAGTGAAGCGCGGCATTGTCGCGCTTCTTCATCGAGACCTGAGCGTTGTCAGTGGATGTCCGCATGAACTTCGCCTTCGCGCCGTAGACGTTGACTACCGGGTGTAATCCAATCGTCTTCGTGACGACGCCGCCCCAGCCTGCGTCGAACGCGCGCATGATGTTGCTCTCGGACTCCGTCGGCGGAGCCGAGGAGAGCATGAAGGGGTTCTCGAAGTGAATTCCGGTGAAGTTCACCGAGCAGTCTACTGCCATGCTGCCTCCAGAAAGTTGTCGTCGTTACTTCATTCCCTGTCAGGTCCGCACTCCACACTCCACACTCCACACTCCACACTCCACACTCCACACTCCACACTCCACACTCCACCTCAGGACATCCAGTTTACCCCGTGCTCGCGGTTCCACTTCGTCGTCATTTTTTTCGATCTCGTCCAGAACTCGATCGAGCCCTTGCCGGTGATGTCGCCAACACCGAAACGCGACTCGTTCCAGCCACCGAATGAGAAGGGCTCGCGCGGCACCGGAACACCGACGTTGACCCCGATCATTCCCGCGCTCGC
>JBPPMU010000244.1:0-16334 GCA_051306215.1 Gemmatimonadaceae bacterium | reverse complement strand
GAAGGCTGGACCTTCGAGCCGAAGTACGACGGCGTGCGGGTGCTTGCCTTCGTCACCGACGACGATGTCCTGCTGGTGACCCGGAACGGAAAGGACAAGTCCGCCCAGTTTCCCGAGGTCGTCGACGCGCTTCATGAGCTCGCACTCAAAAAGAAGAAGAACTTCGTGCTCGACGGCGAGATAGTCGCGCTGATCTCCGGGGAACCGGCTCGCTTCCAGGAGTTGCAGAGTCGTATGCACGTGCAGGAAGCCCACATGATCGCCCGGCATCGCACGTCCACTCCAGCCGCGCTGATGCTGTTCGACATTCTTGTCGCGGGGTCCGACGTTCTGGTGCGCGAGCCATGGAGCACCCGGCGCAAGCGCCTGCTGAAGGAGATAGGGAAGAAGACGTCCCGGCAGATCCGGGTCACCGAATCGATTGAAGGTGACGGCGAGAAGATGCTGGTTCTGGCGAAGAAGCAGGGTTGGGAGGGCCTGATCGCCAAGCGCGTCGACTCAGTCTATGAGCCTGGGACCAGGTCCCGCTCCTGGGTGAAGCTGAAGATCGAGTTTCGCCAGGAGTTCGTTGTCGGCGGTTTTACCGAGCCCCGAAACTCGCGGCAGCACATCGGCGCCATGCTTCTCGGATATTACGACAAGGGCCGCTTCATATATGTGGGCCATACAGGCGGCGGGTTTACAGGCGCTGGCCTGGCTGAGATGTATCGCAGGCTTCAGCCGCTGGAGCAGGAAGAATCTCCATTCGAGGAAATTCTGAAAACGAACGAGCGTCCCCACTGGGTAAAGCCCGAGGTCGTCGTCGAGGTGAAGTTCAGCGAATGGACGGGTGACGGAAAACTTCGCCAGCCGATTTACCTTGGAACGCGCGATGACAGGAAGGCAACGGAAGTTGGACGCGAAGCCACGAGCGTCCAGGAGAAACCCGCCGTGAAGTCGCCAAAGCAGAAGACCCCAGCGAAGACCCCAGCGAAGACCCCAGCGAAGACCCCAGCTAGACCCGAAGCGAAAAAGAAGCCGGCGTCGAAAGGGACTTCGAGGAAATCGAAGTCAGCCGCGAGGAAACGGGTCTACGCGCAACGTACGCTGGCCGGCGGCGCTGAAAAACCGGGGGCGGCGCGCGGCCGCCGGAGCGCCATACCGGCAGCAAAGATTCTCACCCAGCTCGATCAGGTTGAAAGTGCAGGCAGTGGCGGTACTCTCGACCTTGGAAAGGGAACGACTCTCGAGGTGACAAACCTCGGGAAGACCTTCTTTCCCGCGAGGAAGCTCACGAAGGGCGACCTCATGAGGTATTACGTGAACGTCGCTCAGTTCGTGCTTCCGGTTATGGCGGATCGGCCACTCGTTCTTAAGCGGTTCCCTAACGGAGTCACCGGGCAGTCTTTCTTTCAGCAGAACGCCGGCGAGCCTCCTGACGTCGTCCGCACCGAGACGATTCACACTCAGGGTGGGTCCACGAATCTGCGGATTGTCGGCGGTGATCTCGCGACCCTGCTTTACATCGTCCAGCTCGGCAGCGTTTCAGTCGATCCATGGCATGCGCGGGTACAGTCGCTCGACTTCGCCGATTACAGCATCATCGACCTCGATCCCGGACCGCGTGCGTCGTTCGGGCGCGTTGTCGAGGTGGCGCGCTGGACAAAGGACGCGATGGACAGCCTTGGACTTCACGGGGCTCTGAAGACATCAGGCTCATCCGGGCTTCACATTTACCTGCCTCTTCCGCCGAATACGCCGAACGAGGCAGCGACTCTCGTCGCTCAGATCGTTGCGACGAGAGTCAGTGAGGAGCACCCGAAAATCGCAACGATCGAGAGATGGGTTAAGTCGCGCGGGGCGGCTACGGTTTACGTGGATTACCTGCAGAACATCATCGGGAAGACTGTCGCCGGGGCCTATTCCGCGAGGGCAAACCCTGACGCGATGGTTTCAACGCCGCTCGAGTGGGACGAGCTTACCGACGATCTCGATCCGCGGGAGTTCACGATCGAGACGGCGCCCGGGAGGTTCAGAGAGCGCGGTGACATCTGGGCGGCGGCGATGAAGAAGAAGAACTCGCTTCGCGCGCTGGTCTAGC
This sequence comes from Gemmatimonadaceae bacterium, assembly GCA_051306215.1. GTDB lineage: Bacteria > Gemmatimonadota > Gemmatimonadetes > Gemmatimonadales > Gemmatimonadaceae > UBA4720. The sequence continues at coordinate 14,254 of JBPPMU010000244.1, read as the reverse complement.
AGGCGGTGGTCTAGCAGGCGGTGGTCTAGCAGGCGGTGGTCTAGCTGGCGGTGGTCTAGCTGGCGGTGGTCTAGCTGGCGGTGGTCAGCGCGAGCTGACTTTGCGCAGCGGAAGGTCGAGCTGGTCGTTTCCTTCACCCTCTGCCTGGCCCTGCCGGGGCGCCTGATTGAAGGTCGGGTCGCTCGACTCGTCGACCATGTGAGTGAGCTTGTAGTAGAGGTGCAGGGCGTTCACCGGCGCGATGAAGCTGCGTCGACCGGCGCGCGAAATTGCGACAGCCTCCTCGCGGACGCGCCTCGGCAGGTCCTGAGCCATTGGATGGGCCAGGAGCCGGCGAATTTCCGATGTGTCTCTCGCCAACAGTGCAGCGCAGAGGCTGTCCAGGTATGCGAGCATTGGTCTCCGAAGCGTGTTGCTAATTAAACCTTAATGACACATTGCAACTAATACACCCGAAATTCAATACGTGCCAGTACTTTTGCGTTCCGGTACAATCCCTTTACCGCAATCCTCGCGGTGGTTTCGTCCCCCTCGAGAGGAAGATCCTCGTCGGGTTTCGCCCTTTCCTGTACCCTTTCTCGCCGACTTCGTGCCAGCCGGCTTGTTCCGTCCCGCCCTGTTCCGTCCCGCCCTGTTCGCGCCGTTTCTGCGCCTCTGCGTAGCCCGCCCAACTGGGCCGGGCTCTCTGCTCCTCTTGTATCCCGCGCCGTTTCTGCGCCTCTTGCGTCGCCCGAAGGGCGCTCTGCGCCTCTAGTTAAGAAGGTCGAGCCGGATACCCCGCTGGGCCGGTCTTCGTTTCCTCGGCGAATAGCGATAAAGCTGAGCCGGTCGGCCCCTCCCCTCGCTCCTCCACTCGTCACTAGGCTCGACGAGCCAGGCCGACTGAAGGGCACGGCGGAAGCTCGCCTTGTGAAGGCGCTTGCCCAGAAGCAGCTCGTACATCTGCTGCAGCTCTGTCAGGGTAAACATTTGAGGTAGCAGCTTGAAGGCCACCGGGGACTGATCCATCCGGCCCCGCACGATCGCGATCGCCCCGTCGAGCGTGAGACGCTGCCGGGGAGGAAGCGGCGGAATATCCGCCAGCGGGAACCAGGCATACACACCGCCAACGGGCGAGGGAGTTCCCATCGCAACAAGGCCGGCATAAGCGATCGAAACGTCGGCATCCGACGGATGACGCTTGCCATCACCGAACGCACCAGCCTGCTCGAGCCACGAAGGCTCGGCTATTCCAAGCGTTTTTGCGATGCGCGACGCACTCGTTTCCATCGGCTCGCCGGCACGTGGAACATCCCACGGAAGCATCCACTTCTCGCGTCCTTCAGGCGAGCGCGCGAGCAGCACAGCGAGCTGACCACCGACGGCGGTCAGAAGAATGAGATCGATTGTGTAGGCGGGCTTCCGAACGCGGCGGTCGGACATTGTCATCGAATTAGTCACTTCTTGTGACTAATGTCAAGCCCGAAGTTTTGTTTTGGTATCGAGTCGCTAATTAATGGCGCTCAAGGGTGGGTCAGAGTTATATACGACCTTTGGCGGCGCCAGTCAACAAGCGGGTCGGTTTTATTACAAACCAGGCCGAATCAATCCGCTTCCCCGCGGCACCACTCCATTACCGACAGGAATCGAAATCGGGAGTTTACCCGCGATCCCGCGCTGCCCGAGCAGCGCGCGTGCGGCAGCGATCTGCGACGGAGGGAACCCGCCCCAGGCCACGAGATACGCCGGAACCCCCGGAATCTGTTGTAACAGGTATGGGTTGCCGAAAGTTACGACAACGGGGCGCTTACCCCTCGCAACCAGCCGTTGAATGAACGACGCGAAGGCCTGCGGTGCGCTGGCAGACACAGCGTCCCAGTTCTGTCCCACATAAGAGCTCACTATCACCGCATCCACTGAATCGGCAAGCCGCTCCAGACGCCCGTAATCAGCCGCCGGATCTTCCGCGCCGAGGAACTCTGATCGCAGGCCAGGCACCCGTTCCCGGAGGGTTGCGTTGAAAGCAAGGCCCGCCGAAAGATCAGTACGACGACCCACTGTCACCGAGAGGATTCTGGCGTTCTCGGAAAGCCCCAGCGGCACCTGCCCAAGCGAATCCTTGACCAGCGTGATAGACCGTTCCGCGATGCGCCGCGCCATACTGACATGCGAGCTGTCGCCGACAACATATCTGAGCGAGTCGAGGCTGACGAGCTTCCTGCTGTAGAGGCCGGCGTCACGCTTCGCGTCGAGAATCCGGCGCACCGATTCCTCGAGTCGAGCCTCGGAGTAGCGGCCCTCGGCAACCCCTGCAACGACCGCGTCGATTGTTTCTGTCACGTCGAGCGGCTGAATCAGCACATCAACGCCTGCCTCGACCGCACGCTTTACCGCTTCGACGGCACCGTACTGATCGAGGACTCCGCGCATGTCCATAGCATCGGAAATGATGATTCCCTGAAATTTCAACTCGGTTCTCAACAGCCCGGTCATCACCTGGCGCGAAAGCGTCCCCGGGACACCTGTCGAGTCGAGCGCCGGCATGGCGCCATGAAACGTCATTATCGCGCCGACACCGCTGTTTATCGCCTCCCGAAATGGTACCAATTCGACACTATCGAGCCTGCTTCGGCTCACAGAGACGACAGGCAGGGCTAAATGGGAATTGACTCCGGTATCGCCATGACCGGGGAAATGTTTGCCGGTCGCGATCATCCCGTGATTCTGGATTCCCCGGATGAAGGCGGCGCCAAGTCGCGCCACCATGGCAGGGTCCTCACCGAATGACCGCGTGTTTATGACGGGATTTGCCGGGTTGTTGTTGACGTCGAGCACTGGTGTATAAGCGATATGGATGCCGAGCGCCCTTCCTTCAACGGCGGTGAGGCGGCCCTGCTCGTAGGCGAGGAGTGTGTCACCTGTCGCTCCGATTGCCATTTCCGGCGGAAAGACAACTGCCCCGCCAAGGTCTATCGCGTTGGGGATGAAGTAGCCGCCACGGGCCCGAAACCCGGCGCCCGCCTCGAGATCGGCGCCGAATATGAGCGGCAGCTCCGCCATCTCCTGCATCGCGTTGAGTTTTGCCGCCATCTCCATTGGGGATCCAACGGAGATGGTATAGCCACCCACCTTCTCTGTCTGAATCTCGCGCCTGACCCGCTGCCATTCGGGAGAATCACCCGCCGTGTAGTTGCCCATCACGGTGGGCCAGACCATCTGGGCTGCTTTTTCGCGAAGGCTCATGCCCGCCAGGACCGTCCTGACCGAGTCCGCCCATCCCCCCGCGGGCCCGGGAGGCGCCGAAGCTGGCTGCGTGACGGGCGGCGTGCAGGCGGCCGCGGCTGCGACTGCCCAGATCAGCATTTTTCTGCTCATTGCCTTCAGTGAGAGATGGTTCCCTGCTTGCTGGTATCGATGTCTGCCTCGGCTCCCGTCCTGAACAGGAACGCTGACATGTTCCTGGTGAGAAACTGGCGGGCCTGGGGGTCCATTACGTCGAGGCCGTAGTGGTTGATGAGCATCGTCTGCTGCTTTCCCCAGTCGGCCCAGCATTGGCGGCAGATTTCGGCGAGCACACGCTTCCCTATCTCTCCGGGAAATGGCGGCCTTTCGAAGCCATCGCGGGTCTGGCCGCATTTCGTGCAGGTCACATCAGCCATGTGACTACGACCTTGCGTACTCTATTTTCGCCAGCCCCACCAGCGAGAGCAGCCGGAGATACACCCAGCCGATGTCGAGCTCGTACCACTTCGCCTTGAACTTGGCCGAGTGTGGGTCAGCGTGGTGGTTGTTGTGAAGCTCTTCGCCGCCGAGCCAGATGGCGATGGGGAGGATGTTCCTGCTCTCGTCCTTCACTCCGAAATTCCTGTAGCCTACCGCGTGTCCGACACCGTTTATGATCCCCGCTGCCCAGAACGGGATCCAGATCATCTGCACTCCCCACACGAGTGGTCCGACGAAAAAGCCGAAAAGCCAGATGTCGATGCCTAACATCAGGACTATTCCGAGGGAGCTGCGCCGGGAAAGGAGGTGGCGTTCGATCCAGTCGTTTGGCGTGCCCTTGCCGTATTTCTCCAGCACACCGGGCTGCGAGACTGCTTTCCTATAGTAGAAGGCGCCCTTGAGCACGATGTTGCGGAGGCCTTCGAGGAGCGGGCTGTGCGGATCCCCCTCGCGATCGGCAAACGCGTGATGCTTCCGGTGGCAGGCGACCCATTCCTTGGTGACGATCGCCGTGGAGAGCCACAGCCAGAGGCGCATTGGCAGCGCCGCGAGATAGTGAAGCTTCACGCTGCGATGCGTCTGAGCGCGATGCAGAAAAAGCGTTACGCAAACATTGGTCAGGTGACCGGCGATTACGATGAAGAGAACCGGCTTCCACCAGTCCGCCGCCCAGCTTCCAAAATCCGGCATTTACGACGACTCCATGATTTAGAGTGCACCAGCGGTAATTACCGCAATCTACCCGCGCGCCGCGAGGCCTGCTACTCGACACTGACCGCGAAAAGCGCGCCTGCTGACAGCGAGCTCGCGCCGCGCGCACTTGCGGTCATGCCCAGTTGAGTCTAGCATCCCGCGAGATGACTCAGCTGCCCGGCCGTGCAACCGCCAGCGGAACCGGCGCCTTCGCGACACGCTTTTCCTCTGCGTTCGCCCCCGACTTCTATCGCGAAGCCGCAGGTCTCACGGTTTCCTCGATCGGGATGGGCACGTATCTGGGCGAATGCGATGACTCTGAGGATGCGCGTTACGCAGCCGTCATCGAGGACGGCATCGCAAGCGGGCTCAACCTTCTCGATACGGCGATTAACTATCGCTGCCAGCGATCGGAACGCGCCACAGGTCATGCCCTGCGAAATGCCGTGGCGTCCGGAACTGTCTCGCGCGACCAGCTGGTCGTCTGCACGAAGGCCGGGTATGTCGCGCTCGATGGATCGCCTCCGGGCTCACGCGAGGAGTACGATGCGTATCTCGAAAAGGAGTACTTCTCGCCGGGGATCATGACCCGAAAGGATCTCGTGGCGGGCGGACACTGCCTCACCCCCGTGTTCCTGGCAAACCAGATAGATCGAAGCCGCGTGAACCTCGGCGTCGAGTGCATCGACATTTTCTACCTTCACAACCCGGAGCAGCAGCTCGACAGCCGGGACCGTGCGAGGTTCCTCGAGACAGTTACGACGGCATTCATAGAGCTCGAGTCGCAGGTGGCCAGGGGAAACATCGGCGCCTACGGCTGCGCGACCTGGAGCGGCTTCCGCACGTTTGCCGCAAATCGCAATCATCTCTCGCTGACCGAGCTGGTGGCCGCGGCCCGCAAGGCGGGGGGAGCAGGTCATCATTTCCGCGCGATTCAACTTCCGGTCAACCTTGCGATGACCGAGGCGGTTCGGGCGCCCACCCAGAGCGATGAGGGGAAGAACACAACAGTGCTCGAGCTGGCCCGGGAGCTCGGCGTGTCGGTGATTGCCAGTGCGAGCCTGATGCAGGCCCAGCTAACCCGGGATCTTCCCGCGGCCGTCAGGACGCTTTTCCCGTCGTACGGGACAGATGCTCAGCGGGCGATCGCGTTCGTGCGCTCGCTTCCAGTCGCGTCGGCGCTTGTCGGAATGCGCAGCGTTGACCATCTGGCCGAGAATCTCGAAGCGGGAATGGCAGTGGCCGGCGGCTTGAAACGGTCTACTCGTTAGAAAACTCCTGTTGTTGTTTGTGCGCGGAAGTTGCTATAGTGTCGCAACAGAACCCCAACATCGGAGCTCGAAAAAATGGCAGCCAGAAAGTCGTCGCGCAGTGGCTCGAAGAGTGGTAGAAAGGGTGGCAGGAAGAAATCGGGCGGCCGCAAATCTGCCCCGGCGCGCAAGAGCGCGGCACGCGGAAAGAAGAGCGCTTCAAAGGGCGCACGGAAATCGAGCTCCAGAGGACCCGCCCGGAAGAAGTCAGCCGCGCGCAAGTCGCCCGCGAAAAAGTCGTCGGCGCGGAAGTCGTCGGCTAAGAAGCGCAAGTCACCGGTGAAGCGGAGCGCAATGAGCAAGCGCACGGCTCCGGCGCGCAAGGCGGTGTCGAAGGCCGCGAAGCGCATCGCGAAGGGCGCGAAGTCGGCTGCAAATCGCGTGACCCGCGTCGCGAGCGAAGTGGTTCAGCAGGCCAAGTCTGGCGTCGAGTCGGCGGTAGAGACAGCGAAAGACCTGGTTCCCGGAACCTGACGCAGCAATGATGACGGCCCTTATAACCGGGGCCGTCATCACCCGGTTGTGATGTGACCGGTCACCCATGCCTCGACCTCTTCGAACACGAGGTCGCGGCCATAGTCGACTGTTATGATGTGGCCACCACCTTCGGCCCACACGAGCCTCTTTTCGCGCGCGGCTATCTTCCCGATCGCGCGCTCCGCAACGTCCGGAGAGATGCGGGGGTCGGCCCGGGATTGGATCAGCAGGGTCGGCACGGTTATGCCGGCGAGTGACCGCCTGGCCTTCGCCGCCAGGCGCCACAGCTCGAACAGAAGTCGCCCGGAGTAGACACCGTAGCCGAGGTTCATCGCTCGCTCCACAGGATCCAGAATTGATCGCGGGTTCGACGATTTTCTGGCGCCGGCTGCACCTCCCCAGAGCCAATACGATGCAGATGCAATCCGGGTCCCGAAAGGCATCTCGAGATAGGGCGCCAGAAGTGTCAGCGATCTGGCACCAGAATTTTCAGATGCGACGATCACCGCGAGCGCCCCGCCCATCGACAAGCCGCCGATTGACACTGTGGAGTGCGAGGCTCGCATGTCCGCGTAAGCGTCTCTCGCGCATTCCATCCAGTCTTCCCTTCTCGACTCGAGGAATGCGTCGACATTCGTGCCATGACCCGGAAGGAGTGGAGCAAGAACGTCGTAGCCCGCTGAGCGAAGGTGATTGGCCAGGAGCCGCAGCGTCTGCGGCGTGTCCCCAAAGCCGTGCAGGAGGAGAATCCCGTCGGGGTTCCCCTCCTGCATGTCGATCGTTTCAGCGCCGGCGATCGGTCCGGCATCCCTTGCGAGCTCAGCGATCATCGAGCGGGTTCAGGTGGTCATCGTCTCCCTTGCAACCGGAAGGCTGCTCTCGAGGTCGACACCGTCGCCGGAAATATGGGACTTGAGCTCGGCAGGCGCGACGACGAACACCATTCCCCTGCGCTCTGCAACGCCGCACCCAACGAGGCGCCCGAGCGCGAGCGCGATTGATTCGCGCGTCGCACCCACCATCTCGCACAGCAGGCGGTGATGCTTCAGCTCCAACATCATGCTGCCATCTTCCGAACGGAACGACCTGTCGGCCGCAAGGCGCTTGAGCGCGCCGACAAGACGTTGCTCGACGTTTTGCGAGGCCATTGCGTGAAGCTTCTCGACAAGGTGCACGCGCTCGCTCATCATCTGGCCCATCACTTCGAGCGCCTCGCCGGGATTCTCCCGAACGAAGGCGCGGAACTGCGCGCCTGTGACGTAGAGTGTCTCGGCGTCTTCTGACGCACACGCGTCTGTCACATAGACAGCGTCAGGAGTAATCCCCTCGATGCCGAACGTCTCGCCGGGTGTAACTATGGCCGGAACGAATCCACGGCCTGATTTCACGCGGTTTCGAAGGATTACATGACCTCGCAATACCACCGACAGTCCATCGGCCGGAGTGCCCTTCTGGTATATCTGGAACCCTGCGGGCCAGGTCGTCCGGGCCCCGTAGAGCGACAGGGTCGTCGCCGCTTTCGCGCCGAGCCGCACGGTCTTTCCCACGGGTGGATTCTGCATACGACTCACTGCGATGATGTCATCTTCGTCATTCGCAATGTCCGGGCCGGAAAAACCTATGGGTTTGCTTGTATTGATCAGGGATCCTCCATGATCAGGGATCCTCTTCAATCGCTCTCAGGATCGCGACTCTCAACCTTTCTTCGCGCCCCGTGCTTTCCGGTATCGACGCCAGCAGGGTCGAGAACGACTTCACCATTTCCGTTTTTATGAACTGCTCGCTGGCATCGATTCCAAGCGCATCCAGATTCCGAAGCGCGAGCTGTTTCAGCAGTTCCCGCGTTTCCGCCTCGAGCCCCGCAAGTGCGCCTGAGTCGGGAGGAAGCCTCGTGTCACTCGCGTCCCGTCTTCGCTTGCCCGCGCCAAGCAGAGTGCTGAGCGGAGCAAGTTTTACGATAAGCGATCCCGGGGAGTGCTCGCGCCAGCTTTCGACAATCCCCTTCCGGCGCAGTGCTGGCATCATCCCGAGAATCTCCTCCCTTATCACGCCGACTCCGCCGGCACTCTGGTTGCCCCGTCCGGTGATGATCAGGACTTCTTCGGTGCGTGTCACCTGGCGACCCCGCAACCACACCTCCGCCCGTGAACGAGCCGCCGCAGCTGATGGCAGCGACTCACGCAGGTTGAGGGTACGCTCCTGACCGAACACTGCCTCGTCCATCGCCTGCCAGAGCGCCTTGAGCTGTGGCTTCGACTCTCCCGTTCGACGCTTCTTCATTTGACGTGAAAGAGGGCAGGCCGCATCGAGCAACGCAACCTGTTTCGAAAATCAGCCGATGATCTCGCTCAGCTTCTCGAGTCCACGCTCCAGCTCCGCGCGGCTGGCCGTCAACGGAGGAAGCAGCCGGAGCGTGTGATCACCCGCCGTTATCACCAGGAGCCCCGCGCCCCATCCACGCTCGACAACAGAAGCCGCGGATTCCACGATGTCGACCCCCCACATGTAGCCAGCCCCCCTCACAGCCCTCACCTTTCCACTGCGGTGCGCGATCGCCGAGAGCTGCTGGCCAAGCCACTCACCGTTCTCGCGAACGGAGGAAAGAAGGACGGGATCGGCGAGCCGGCGCACAACGTGATCTGCGACTGCCGCAACGAGCGGACCGCCACCGAATGTAGTGCCATGATCCCCGGGCTTGATCGTCTCCGCAATCTTCGCGGTCGTCAGTACTGCGCCCATTGGCAGCCCTCCGGCGAGCGGCTTGGCGAGCGTGACGATGTCGGGCGTGACGCCGGTGGTCTCGTACGCCATGAAGGTTCCGAGCCTTCCAAGCCCGCACTGTATCTCATCGAAGATGAGAGCGATACCGCGCTCGCTCGTGAGTTTTCGGATCTGGCGCAGGAGCTCGAGTTCCATGACGCGGACTCCGCCCTCTCCCTGCACAGGCTCGACGATTATTGCAGCCGTTGTATCGCCATCGAGCGCAGTATCGAGCTCCTCGATATCCCGCTCGCAAATACTGACGCCTCCGGCAAGCGGCCTGAACGGAGCCCGGTATGAGGGTCTGTCGGTTGCGGCAAGGGATGCAAACAGCCTCCCGTGAAAACTCCCGCGGAGAGCCACTATCCCTGTCTTGGCGTCGGTTCCCGTCGCCCGTCCCCAGCGGCGGGCGAACTTGAACGCACCCTCGTTCGCCTCGGCACCCGAGTTACAGAAGAAGACGCTTGATGCAAAGGTCTTCTCGACAAGGAATTTCGCGAGACGCTCACCTGCATCGGTGCGATACAGATTCGAAACGTGGATGAGTCCCGATTCAAGCACCTCCGTTATCACGTCGCGGATTCCGGAGTCTCGGTAGCCGAGCGCGTTGACCGCGATTCCGGACGCGAAATCGATGTATGCCTTTCCTTCGTCGTCGAACAGCTCGACACCCGATCCGCTGACAAACCGCATCGGTGCCCGCTTGTACGTGGCGAGAATCCCTGTTGGCGCCGTGGCCGGTGCCTCGGTGAGCGTGCCTGTCATCTCGTGCTCATGTAAGTGAAAGGGAAGTTCCGGCTTTGGCGCTCGAAAGCCCCTCGATGGAGGTTATCCTCACACCTGGAGCGCCCGCTTCGAGGGCCGCGAATCCCGCCTCGAGTTTTGCGTGCATGCCCTTATTGACTGTGCCTGCGGCCACCAGCGAAGGCAGCTGCGCTGCACTTATCCTCTGGATCACCGCGCGTCCTGCGTCGAGCACGCCGTCTACGTCGGCGATCATCCACAGCTCCGCGCCGAGCGCGGCAGCGATCGCGGCGGCGGCATCGTCACCGTTCACATTGAGTGGCGCGCGAAATGTCGAAGTGCTGTCGGTCGCTACGGGAGAGATGACCGGAAGAAATCCGGCAGCCAGCAATGTGCGGATGAGGCTGGTGCCGGGGGTAATTGGCTTCCCTGCCCTGCCCAGCCGGGCGTCTATTGGAATTGCCGGAAGGAGCCCGCCATCCTCGCCGGAGATACCGGCGGCCGGCAGGCCGGCTGAGGTGAGCATCGCAACGAGACGCTTGTTGGCGCTGCCGGAGAGGACCATTCGCACCAGCTCGAGATCCTCCTCAGTTGTCACGCGCCTGCCGTTCACAAACTCAGGTTCACGTCCGAGCTGTCGCTGCAACGCCGATACTTCGTCTCCGCCACCGTGGACTATGCATACGGCACCCTCGTTTGCATTCCAGAGACGGTTGAGCGCGTTCGCCAAGCGGTGGTCCGACTGTACACGCCCGCCAAGCTTGATGACGATCGTCACAAGGGCAAACCTGCCGTCTCTTCGATTCCGAGCATGAGGTTGGCGTTCTGGACGGCCTGACCGGCGGCTCCCTTTGTCAGGTTGTCGATCGCCGAAGTGATGATGAGCGTCGGCACCGTGGTGGTTTCAGCCTTTATGGCTGAGATCCGGACCGTGTTGCGACGCACCACGTCCCTTACCGCGGGAGTGGTCGCGCTGATCTCGATGAACGGCTCGTCCCTGTATGCAGTGCGGAAGGTCTCGAGCGGGTCGTCGATCTCGCTTTCGAGCCGCACAACTATCGTTGCCAGGATTCCGCGCGCAATTGGCAGGAGGTGTGGAGTGAAAATCAGGTCGTTTGTCGCACCAAACCGGGCCAGAACCGAGCGCATCTCTGTAAGATGCCTGTGACCGTTCCCAACAGCGTACGCCCGAAAATCCTCGCTTATCTCGGCGAACAGTAGATCGGTCCTGGCCGCGTAGCCGGCGCCGGTCACTCCGCTTGCTGCCGAGACGGTGATCGATGATCCCTCTTCGAGAAGACCTTCTTTGGCCAGTGGCGCCAGGGCGAGAAGAATGGCCGTTGGATAGCAGCCGGGATTCGCGACTGTGTCGGCACCCGCGATCTCGGGGCGCATCAGCTCAGTGAGTCCGTAGGGAGCTGATTCACCGCCGGCAAGCTTGTGGTGACCGGGCCTCAGGTCAGAGGAGAGGTCTACGGCTTTCGCACCCGCGGCTCGCACTTTCTCCACCCAGTCGAGGGAAGCGCCATGAGGGAGGGCGCTGAATACGAGTGCCGCGTCTTCGAGACGGGCATCTTCCGTCGCAATGAATGTGAGATCATTGCCGCCGATACGAACCGACTGGCCTGCCTGCCCATGGGCTGTGGCGAATGCCAGCTCCATCCCTGGATGCTGTTTGACAAGCGTACAGAGCTCGCGCCCCGCGTAGCCGCTGGCTCCAAGAACCCCGACCGGAAGTTTATGCACTCATAATGCATAACATTGCACTCCCGGTACGACAAGACTCCCTACTAGGGCTCGCCCGCCAGCGACCTGAGGCGTCTGACAACGCGATCCCTCGCCAGGCCCGACCGGCAGACTATCAGAATCGTGTCGTCGCCGCCAATTGTGCCGAGTACGTCGGGCCAAGCTTCGCCGTCGAGGGCGGCTGCGATTGGCTGGGCGCCGCCGGGAACTGTGCGGAGTACTATCATCTCGCTCACCCCATCGATCCGGAGAAAGAGCTGGGGGAGCAGGGTTTCAAGCGCCGCCCGGCTCTCCTCCATGCTTCCGTCAGTCACCGCGTAGCGGGCTCCCTCGGGTGTGGGAACCCTTGCCAGTCGAAGCTCGCGGAGGTCACGCGACAGGGTGGCCTGCGTCACATCCCAACCCCGGTGAAGCAGCAGCTTGCGAAGATCCTCCTGGCTGCTGACCGCGCGCTGATCGACAATCTCGAGAATCGCGGACTGTCGCTCTCTCTTATTGGCCATGCGGGACGTTACCACCTCCAGGTTCACGGCGCGAGTAGGACATGGTCAAAGCATTGACCGGGCTCCCGATCATGATTAAATATACGATTGAAATGAATAGATATTTAGGAGCCCAATGATACGCAAAATTGCCCTCGCCTATTCTGGCGGTCTCGACACCTCGATCATCGTCCCGTGGCTCAAGGAGCACTACGAAGGGGCCCGCATCATCTGCGTGGCAGCCGACATCGGGCAGGGCGAGGAGCTCGAGGGAGTCCGCGCTAAAGCCCTGGCTTCGGGCGCAGACGAGTGTTACGTCGAGGACCTGCGCCAGGAGTTCATTCAGGATTTCATCTGGCCCACGCTGCGTGCGGGGGCGATCTACGGCCGCAAGTATCTCCTTGGCACTTCGATGGGCCGGCCACTCATTGCACGCCGTCAGGTTGAGGTAGCGCGCCGGGTCGGCGCCGATGCCCTCGCCCACGGTTGTACCGGCAAGGGCAACGACCAGGTGCGCTTCGAGCTCACCTATGCTGCCTTCGCTCCCGACCTTCCGGTGATCGCTCCATGGCGCGAGTGGGACATAAAGAGCCGCGAGGATGCACTCGACTACGCCGCGAAGCACAACGTCCCGGTGACTGCGTCGCGCGAGAAGATCTATTCGCGCGACCGCAACATCTGGCACATCTCACACGAGGGTGGCGCGCTCGAGGATCCTTCCCAGGCTCCTCCGCGGGACCTGTTCATGCTTACGTCGGCCCCCGATGCGGCACCTGATGAGCCGGAAGAGGTTTCGATCGGGTTCAACCAGGGCACTCCCGTTGCGGTCAACGGAATATTCCTCGATCCTGTGGCAATTCTCACGACGCTCAACAGGATCGCCGGCAAACACGGAGTCGGCCGCATTGACCTCGTCGAGGACCGCCTCGTTGGAATGAAGTCACGGGGCGTTTACGAGACGCCAGGCGGAACGCTTCTCTACACCGCGCATAGCGAGCTCGAACAGCTGATTCTCGACCGGCGTACTCTCGCAGCGAAAGACCTGATTGCGCCACGTTATGCCGACCTCGTCTATGAGGGCCGCTGGTGGACCACCGAGCGCGAAGCATACGACGCGTTCGTTAACGTCACGCAGGAGCGCGTGACGGGCGGAGTCACGCTCCGGCTCTACAAGGGCTCGGTGTCGATCGTCAGTCGCGCCAGCGAATACGCTCTCTATGACGAGCGCTTCGTTACCTTTGGCGAAGACGATGTCTATAAGCAGAGTGACGCTGCGGGGTTCATTCGTCTTTATTCCCTTCCCGACCGCGTTCGGGCACTTCGCGACCAGGAGCTCGCGGCGAAAGCTGTCGCGCCGGTGGCTCCATCGGAGGAAACGCCGGTGCTCGCCGGCACCTGGCAGGATTAGGCCGCAGTGAGCGACAAGCCAAGGTCCCACAAGCTGTGGGGGGGCCGGTTCTCGGTCCCCACAGCTGAAGCTCTCGACGCACTCAACCGGTCGATTGGTATCGACTACCGGCTGTGGCCGCACGATGTGAGGCTGTCACAGGCGTGGGCGATGGCGCTCTGGGAGGCCGGCGTTCTGACCCCGGACGAGGGTGCGAGGATCGATGCGGGCCTTTCCTCCGTTGCGGAAAAACTTCAGGCAGGTGCCCTGCCCCAGGCTTCCGACGAAGACGTTCACACGATGATCGACAGGATGCTCCACGAGGAGCTCGGCGATGCCGCTTCGAAGCTTCACACGGGCCGAAGCCGCAACGATCAGGTAGCCACCGCCACACGCCTCTGGACGATCGATGCATGCTCCGCGCTCGATGCTGCCGTTCGCGACCTGCAGCAGATAATGCTCGACCAGGCAATGTCGCTCGAAGACGACATGATGCCTTCATACACTCACCTTCAGCGCGCTCAGCCCGTATCTGCCGCGCACTGGATGCTTTCTCATTTCTGGCCGCTGGAGCGCGATCGCGCTCGCCTTGCCGCGGTTGCACGATCGACGGCGGTCCTGCCTCTAGGCTCAGGCGCAATCGCCGGCTCAGCTTTCCCCATATCCCGGTCACTTCTCCAGGAAGAGCTCGGCTTCACTTCCCTTTCGCCAAACAGCATTGATGCAGTTGGCGACCGGGATTTCGTCGCCGAAACACTTTTCGCCGTGGCGTTGATCGGCGCTCATCTTTCGCGGCTCTCGGAGGACCTGATTCTCTACGGATCGAGCGAGTTCGGTTTCGTGAAATTCGGAGAGGCGTTCACGACCGGATCGAGCATGATGCCGCAGAAGAGAAATCCTGATGCGCTCGAGCTTGCGCGCGGGTCGGGCGCCCGCAGCCTGGGAGATCTCAC
>JBPPMU010000243.1:0-13072 GCA_051306215.1 Gemmatimonadaceae bacterium | reverse complement strand
CGCGCCGATCTCGCTGAGGCCCTTCACTTTGCCGCGGAAGGGAAGGTGAGCTGCACGTTTTCGACGGACCGGCTCGAGCACATCAACGAGATCTTTACCCGGATGCGCGAAGGTACGATAGACGGCCGGATAGTGATGGAGATGTAGCGGGCGCCTAGATTTGCGGCATGGCATCCCCTAGAGTCGTCGTCATCGGAGCGGGCGCGGCCGGCTCGATGGCGGCAATTCTTGCGGCGAGAGGCGGTGCTGTGACCACTCTTCTCGAGCGCACGCAGGGCGGCGGGAAGAAGATTCTCATAAGCGGCGGCGGGCGGTGCAACGTGCTCCCGATGGCTGTTGACGAGTCGCGGTTCGTCACCGACTCGTCCCCCCGGTCGCTGCGGAAGATCCTGCGTTCGTGGCCACTGGATGAGCAGATTGCGTTCTTCGAGAACGATCTGGGGATCCCGCTGGCGGAGGAGCCCGAATCAGCGAAGCTGTTCCCGCGATCGAACAAGGCACGTGATGTACGCGATGGGCTGATCACAGCGGCCGGGATAGCGGGCGCGACAGTACATAACGATTGCGTAGTTACTGGCTTCTCACCCGAGGGTGACAAATGGCTGGTGACCCGCGAAGGCGAGCCGCCGATCGATTGCGAAGCACTGATCGTTGCGACGGGAGGTTTATCCGTGCCAAACACCGGCAGCGACGGGCTCGGATTGCGGGAGCTTGCGCGGCTGGGTCACGCGATGAACCCGACTTACGCCGCGCTGACGCCGCTCACGGCAAAGGATTCTCCGTTCGCCGCACTCAGCGGAATCTCACTCCGCGTGTCGATAACGGTTCGCGACGAGAGAAACAGCAGGTTCGCGAAAGCGACAGGTGGATTTCTGTTCACGCATCATGGTTACAGCGGACCGTCCGTGCTTGACGTTTCCCATGTCGCAGTCCGATCACGTACTGAATCCGACGGATCCGCGAGAATCACCGTCAAGTGGACCGAACTCGATGCCGCCGACTGGGAGAAGGCGCTCCGGCCAAGTGGCTCCCGGACAGTTTCAGGCGCTCTCCGCCCGCATCTGCCCGACCGACTGGTCGCCGTGCTGCTATCGCTTGCCGGATGCGACCCGGCCCGCTCGCTCGCTGAGCTTCGCCGCGAGGAGCGCGTCCGTGTGATCGGTCAGCTCACGGCTTGCGAGCTCCCGTGGGACGGGGATGAGGGTTATCGCAAGGCGGAAGTGACAGGTGGAGGCGTCGTGCTCTCGGAAGTGAATCCTGTAACGATGGAGAGCAGGCGCCGGCCAGGGCTGTTCATCTGTGGTGAAGTTCTCGACGCTTTCGGGCCGGTCGGAGGATACAACTTCTTGTGGGCATGGGCGACGGGGCGCGCCGCTGGAATCAACGCAGCAGCCTCTCGGACTTCGGACTGAGGACTTTGCGGTCTCAGGACTGACTGCCACTGAGGATCTGCGATTAAGTGAGGATCGAGGACAAGGGAGACAGTCCTCGATAATCCTCAGTCCTCCCTTAGTCGCGACTCTGCAATTGTAGTTAGTCCTGAGACCGCAAAGTCCTCAGTCCGCAATCCGCAGTGCCGGCAAAGGTGTTTTGGTTGACTGCGCAGTGTAGATTTTCCCGGACAAATAACCTTCAGGCCCAGGAACATGACGCGATTCTCAAGCATCCTCGGGACGGTCGGCAACACCCCGGTGGTCAGGATCAACAAGCTCGCTCCCGAAGGCGTCGACCTCTTCGTGAAGATCGAGGCATTCAACCCACTCGGCTCCGTCAAGGATCGCCTCGCGCTTGGTGTCATTGAAGACGCTGAACGCACCGGCGCACTGAAACCGGGGCAGACGGTGATCGAGGCGACAAGCGGAAACACGGGCATCGGCCTCGCCATGGTCTGCGCTGCGAAAGGTTACCCGCTAGTCGTGACGATGGCGGAGTCGTTCAGCGTCGAACGCCGGCGTCTGATGCGGTTTCTCGGAGCGAAGGTGGTGCTGACTCCCCCCGCCCTTGGCGCCACCGGCATGGTGCAGATGGCGATGGAGCTTGCCGAGAAACACGGCTGGTTTCTCACCCGCCAGTTCGAGAACGAGGCGAACGCGGACATGCATTCACGCACGACTGCCCGGGAGATCCTCGATGATTTCGCGGGACAGAAGCTCGACTACTTCGTAACCGGGTTCGGTACAGGCGGCACCCTCAAGGGCGTTGCCCGCGTGCTTGAAAAGGAGAGTCCGGAAACCCAGATCGTGCTGGCTGAGCCGGTGGATGCCGCGATGGTGACGAGCGGAGAGAAGCAGGCTCGGAAGGATGACGGGACACCCGCGTCGCGGCACCCTGCGTGGAAGCCGCATCCGATCCAGGGGTGGAATCCGGACTTCATTCCAAAGCTGACGGGGGATGCGATCGAGGCGGGATATGTCGATCGAGTCATTACGGTCTCGGGCCCTGATGCAATGCGCTCCAGCCGCGAGCTCGCGCAGAAGGAGGGAATCTTTGTTGGCACTTCTGCCGGCGCGTCTTTTACCGCAGCGATCCAGGTTTGCAACGATGCACCGAAGGGATCGACGATCCTCTGCATGCTTCCGGATACCGGCGAGCGTTACCTCTCGACACCGCTGTTCGCGGATATCCTGCCGGACATGAATGACGAGGAGAGAGCTATCCTCGAGTCGACGCCGACCTTTGCGCACATGGGGGAAACCGGGGGGGCTCCGCCGCGCTGAGTGACGATCACCGTAGACCGCCTACTTTCCGCCCTCGATGCGAGCGCTCCGTCTCACGGCAGCGGGATCGCCGATCGAGCTCCACGATGTCCCCACGCCGCAAGCGGGCGATGGGGAAGTGCTCGTCCGCGTTCACGCCGCCGGAATCTGTCATTCCGACGCTCATTACAGATCAGGTCGATCGCCTGCCGGCCCGCTGCCCCTCATCCTGGGGCACGAAGTTGCCGGTGTCGTCGAAAACACCGGCCCGCAGGTCTCGACTGCCCGTCCCGGTGATCGCGTCTGCCTTCATTACCTCACAACCTGTGGACACTGCGACCAGTGCCATCGCGGGAATGAACAGTTCTGCCACTTCGGGTCGATGCTCGGACATTATCGCGACGGGGGCTGGGCGGAATACATCGTGGTCCCCGAGAGGAATGTCGTTGCCCTGCCGGAGGAGATCCCGTTCGAGCACGGCGCGGCGCTCATGTGCTCTGCCGCTACTTCATTCCACGCTCTGAGAAAGTCACGACTCAAGCCCGGCGAGACTGTCGCGATTTTCGGAACCGGCGGACTCGGCATGGCGGCAGTGCAGCTCGCGAAAGCATTCGGCGCGCGCGAGGTATACGGCATAGACATCGATGCGGCGAAGCTGCAGAGCGTGGCCGATCTCGGAGCGATTCCGGTCGATGCAAGCCAGAGGAATCCGGTCGATGCGCTGCGCGAGCACACAGGCGGGGAGGGGGTGGATGTTTCAGTCGAGCTCATCGGGCTTCCGCTTACGATGCAGCAGGCGGTCAAGTCCCTCGCGGTTCACGGGCGCGCAGTTGTGGCCGGGCTGGCTGCCCACCCCCTCGAGATCGACACTTATCGCGATCTCCTGGGCCGCGAGGCGGAGGTGATAGGGGCAAACGATCATCTTCTGGCCGAGCTGTCGCCGCTGATCGAGCTGGTGCGGCTGAAGGCCCTCGACATGAGCTGGGTGGTGCGACAGACAGTTCCGCTCGACGCGGGGGCCGTGAACGAGGTTCTCGACAAGCTCGACGCCTTTGAAGCACCTGAGCGGACGGTGATAGTCCCAGCGACTTGAGAAAGCTTGTAAAGGGATTGAAAAGTCGGTGTCCATTTGTTCCATCTTCGTCCCGCCCGGGTAAATTCCTGAGGTTCCCCGAGCACAACCGGACTCAATCCTCAGTGATATGAACAGATTGCTTCGTCTTTCTTTCCCGGTCGTTGTCGCCGGCGTTGCCGGCTGCAGCGCCACCCCTGCCACGACCGTCGCAACTGCACCGGCGACATCGGGCGTCCGGATCGATTACGTGCACGAGACTCTGCCAAACGGGCTCAACGTCGTGTACCACGTGGACCGCACCGCTCCCATCGTCGCCGTAAACTCGTGGTACAACGTCGGCTCCAAGCACGAGCAGCTTGGCCGGACCGGCCTGGCGCACCTCTACGAGCACATCATGCTCTTCAAGGGCTCGCGCAACATCCGTGACCAGGAGCGGTTCGCCCTCCTCGAGCAGGCGGGAGGACGCGCTGGCGTCGAGATCAACGGCACAACGAGCTTCGACAGGACGAACTACTTCCAGCAGGTCCCGTCGAACCAGCTCGAGCTTGCGCTGTGGATCGAGGGAGATCACATGCGAACGGCCGGCGAGGCGCTGACAATCGAGGCGGTGAATGCCCAGCGTGAGATAGTCAAGAACGAGCGGCGGCAGTCGAACGACAACCAGCCATACGGCAGCTGGGTCGAGCGAATGGTCGGCCATGCATTTCCCGACGGTCATCCATACAGTCACACCGTTATCGGTTCGATGGACGACCTGTCGGCGCAGACGCTCCAGGATGTCCAGACATTCTTCAGCCAGTACTATTCGCCTGACAATGCGGTGATGGTGATCGCCGGAGACATTGACATAGACCAGGCGAAGGCTCTCGTAAGGAAACACTTCGGAACGATCCCGCGAGGTCTTCCCCGTCCAGCACTCCGCTCAACTTCGGTTCCCGCGACTCTTTCAGCTCCAAAGCGCGAGGTTGTGCGTGACGCGAACGCCAGGACGCCGGCCATTTTCATGGGCCATCGTGTTCCTCCCACACGCGCCGAAGGCTCGGCAGCAGTGTCTCTTCTCACCGCGGTGCTTGGCAGTGGCCGGAGCAGCCACCTCAACTCGACGCTCGTGCGCGAGCGACAGGCTGCGACAAGTTCGACTGCATTCAACTTCGGCCTGGTCGAAGGTTCCGATCTCCTCGTTGCCAACGCCGTCGGCCGCCCCGGTGCGAATCCCGATTCGGTCGAGGCAGCGCTCGCAAGCGCGCTCGATGCTGCTGTCGCCGCGATAACCCCGGAACAGCTTGCGCGGGTGAAGGCAGCGGTGCGGTTCCAGTTCGTCAACGGGCTCCAGACGATGGGCGGTTTCGGCGGCAGGGCAGATCGTCTGGCTGAGGGCCAGACCTTCTACGGGGATCCCAACTGGGTGAACCGGCGTCTCGCCGAGCTCGACGCTGTTACGCTCGAGCAGCTGCGATCACTTGCTTCCACGTACATCACATCGAATAACCGGGTGACACTAGTGTTCATTCCAGCAGCGCAGCCCGCCGCGCCGGGAGGCAACTGATGCGTCGCAAGCTCCTGACCGGCCTCGCCATCGTCCTTCTTGCAGCTCCTGTCTCAGCGCAGCAGCCCGAGCGCGAGACTCCGCCTCCTCCGGGTCCGCTTCGTCCTTTCAGCGTTCCACAGATCCGTGAAACGCGTCTTCCGAACGGTTTGCGGGTAGTTGTTGCCGAGCGCCGCTCGCTACCGATAGTTCACGCCCGCATCATCGTGAATGCAGGAGCAGTTCACGAGCCGGCCGACAAAAGCGGACTTGCAACTCTTACCGGAACTCTCCTGGTCGAGGGTGGGGCCGGTGGAATGAACTCCGCCGAACTTGCCCAGCGGATAGATGCGCTCGCTGCGCAGGTGGTTTCGTCAGCGAGCTTCAGCCTGGCGAACGTCAACGTCACGGCGCTGAGCGGGGTGTTTGCCGATGCGATGGGCCTCGCGGCGACGGCGGTGCGTTCTCCATCGTTCGACGAGCGCGAGTTCGGGCGCGTCAGGTCGCAGTTTCTTTCCGGATACGAGCAGGCGATGGCGAGCGCCGAGGCGGTGGCGAGCAGGGTGTTCTCACAGGCGATGTTCCGCCCGGAAGCACCGTACTCGCGCAGTCCATCGGGCACTGCGACTTCGCTCAACGCGATAACGCGCGATGACGTCGTGAGCTGGCATTCGCGGATGTTTGCGCCTGCCAATACAACGATCCTTTACGTAGGCGACATCTCGTTCGACGATGCAGTGACTCTGACTACGCGCCAGTTCGGCGACTGGTCGGTGGCGTCACCGGCGGTCACGTTGCCCGCGAATCCGCTCCAGTCAACGGGCTCGACCCGCGTGATTCTCGTCGACAGGCCTGGCTCCGTGCAGTCCGCGATCTACGTCGGCGTGCCGGGGATCGCGACGGTCGATGACGATTTCTTCAGGATGACCGTTCTCAACCGTATTCTCGGGGGCGGCTTCACTTCACGCATCAACACGAATCTCCGGGAGCGCCGCGGCTTCACATATGGCGCGAACACTATCCTTTCCGCCCTGCAGAATGCCGGCACATTTTACGCGGCGAGCTCGGTAAGGACCGGCGCGACTGATTCGGCGCTCGTCGAAGTGATGAACGAGTACCGGCGTATAGTTGCCGAGCCGGTACCGGCTGCGGAATATGAAGCGGCAGTGAACAACATCGTCGCGAGCTTCCCGGCATCAGTTCAGAGCGTGCAGGAGCTGGCGAACAGGCTCCAGACGCTGCTTATCTACGACATGCCGCTGGATTACTACAACTCTTATCGCGAGCGGCTTTCCGCGGTGACGGCGGCGGAGGTCCAGGCGATCGCCGCGCAGCGGCTTGTGCCTGGTGCTGTGACGATGGTTGTTGTCGGAGATCTTGCCACGATCGAGGCACCGATAAGGGCGAGGAATTTCGGAAGCGTCGAGGTATGGAGCAGGGAAGGGACGAAACTCAAGTAGGGTCAAGGTACCGAGCCACGGAGCGACTACCCCAAGCCATGCGAGTCGCGAGTCGCGAGTCGCGAGTAGCCAGTAATGAGTCGTCAGTTTTCAGGAACTCAAAGAGCAGGGATCAGTGATCCCTGCTCTTTGAGCGTGTACCAGATCCGGCATTCATCGAGGTGGCTCAACATGCAACTCATGACGATTCCCAAAAAGCTTTGCATCGCTGCTTGGCCGTTGGCCGGAATTGCTTTTCTGGTTCCGGTCGCTGTTCTCGCGCAGTACGTCCCGGGGTCGACGTGGGAGCGGCGCTCACCTGCGGTAGCGGGGATCGACAGCGCGAAGCTCGCAGACGCGATCGCCTTCGCGATCCAGCGTGAGACGCCAGGGCCACGTGACATGGAGGAGGCTCACTACCGCGGCTTTGGTCGTGAGCCGTTCGGGAATGCCATTGGCCCATTCAAGCCCCGTGGTGATCCGAGTGGTGTGATACTGCGCGGTGGTTACGTGGTTGCGAGCTGGGGAGAGCCCGACCGCGTTGACATGACGCACAGCGTCACGAAGAGCTTTCTGTCGGCGACAGTAGGACTTGCGTTCGATCGAGGACTTATCGAATCGGTTCGCGACACTGTCTGGAAGTCGCAGGCGCCGACTTATTCGCTCCGGCTCGAGGTGCCTGCGGATCCGGGATCACGGTATGGCCAGCCGATGTTCATGTCGCCGTTCGACACACCGCACAATCGTCGCATTACGTGGGACGACCTGCTGCGCCAGACAAGCGACTGGGAAGGAACGCTGTGGGGGAAACCCGAATGGGCCGATCGTCCCTCGCCGAAACCAGAAGAATGGACTACGCGGGCCCGTGTCCCACCTGGCACGGTGTACGAATACAACGACGTCCGGGTAAACGTGCTCGCGCTTGCGGCGACGAACGTGTGGCGCCGGCCGCTTCCGGAGGTTCTCAACGAGCTGGTGATGGAGCCCATCGGCGCTTCACGCACGTGGAGGTGGAATGGCTACGACAACTCGTGGATCACTCTCGAGGGCAGGCCGGTTCAGGTAGTCAGCGGGGGAGGGCACTGGGGTGGAGGGATGTTTATCAACGCCTGGGACATGGCACGGTTCGGGCTGCTCACTCAGCGGCGCGGCATGTGGGGCGACAGACGGATCCTGTCAGAAGAATGGGTCAGGCTCTCGCTTACCCCCACCGTGCCGCAACCTACCTACGGGTACATGAACTGGTTCCTCAACACCGACAGGAAGTGGATGCCGAGTGCTCCTGCCAGCGCGTTCGGTCATGTCGGGAACGGGACGAATCTCGTGTTTGTCGCGCCGGAGCAGGACCTCGTTGTCGTCGTGCGCTGGATTCAGAACGGCGCGATCGACGAGTTTCTGGGGAAGCTGCTCGGAGCGATCATCGGCCAGGCAACCTGACCGTCCGGAGTGACCCTCAGCACGTGCCCGAAACGGGCAGGTCAGTGCCGTCCACCCGTGCCCCGGTACCGTCACCGCGCGGTTGAACGCGAAAGTATCTCGACAGCGAATAACCCGAGCCTGATCCGTTCCACTGCGCGCGCACTACGGGAAGTCCGGCAAGAAGCACGATGCTCCATTGACCGCGACGCGACGTCGCACTTCCCATGTCCACGCCATCGGCGCCTCCCGTGCTCGCAAGATCACTCACGTCGAAGCCGATGCTGCCGTCGCCGCACAGGGCGAGTCTTGTGCGTGTTCCCGTAAAGGCGCCGCGCCCCGACGCTTGCGTACTCGCAGAATAGATCCGGCCCGCGACAGCTCTCGCGAGAGCTACCGCTTCGGCTGAGCCCTCGGCCGAAACCACCAGCGGCCGGCCGGGGCGTGCGTAACTCGTACCGCCATCGCCGATCTGCAGCACAAGGTATTCTCCCCGGCGGGTGGCTCGGCCGGCGATCGCGCTCTCCGGGCTGCCCGACCCGGTATCCCACGCTTGCAGGTCGAGCCCGCCGGCGCGCGGAGTTCCGCGAAACGCAACTTCTGCGGTCACTGTCACTCGCCCGGAGTAATAACCGCGCTCGAGACTCCTCAGGAGGCCGGTGACCGTAAGGCCGGAAACTTCGATTTCGGCGGTTTCAATGTTTGTCCCATCGTCGGAAGCTGCTTCCCATGATCCGGCAAAGTCCTCAGGCCGGCTGGCATCGTAGCGCTCGTCGTGTATCTCGTCTCCCGCTCTCAGCCGGGTCCTGCCGCCGGGAAGTCTCGTCGAGGTATGCATTGTTAGTCCGGAGTGCGCGCATTCCTGAACGCGTCCTCGAAGCTTGCCGCGTTCGACGGTCCCTCGATCGTAACGGATTGAACGATCGCGTAAGCCGGCTTATCAGCGTAGCTCGTGACCACAAGTATGAATGACAGGTCATCGGTTCCAACCCCAGCCTGCTTTCTCCATGTTCCATTGCTCGTGCTGACTGACTTCACCTTCCAGCCTGGCGACAGCCGCTTCGATCCGAACATCTCGAAGGGTATCGAACTGCTGGCGTCTCCAGATGGGGCTCTGGGCACAGAGATGTTCCCCCCGGCAACCTGGCCGATGATGCAGTGGCTACCAGATGAGGTGACAAGCTGGAGGCAGCGGTCGTTCAGCGACAAGCCGCGAGCCTCGTAGGTCAGAGTGGTAAAGACACCATCTGCTGGCACGGATATCCGGGTGTTAACATGTCCCCCGGGTTCGTCTACCGGGGTGAAAGTGAACCCGTATTTCCGCGCTGCATTCCACGCTGCGGTTCCGTTTATCACGTAGTCCTTTCTCAAGGGAGCGGAGAAAGCATCCTTCCAGTCTGCGTTTGCGGGTCCATTGAGCACCAGCTTGCGGAGCGTCGCCGCTCCGCCGAGGTCGACAGTCTTGACCGTCCATCCAGGCTGAAGGGTGCGGCCTCCAAACATCTTGAACGTGGTGTTCCGGTCTCCGGAGTTCACACTCGGCTGGCCGCCAACAACCTGCCCGATCGTGTATGTCTTTGGCGCCACGAAGGCGGTGACGGTCCGTGTCAGGCGCGTGTTCATTCCGTCGAGCGGCCGCGACACGGATTCACCGCTCCGGGCTTCAGGGGCGAACGTGAACCCGTAGGTTTTTGCGGTGGTCCATGCGAGAATTCCAGGGACTTCATATACAGCTTCCTGCGCGAGTACCGTCGTTGCTGAAAGCGATGGAATCGTGACCATCAGCGCGAAAGTGATCTGGCGTATGGCTCTCACAAGAAATTCTCCGATGAAGAATGCGCGGTTGATTGTCTCACCCTTCAATGCGTAGAGGCGGTCAAATCGGGATCATCGGGTGCTTGCGAAGGCCATGCAACCGCGCAAATTGACGCGATCGCTCACTCGTTCGACGACCCCGCCTCCTTCAGGACAGACAATTGACCGAGCTGCCCACTTCGACCAGGTCCGCCCCCGCAGGCTGGCTCAATCGCTCGCTGACATTCATCGAGCGCGTCGGAAATG
Organism: Gemmatimonadaceae bacterium; assembly: GCA_051306215.1. Classification (GTDB taxonomy): domain Bacteria; phylum Gemmatimonadota; class Gemmatimonadetes; order Gemmatimonadales; family Gemmatimonadaceae; genus UBA4720. The sequence continues at coordinate 2,860 of JBPPMU010000243.1, read as the reverse complement.
CCCTTCCGCACCCGGGCACTCTCTTCGCGCTGATGGCACTGCTGGTGATCGTGGTTTCCGGAATCGCTTCCCAGTTCGACCTCGTGGTGACACACCCGGGAACCGGTGCGGAAATACGACCTGTGAACCTCATGTCGCTGCCCGGCCTGCATCGGATCATGGAGAGCATGGTCACCAACTTCACGAGCTTCGCGCCGCTGGGAACCGTCCTCGTCGCGATGCTCGGCATAGGTATCGCCGAGGGGAGCGGGCTGATCGGGGCGGCGCTGCGAAAGCTTGTGATGGCGGCTCCAGCGCGCCTGCTGACGTTCGTGATCGTGTTTGCCGGCGTGATGTCGAATACGGCGAGTGAGATCGGTTATGTGCTGCTGGTGCCTCTTGCGGCATCGATTTTTCTCGCGGCCGGGCGGCATCCTCTTGTTGGACTTGCGGCAGCGTTCGCTGGAGTGTCTGGCGGGTACAGCGCGAATCTCCTCCTTGGCACCGTCGATCCGTTGTTGTCGGGGCTATCCGAGGAGGCGGCGCACATCCTCGATCCATCGCGCGTCGTGAATCCGACCGCGAACTACTACTTCATGTTCGTTTCGACATTCCTCATTTCGGCCGTCGGGACCTGGGTGACTGAGCGGATAGTGGCTCCACGGCTTGGCGAGTATACGGGCGACGAGAAGCCCGACGGCCTGCGCGACATGACACCGGAGGAGCGGCGTGGTCTCCGCTGGTCATTGTATGCGACGCTGACGATCGCGGTGCTCCTGGTGTGGTCCGCTCTTCCCGCGGGGACAATTCCTGGCGCAGGCTGGCTGCGAAATCCGGAAACCGGCGAGTTCCTGCGCTCGCCGTTCATGAGCAGCATAGTTGCGATCATCTTCATCACCGGCGCGGCGCTCGGTATCGCCTACGGCGTGGGCGCCGGGACGTACCGCAACGACGAGCAGGTGATGAACGGCATGGGCGCGGCGATGAAGACGCTGGGGCTTTACATGGTTCTCGTGTTCTTCGCCGCGCAGTTCGTTGCCTACTTCAACTGGACGAATCTCGGGCTGATAGTCGCCGTCAAGGGTGCCGACGTGCTGAAGGCTAGCGGACTTGGTCCTGTCCCGCTGATGCTGAGCTTCGTTTTGGTTTCGGCGTTCATAAACCTGTTCATGGGCAGCGCGTCGGCAAAATGGGCGATCATGGCGCCCGTCTTCGTGCCGATGTTCATGCTCCTGGGATATTCGCCGGAGCTCACCCAGACCGCGTACAGGATCGGGGACAGCACTACAAACATCATCTCGCCGATGATGACCTACTTCGCGTTGATTGTGGCGTTCGTGACGCGGTACTCGCCCAAGGCGGGGATCGGGACCGTGATAGCGACGATGCTTCCTTATTCTGTCGCGTTCATGGTGGTATGGATGGCGCTGCTCATCGTGTGGATGTTGCTCGGCCTGCCGACAGGCCCGGGGGCACCGCTATACATCGGGGGTACCTGACACAGGATTGAGGGGAGTCCACGCGAGTCGCGAGTACTCGCGTGGACTTCTCTTACTGCTTGGGGCGGCTATCTGCCGACTGCTTTCCGGATAGCAGCCGCGGTTCCCCCGCCGCTGCTGATGCTGATCCCGGCATAAACGGTGTAATAGCTGGCTTCCGAGCCACTCGTAAAGTAGTGAACTCCGAAGAAGGGGCTGACCTGCCTCATCGCATAAAGAATCCCGGCACCGCCGCCGAAGCCCACCTTGTTCTCAGATTCTGAATCACCGCCGTAACCCGAGCTGAATGCTTGCCGGACGAGACCGACGCCGCCCCGCACGTAGGGCTTGAAGGGACTCGATGAAGTCGCTCCGATCGCGTAGCTGAGCTCGCCGAGCAATGCGGTGATGTTGGTGGCGGCGTCGGACTCTCCCTCGAAGGGAATGTGTGCGTAGCTCGCCGTTGCTCCAACGTTGAGCCCGGGCATCGAGGCGATCGGCAGGTCAAGCCCGGCGAAACCCATCCAGCCGGTTTCGGTGTTGTCGCTCAGATCACCGGCCCCCATCGCAATACCGCCCCCAATGTGGAAACTCACTCCCTGCGCCTTAACGCTGCTTGACGAAAGTGCTACCGTTACCACAAGAGCTGCGAGAAAGAGCGTGATGCGCTTCATCGTTTTCCCTCCCTAACGGTTTTGCGCCGGCAGGTCCGTGAAAGCCCTGTCGCGCGGCGACCAAACAATAGCAAATGGTGATTCAATCGCAATGAAAATCTTCCGAATGCCTGCTGCGCCTGGGTCGAGGGCGAGCCGCACGCGCAATACTCTCGTCTGTCTCCTCATATGCGTCGGCGCAGGTTGTGCGCCGCCGGTGTCAGGGATTCCTCCGCATGTTCGCGCGGTCGAGCAGGCAACGGTTGTGCGCAGCTTGCCTGCGTCAAGCCCTGCCGACTGGCTGCTTGCGATCGTCGACGTCGAGACAACGGGGCTCGTCCCCGGTTACAACGAGATGATAGACGTTGGCATCGTGATGGCCGATCTCGAAGGCGTCATTGTCGACAGCATGTTTCTCCGCATTCAACCCGATCATCCGGAGCGGACCTCCGAAGGGGCGCGGCGTGTGAACGGTTTCGACGTCGCAAGATGGAGCCGGCTTGGCGCACTCTCGCCAGACGCGACGGTCGACAGCATAGTCGCCTTCCACCGGCGTGTTGCAGGTGATCTTCCAGTCCTGATGGTCGCGTTCAACAGCCAGTTCGACGCAGCCTTTCTCGATCATTTGTTCCGCGCCCGGGGGTCGAGCTGGCGCCAGCTTTATCATTATTTCGTGCTCGATATTCCATCGATGGCGTGGGCGCTCGGATACCGCGACCTGACAAACAGCGCACTTGCCCGTCGCCTCGG
>JBPPMU010000242.1:0-25650 GCA_051306215.1 Gemmatimonadaceae bacterium | reverse complement strand
GCGGGCACGTCGAGTGACCCGAAACGCAGCGCCCTGTCTGTCTTGAAGTGTGTTGCGCGATTCGCCCCGGTGCGCCAAAGGGCTCCGTACTGGACGAGGCCTCCCCAGATATTCCTGCCGCGCTTCACAGGGCGGCCGAAGTCGAGCGTAATCGTTGCGCCGAGCACGCGGGTTTCTCCGCCGCCGCGGCCGGAGAGCTCTCCGATGCCCCTGCCGGCGGCATCACGGGCGGTGTAGTCGCGCGCCAGCGCGGCAACGTCCGCGCCTGTGCCACGCGTGACGATGAGCGCGCGGGTAGTGGCGCCGGCGTCGAGCGTTTTTATCGACCCGTCAGGCAGAACCTGTAGTCTCATCGTGCCGCGCGTCGGATGGGTGATCGTCGCAGAATCGGTTCCTGCCAAGGCCAGTGGAAACGGCGAAACCCGCTGACCCGACAGCATCGGGGCCTCGACCGAAGGTGCGCCGCTCTCCCGGAGCCGGCGGAGCGCGATATCGAAGGGCCAGTGAACGAGATCGATGAACGGAAGCACTGCGGGGACTGCGCCAACCGACCGGCTCGTGCGACCATCGGCTTGCTCGGTTGCTACGCGCATCGAGTCGGCATCACGCGTGTAAACCGTTCTCCGCGTGACAGCTCCGGTGAGCGGGTCGAGCATCGTCACTTCCAGTCGCGACAGCATTCCCGTCTGGTCGAAGTCGGCGACGTGGCGCTGGAGCGACGTCCGTGGCGACCTCACGACGATCTCTGCCTCCAGCCGGCGCGGAGTGCTGATGATCCGTTCAACCGCAATCGTGTCGACTCCGAGCCGAGCCGTGAGGGAGCTCGTGTCTACGGCTGCAACCGGCGCAGGTGCAGCCACCGGGGCGGACGATGGCGAGCAGGCGCTCACGAGGAGCACGGCAACTGAATGTGGAAGGAGAGCGCGCTTTTTCATGGCGTTCGGCTGAGGGTAGTGTTTCATCCTAAGCAAGTTTGCGTCCTCGCAGAGGCTACCCGCACAGTCGGCACGCACAGTCAGACTCCACAGAGACGCTCTACAGAAGCGACCATCTCCGGTAGCGGTGCACGCGGGAGATCGTAACCGGCCACCTGCGACATCAGATCTGCGACAGGTGCAAGTGCCTCGGGGAAACTCACGTTCCGCACGAGGTTCGTATACGGCAGAAGCGCGATCGCGGCGCGCGCGGGATTCATCATTGTCGGACCGGCAACTCCCTCCGGTGCCCCATTCCGGCGGAGAAATACTACGGCACTGAGATCAACGGCCGACGATTCAGTTGCCTCCTGCATCGGGTGAAACAGGCAGCCGACCAGAGTCTTCCTGTATCCCGGAGTCTTCTGAACACCGCTCCAAAGCTCCTCTCCCACCAGCTCACGGCTGCCTTCGCGCAGGGACACGCGCCGCGGCCCTGCGACCGCGCGGTTGCCGAGAGCGATCGTCAGGTCGTCGCAGAGAAAATCCCACCCGCTGCTCCAGAGCGCCGTCGCCAGTGTCGACTTGCCGGCGGTTGAAGGCCCGACTATCGCCACCCCCCGGCCACCCTTGCTGAGGAGGGCGGAGTGAAAGCACAGCAGGTGATTGCAGTTCTCGACTATCCGCCAGACCGCTGCGTACTCAACGGCAGTAATGGCGTGACCCACATCGCGGAACACCGGAAGCACGCCTCCGTCGGGATGCTCCGGCATCGGATCGATGACAAGCTGGTCGCCGGACCTGCGAACGTCCCACGAACCTTCAAGCCTGGCCTCAGCCGGCGCCCGCCACTTTCCGAATACGTGCTGGGCCGCCTCGACGATGTCCGTGTCGGGCGACCGGAGCTCGAAGCAGACGGGGCCGCTGCCCCAGCGAATCAGGGGAGGCCGGCCCCGCTGCCGTCGACCACTCCGGCGTAGTGAACTTCACGAGCGAGATCATCGCGGGTTATCACCGACTCAATCTTCGGGGCCGTGTACTCGGCACCCTCTTCGTCAGGTCCTGCAGGCTGGTCGATTCCTGAATCGAGATCCATCGGAACTCCGGAGAAGTGTTGTTGCCGCAACGCTCTGGTGCGTTAAAACTGATTGTAATCCGGGCGTTCTGCTCCGGCAATACTGAATCGACAGCGGATCAGCGGGATCAGAACCCTCTCGCCATTCCAGCGGCAGTCAGGACCATGCCTACCACGAGGAGACACTGGACGTAGCTGATCATCGCTATCATCGAAGCGCCGTCGCTGAGGGATCCCGCGTCGAATGCTGGATCGCGTGCCAGCGACCTCCGCCACCTAATCAGCGTGATCATCGGCCAGACCTCGAGTACCAGAACAAAAAGGAGAAGGCCCATCTTGGCGAAGAACATGTGGTTCGCCATGTAGAAGCCGACATCCTTCTCTGTTTCAGCGATCAATCTCCAGACTCCCGTAACGATCCAGACGACCGCCGCTGTCGCCCACCACGTGTCGGCGGCGAACGCCCGCCGCAGCGCCTTGACGTCAGGCTTCCCTGAGAGACTTGCCGCCCGCGACCACACGGCGGCGAGCCCAACTCCCAGCGCGAGCAGGTGCAACCACGCCAGTGAAAGTGTCAGCATCGCGCCTCCCCCTGCGATCGCAACATCCTCACACTCCCGCGATGCGGCGCTTGTACACAGTGAGCGCCTCGTCGAGACGTTCCCGCGCTGTGGTGTCCCCAGGCACGTTGTGCGAGGGATGAATGAAAAGCTTCACCCCGCGCTCCGCGAGAGTCTCCGCCACCGTGGTTATGGTCATCCACACCACTGTCACGAACGCCATCGTTGAGACAGGGCCAACGTTGTCGACATGCCCCTTCAGCGGAACCGCCGAATCGCCTGCCGGAACCTTCGTATCTATCACTACATCAGCGATCTCGAACAGCGTCTTCCCTGACGGATGCCTGGGCGTGCCGACCTGCCCGGCCGAGCCCGTCGCAACGACCTTGAGCCCCAGCTCCTTTGCCATCAGCGCGACATCGATGTTCACGTTGTTGATCCCGGTGTGCGAGAAAATCCACATCGTATCACGCTGGTCGAACGTGTACCCCTTCATGATCGCGTTGCCGTAACCTTCCGCCCGCTCCAGGAAGAGGAACTGGTGAATCCCCATCTCTCCCGTGATCCGGGTGAAGAACGTGAGTGGCAGCTCGACCATCGGATGAAACCCGACGAACCCGCCGATGCGGGGATACATCTCCTCCACCGGGATCGTCGCATGACCGCAGCCGAACGTGTGAACCCAGCGCTCCGCCTCGATCGAGTCGGCCATCAGGACGGCCGCCTTTTGAATCGCCGGAAGCTGCGTCGACTCGATGTCGTCGAGAATTGCGCGAGTTGCGGAAAGCCACTGCCTGCTCACTTGCGTCACGAATAAACCTTTTGACCGGTGCGGAGCCCCCGCGAAAGAATCCCGAGTAACAAGGCAAGCACAGCGAGCGCGGCCGGAACGATCATAAACGATCCGCGCATCCCGTACGCACCGCCGACCACGCCGGCGAGCCACGGAAGCAGCATCCCTCCACAAAGCGCCATCGCGATGGCGAGACTGAAGGCTGTTCCCGAAAGCTCCGCGTAGCGCTCCCCGACGAATCCGAGAATCGTTGGGAACGTCGCCGCGAAGCCGACGCCGAGCATGAAGACGCTAGCTGCGGCGACGTTGGGGCTTTCGGTGTTGAGGAGAACGAGCGCGCCTGCCAGCCCGACGGCGATACAGGTGTACATCGCCCGGACCGGCGAGACTGCGCGAAAAACAGTGCCGAGTGCGAGGCGGGCGAGCATCATGCCGAGCCAGTAGAGAGAGAGAATTACGAGGGCGCGCTGCGGAGGAACCGCAAGCTCCTCGTTGACGAAAGTCGAAGTCCATCCCCCTACCGTGATCTCCATGCCGCTCTCGAGAAACAGCATGAAGCCCATCAGCAGCAGGAGAGGATCGCGCGCGATCCGACCCGCCGCCGCTATCGGGAAACCCTGCGGCTGCTTCGGAGCCGGAAAAGGCGTCGCGGCGATGAGGATCACGGGAATTAGAACGAGCGCTCCAACGAACGAGACGAGAGTCGATTGCGCGAAGTCTCCGCCGAAGGCCGCAAGCACGAACGGCACTCCGACCGCTCCGACTCCGAAAAAGATCCCCAGAAGGTTGAGATTCGCGCCCTTCGCTTCACTGCTTATGTCGGCGACGAGCGCGTTGGTTCCACCGTTTACGATGCCTCCGCCGAAACCGATCAGCGCGATCGCGATCCGCAGCACGTTCATCGAAGTCGCGAACGCGATGCCCTGAAGGCCAAGAGCTATCAGCACTGTCCCGAGGAGCAGCATCCCCTTGTAGCCGTACCTGTCGACCATCGGCCCGAACACCAGGGACCCGGCGAGTATCCCGAATGTCATCAGCAGGAACAGCGATCCCGCCTCCGCCTTGCCGATCCCGAAACGCTCGACGATCGACGGCAGGACTGCCCCGAGCGTCGTGAGAACTATCCCGAATGCTAGCATGCCGAGGCATGCGCAGGCGAACAGGGCCCGCCGCGACGTCATCGCTCGTCCTCCATCGACGCGAGCCGCCCCGCGCCGTAAAGACCGGCGTCGCTTCCAAGCTCGCTCGCAACGAACCGCACCTGCTGGATAGCGATGGGCTGCGCCCATCGGTCGGCTTCCGACCTGATTCGGTCGATCAGCTGTGTCGCCGGCCCGAAAATTCCGCCGCCGAAAACGACGATTTCCGGATTGAACAGGCTGACCAGATTTGCCGCAGCCATTCCCCACAGCTCGACGGCATTATCGATCGTCTTGATGGCGACTGAATCGCCGCGATCGTGCGCGGCGAAGATGCTCGCGGCGTCGAGACCCGGGTTCGAGAGAAGCTCGCCCGCATAATCGGGATCGGTTGCCATCAGGTCGCGAGCCACTCTCACGAGTCCCGGCCCCGATGCCTGATCCTCGAAGCATCCGTGCTGGACGAATCGGGGCGCGAAAGGACGGTCGAGCGCGAGCCACCCGATTGCGCCGGCAACGTCTCCGTGCCCGCGCAGGACTTTTCCGTCGCAGATGATTCCGGCGCCGATTCCGGTGCCAACGGCGAGAAAGACCGCATCGCGGGCTCCCCGTGCAGCTCCCCGCCAGGTTTCACCGAGTATGTATGCCGCCCGGTCGCTATCGATTCTGATCCGCCCGGTGGATCCAATCGCCGAGTTCAGCTCCTCGAGCAGTGGATAATCGTCCCAGCCTGGAATGTTCGGAGCCCACACCGTGCCCGTGGCTGCGCGATAGAGACCGGGGACGCATACGCCGGCAGCGCGGCACGCGTGCTCTTCGACGAGGCTAGTGACTTGAGCCGCGATGAGACCCCCGACCTCGCCTCCAGTCCTTCCCGCCAGCGGGATAGTATCACGATGAAGAACTTCTCCGTCGTCCGCGAATGCGGCTACGGCGAGCTTCGTTCCTCCGAGATCTATTCCGGCGACTGGCATCGGCCCGCGAAGGTGCCTGCTGCCCGGTTCTTGCGCAAGTGAACGCATTCCCCTACCCGGGTTATCACGAGTAATCCATCAAGGAGGCATCGTTTTGTCGCGCTCAGCATTGTTCTCGTTCATCGCGGTTTCCCTGCTCGCCTGCAAGGCGGAACCGGTACCCGCTCAGGGGCCTGCTCAGGCTTCGCCGCAGCCCGCGTCGAGAAATGGTGCAGTCAGCGTCGAGACCGTGGCACGAGGCCTCGTGAATCCCTGGGGACTCGAGATATTTCCCGACGGCCGGTTTCTCGTGACCGAGAGGCCCGGACGACTGCGGATAGTCGCACGAGACGGAACGCTTTCGGCACCGCTGAGCGGCGTTCCCGAGGTCGCGGCCCGCGGGCAGGGCGGGCTCCTCGATGTCGCTCTCGATCCTGCGTTCGCCACGAACCGCGTGATTTACCTCTCTTACTCGGAGCCAGCGGACGGCACCGCCGGCACTTCTGTCGCCCGCGCGAGGCTTGGCAACGGCCGTCTCGAGGACGTCCGCGTCATTTATCAGCAGGCGCCGAAGGTATCGGGCTCGAGCCACTTCGGATCACGCATCGTCTTCAGGGGCGATGGAACGATGTTCATCACCCAAGGCGACCGCGCGAGTCACCGGCAGCAGGCGCAGAATCTTTCGTCCGGAATCGGAAAGATCGTCCGCATCAACTCTGACGGGTCGGTTCCGCGGGACAACCCTTTTGTCGGAAGGAGCGGCGCGCGCCCGGAGATCTGGTCGTATGGTCACCGCAACGTGCAGTCCGCCGCGATCGACCCCGCCACGGGACGCCTGTGGACCGTCGAGCACGGCGCGCGCGGCGGTGATGAGCTCAACCAGCCGGAAGCTGGGAAGAATTATGGATGGCCGGTGATCACCTACGGTCGCGACTATTCCGGAGCGACCATCGGGGAAGGGACAGCGAAGGAAGGAATGGAACAGCCCGTCTATTACTGGGATCCCGTAATAGCTCCCTCAGGGATGACCTTCTACACCGGCGATGCGTTTCCGGAGTGGAAAGGCAGTATTCTCGTCGGCGGAATGAGCCCCGGACTTCTCGTCCGCCTTTCAATGAGCGGTGGCAGGGTAACGTCGGAGGAGCGGTATCTTGGTGACCTGCGCGAGCGTATTCGCGATGTAAAGGAGGGACCCGACGGAAGTGTTTACGTGATCACGGACAGCTCGCAGGGCCGCATCCTCAGACTGTCACCCTCACGCTGAGTTCAGCGAGGACCAGCATGACTCTCTCCGAAACATTGCTGCCTGAGTTCGACCAGGAGATGGCGACCACCCGGCGCGTACTTGAGCGGGTTCCCACTGAGACGGGCGAGTGGAAGCCCCATGACAAGTCGTTCTCGCTTGCCCATCTGGCTCAGCTCGTCGCGACGATGCCTGGATGGATCACGAAAACCGTTTCAGGCGAGGATATCGACCTCGCCGGCGGACCCGGCTATAGCACGCAGACGACGGAGAGTCTCCTCTCTCAGTTCGACCGTCATGTCACTGAAGCGCGCGCGGCAATAGAGGCGGCAAGCGACGACGATTTCGCGCTTCCCTGGTCGCTGAAGATGGGAGGTGAAATTCTCTTCACCCTTCCCCGCAGCGTCACAACAAGAACCCACATCAACCATCTCGTGCATCACCGCGGCCAGCTCACCGTGTATCTGCGCCTGATAGATGTGCCGGTCCCGTCGATATACGGTCCTACCGCTGACGAGCCGTGGAGTAGATGACCGCGGAAGAGCCGCGCAGCGGCGCTCTGCCATTCTACATCCGCCGTTCCGACGATGTGGTCGATCTCTCGGTGATAACGTCGACCTACGAGACGGTTCACGGGCTGCTCCATCTCGAGGGGGAGCGCCTGACTATTCAGTGGCGGGTCGGGCGCAAGACCGAGCGGGTAGGCATGGCTGTGCGCACGGACCGCGAGGTCGACCCCGTGCAGGAGATCGTCGTTCCAGTGTCCCTCCTTGCGTCCGCCACAGTGAAAGCTCCCTGGTGGAGCTTTGGGACACATCTGCAGGTCGCGCTGATCGCGAACGACCTCCGCGCCTTCGAGGATCTCTCGGGCACCGGCGGATTCCGCCTCGACCATCCTGCCGAGCTCGTGGTAAGAGTGAGAAAGTCGGACCGGGAGGCGGCGGAGGAGTTCGCGGGGAAACTCGAGCTCGCAATGGCAGACTTCGCCCTGCGAATTGCAGAAAGGGGCAGGCTCGAGCCTGCCCCTTCTGTCCCGCGACTGCCTGATATCGCGACCTAGCCGAGCGTCTATCTCCGCTGAAGCTCATCCGCGAGACTCGGCATGTCATAGACGTTGCGCAGCGCCTCGACGATCGAGCTCGAGTGAACGCTCACCGTGCGAGGCAGGTCGGTCCTGAAGAGGAACCGGTTAGCGACGTTCTCGATGTTGCCGTCGAACGCCAGACCGACGACTTCGCCATTCCTGTTTATCACTGGACTGCCGGAGTTTCCGCCGATGATGTCGTTCGTCGAGACGAAGTTGAACGGCGTCTTGAGGTCGATCCTGTTCATGCGGTCGAGCCAGAGTTTCGGAAGGTCGAACGGCGGCTTAGCATCGAAATCCGCCGAGCGCGCGTACATGCCCATGAACGTCGTCTTGAATGGCGCAATCGTTCCGTTCATCGGGTAACCCTTCACGACACCGTCGCTGATCCGCAGGGTGAACGTCGCGTCGGGCGGCAGGGATGTGCCGTACGTCGCAAACAGCGCCTCACCGAGCAGAGCGTTGTTCGCGGTCATTACCGCGTTGTGACGGGCTGCATCCGCCTGCACTGCCCTGTTCAGGTCGCTGATTCGCCGAGCCGCCACGAGCATTGGATCATTCGATGCCGCAATCGCCGGCGCTCCGCCTTCAATGAGAGCGCGCCTTGCCGCGGTGTCACCTATACGCGTTCCGCTTACGAGCTCGGAGGCAGCCTGCTCCGGGGTCCTTCCCGCCAGCACCGCCTCGAGAAACGGGTCCCCGGCAGGAAGATTCTCCTGCGCCGCTTTCAGGTGTGCGGTGAGAATCAGGCGCTCGAAAAGCGTATCAACTGGCTGCTCGGCAAGCAGCGATGCTCTCGTCTGATCGGTCATGCGAACGAGCTGGCCCGCGAGGATCAGAAGCCGCGATCCTCCTGCCTGGGGAGACGGACCAAACCCATGGTACCTGAGACGCGGCGCAAGACGCGCGATCTCCCGCTGCGCCGATTCAATCTCTCCGTACACGTTGCCGTACTTCAGCCGCCACTCGGGATTCGAGGCGATTCTCGCCCGGAACTCGCGCTCGAACGCGTTCTTGCTCGCCATGTAGGACGAGTCGATGAGGCCGGAGTGATAGCCAGTCACCGCCTTGCGGGAGTTCTCCAGTGAGAACACGACGTTCTGGAATGTTTGCTCCGCCTGCGGGTTCCGGCGTACCAGCTCGGTGATCGCATCGAGCGAGCGGTTGTAGCCGGCGATCGTAGTGGGGTAACCGATGTCGCGAAGGTATTCCATCTGCGCGATCGTGTTGAGCCTTCCGGTGCTGCCCGGGTTGCCGACTACGAATACCACCTCGTTCTCAGCCGCGCCGGCGCGGCTCCATGGCAGGAAGTGCTGAGGCGAGTGAGCCTGACCATTGACGTAAACGCGAAGAAGCGCGACGTCGAGATTGTATCGGGGATACGTGAAGTTGTCGGGATCGCCGCCGAAGGCCGCGACACTTTCCTCGGGGGTGAAGACGAGTCTCACGTCGTCGTACCGCCGGTAGGTATAGACAGAATAAATCCCGCCGGCGTAAAGCGACACAACCTGGCAGGTAAGGCCGGTGCGCTGGGCGCATTCGGTTCGAATCTGGTTCGTGACAGTCGTTCGCTGAGTTGCCTGCTCAGCCGCTGTCGTTGCGGTGACCGCGCTCCTCACGCGGCTTGTGACATCCTCGATGGTCTCGAGCTGGTCGACATACATGCCCGCGCAGCGCTTTTCCTGCGCGCGCGACCGAGCGACAAAACCCGTCCGGATGTAGTTGGAGTCGGGCGGTGACGACTCGGCAGTGCATTCACGCACGCAGTGGTTGTTCGTCATCACGAGTCCCGTCGCGGAGACGAACGATGCAGAGCAGTTGGGAAGCCTGATCGAGGCAATTCGCACGCGATCGAGCCACGCCTGGTCGGGCGTGAAGTTGTAGGTGCTGCGCCAGTAATCGAGTGGAGGGGCGTCGAACGTCCACATCGTCCCGAACTCCGAGCGATACCCGACCGGCTGAAGAGTGACGGGTGCCTCGACCGTCGGTGCCGAAGGTGCCGGCTGCGGCGTCGGTGCCTGCGCTACCTGCGCGGGCGCACAAGCGGCGAAAATCGCGGTGATCAGGACAATCGGAACCATGCGCATTTTGGGCTTCCTCATTGGTTGGTCGAGTCAGGTGCGAGATTTTTCGGGAGGCGGGGCGACGTGAGAAGTGAGGTAAACGCGCTCCACCTGCCGGTAGCGTCCCCGCGACTTCCCCCTTCCACGTACTCCTTTACGAGATCCTTTCCGAGATTGTAGTTGATCACGTAGCTGCGGTACTGATCGATGAACTTTATGCGCTGGGCCGCGCGCTGAGGGGAATAGAGAGCGTAGCGATTCATCCACTCGGCTGCCTCCGCCGCGGTTATCTCCCCATCGAGATACCTCCTCGCGGCTTCGTTTCCGGCATATGCGAGGCGCCCGCCGAACTCGAAGATCCGGTAATACTCGTCAGCTTTTGTGGTGTCCAGCCCGGCGAGAGGCCAGAGCGCGCGGCGCTCGTACTCGGCGCGCTCGGCCCCTGGAAACGCCATCTGGATGCCGTAGTTCGCCGTCCCCTCAGCGATCAGCGACTGCGGGCTGAAGAGCGGGTAGACGGTGTACTCCAGCCAGCCCCGCTTCTTCACCAGCTCCTGCTCGAGCATCAGGTTATATACGTGATGGCCGGGATATCCCTCGTGGCAGGCGAGGTCGACTGCCCGGTCGATCAAAATCGGCAGGTCGGTATTTATCTGGATCAGGCTCTTGTAGTCTCCCTGATACCAGTTGTATCCGCTCCATGACTTGCCGGTGACATACTCGAGCTTGAACTCCTCGCCCTCCGGCAGCGGTATCTGCTGGATCGTGCGTGCCTTACACTCGGCTATCGCGGTGCGGAAAACAGTGTCGAGATTTGCCGAAGGAATTACGAACTGGCTTCGATACCTCTCATACCGCTCCGGTATCGGCCCGCTGCCCGGAAGCATGAGCCCGAGGGAATCGATGACCTGCTGGTAGTAGGACTCCGGATGCCTTGGCGAAACAGCGTTATAAAGGGCAAGCGACTCGGAGTCGAACGTGAGCTTCTCACCTTCGAGCATGCTCACCCTCGCGGCAAGCGCACCGAGCTGGGTCCGGAGATACGAGCGGCGAAGACCGAGCATTTCATCACCAGGCTCCGGAAGCGAATCGAGCAGCTTGATCAGGCTGTCGGCTCGCGCCGCGATGGCGGGCAAAACAAGCGGCGCCGAATCAACTGCCGAACGCCATTCCGGCGGTCCGTAGTAGGCGTCGACGTAGTCAGCATCGTGTTTGCCGACAGCGAGAACCAGCTTGACGTATGGCTCCGAGATCGAGTCGAGCCGGGCGGCGACCGCCTGCGCATCGACACCGGCGGACTGGTCAGTCGAGCAGCCGGTCGCCGCCAGGGAATACGCAGCCGCCGCGAGGATGAGTTTGTGGCGCATTCACTAATGATAAGGCATCTTCCCCGCCCGTGAGCGCCGTCCTCTGGGGCATTCTTGCCTACCTGGTCCTGCAATTCGGAATCGGTGCATATGTGTCGCGCCGTATCAGAACCGAAAGCGACTACCTCCTGGCGGGACGGCAGCTGGGGTACGGGCTGGCGACGTTCACGATCTTCGCGACGTGGTTCGGCGCGGAAACAACGGTTGGATCCGCGGGTGCGGTTTACGACTCCGGTCTCGCCGGCGCGACATCAGACCCGTTCGGATACGGGGCGTGCCTGCTTCTAATGGGAGTCGTCTTCGCCGCGCCATTGTGGAGACGAAAGCTCACGACTCTGGCCGACCTCTTTCGCGACCGGTACTCGCCGGGGGTCGAGAAACTTGCGGTTCTCCTCATGGTTCCTGCGTCGCTGCTGTGGGCCGCTGCGCAGATTCGAGCCTTCGGCCAGGTGATCTCCGCGTCGTCGGGTATCGGCGTGTCAGTCACTATCACGGTGGCAGCAGGGATCGTCGTCGCATACACCGCTTTAGGTGGAATGCTCGCTGATGCATGGACCGACCTCATCCAGGGAATAGTTCTCGTGGTGGGGTTGCTGGTGCTCTTCGGGGCATTGCTGCTCAGCACCGGATTCGAGCCCTTCACAGCCATTCCCTCTGCCCGGCTCGACCCGTTCGCTGGCGGAGCATCGGCGCTGGCGATAATCGAGGAATGGGCGATCCCGATCTGCGGATCAGTTGTCGCCGCGGAACTCGTTTCGCGGGTCATAAGCGCGCGATCCCCCGAGGTTGCGAGGCGTTCGTCACTCCTCGCGGGAGGCGGATATCTGCTGCTGGGGCTCATCCCCGTTGCAATAGGTCTCGCGGGTTCAGTGCTGCTGCCCGGACTCGAGGACCCCGAGCAGGTTTTACCGCTTCTCGCACAGCGCCTGCTGCCGGGGGCACTCTACGTGATCCTCGCCGGCGCACTTATTTCGGCGATTCTCTCGACGGTCGATACGACCCTGCTTGTATGCTCCTCGCTGGTCTCGCACAACATCATAATTCCCGCGCGCCCGGACATGAGCGAACGGTCGAAGGTGCGTTTCGCCCGCGCCGGCGTCGCTCTCTTCGGCGTGCTGGCATACATCATCGCGCTCCATGCCGACGGTGTTTACGCGCTGGTCGAGGAAGCATCGTCGTTCGGCAGCGCGGGAATCTTCACTGTTGTCACCATCGGGCTCTTCACGACCTGGGGCCGGTCAGGAGCCGCAATCGCCTCCCTTCTGGGAGGCGTCATCACCTGGGTGCTCGGAGCGTACGTGATGGGGTGGGAGCTGCCGTACCTGACCTCCCTTTTTGTGTCGGTCGCCGCCTACGCCAGTATGGCTCTCCTGCAAAGAAAGGGTCCACCCGCTATCCTGCGAGCGTGACCGAAAGTACGCCATCATACCTGATCACCGGCGCCACAGGATTTCTTGGCCGCCACATAGTCGCCGCGATCAGGCGCGACGACCCATCGGCGAGGATCATTGCGCTCGTGCGGAATATTTCCACCGCGAGGGGAGCTGAACTCGGCTACCTGAAGGGTGCGACACTTCTGGAGGGATCGCCGGCCGGGGGTTCCTGGGCGGACGATCCAGCCCTTCAGGATCTTCGCGGAGTCTATCATCTCGCCGCCGAAGTGAAGCATTCAAGGGTGCGTCCTGAGCCGATGACCGCCTTCAACGTAAACGCGACGCTGGAGATCGTGCGGCTCGGCGCGCGAAGGCACTGCCGCGTCGTTTTCGTATCGACTTCCGGGACCATCGGCTGCTCGAGAGATCCGGAAGGCGCACCAGACGAAGAGTCGCCGCACTGCGTGGAGGTCGCGAAAGACTGGCCATATTACCTGTCGAAGATCCGCGCCGAGAAGGAAGCATCTGCGCTTGCCGCCGAGCTGGGTGTTGAGCTCGTGATTGTTCGTCCTCCCGTGCTTCTCGGTCCGGGCGACCACCGCCTCAGGTCTGTCGGAAATCTCATGCGCGTGCTCGATGGCAGGCTGCCATTCATCTGGGATGGGGGCATCAACTTCGTCGATGTCCGTGACGCCGCAGACGCGATGGTGCGGGCAATGCAAATCGCGTCGCCTCGTCCGTCCTACAATCTCCCGGGCACAGCCAGCTCACTCGATGACTTCTTCCGGCGGGTTGCCCGGCTCGCGGGAATCCAGCCGTCGTGGCGGATCGTGCCTTCCCGCTTTGTGAGGCATCTAGCCGCGCTGAATGACCGAATCGGGAGGCCGCTGGGGATAATTCCGGACAAGGTCGTCATCGAAATGGCGTCCCACTTCTGGGGAATCTCGTCTCGCTATGCCGAAGCGGACCTGGGTTTTCGCCCCCGCGATCCCGACGTCACGGCCGTGGATACAATCGCGTGGATCAGGCAATCCCGTTCGCGGATGGTATCAGATCGCGCGAAAAAATCTGCCACGGCGAGGGATCACACAGTCATCGCCCGGACGGAAGAATTTCAATCGCGCCAAAGCCGAGGTTGAGTCCGACCGTCGCGATGACCGGCCTGTGGCCGTCGGGTAGCCGATAGTCGCTTCCGAAGCTGGCAACCACCCAGAGCTTGCCCCCGAGCGGGTAATCGAACAGCACAGCCCACCGGGTTGTCCGGCTCCGGTATTCACCGCCGGCCTCAGACGCAAGACCGAGCATGTCGGACCCGTGCAGACTCCGCCAGACATGTTCAGCAGAGAGTGAGCCTTTTCCGGCATCGATCCCCGCTCTCACTCCGATATCGAGCAGGTCGTGGCCGTCATATTCAGTCACACCTGACAGATAACGGCCGACGCCGATCAGCTCGAGACCGTTGGTTCGCGCCCTGTACATTGGCGTGAGCCAGATGCCGAGACCGTCGGTGCGCTGCCGGCCCCACAGCCCTTCCTCGAACAGCGCGCGCGCACCTGCCGCGAGCTCGAGGATGAAGCCATGCGGCTCGACCTCTTCAGCGGCAAATCTTTTCGCGAGTGTCTCGAGCCGCGCCTCGATCCGGTCGAGATCGCCGGCGACTGCAACCTCTGTATCAGCAGCCGTCTGCGCAGTTGCCACAAATGCGCGGAGGCTGTCACGGCGGGCAAGCGTGCGCATCGTGCTGTCACGTAGAGTCGTTTCGCCGCCAGCGAGCACGCGCACTGTCAGCGATGACAGCAGTTCATCATGCCGCTCGAGACGCCTTCGCGCAGCGTCGAGCCCCGACGATCTGGCGCCGGCATCCTCCCAGCGCCGGAAGCGCGTTATGTAATCAAGCTGGGCCAAACGCATCGAGTCACCGATCGCGCGCAGCCGCGGACTCGGTCGTCCGTTTGCGAGAAGCGTACGAATAGCGATCGCGGCGCGTGCGTCGCGTGGCGAATCACTTCGTGACGCCGGCCGGGAGGTGGCAACAGATATCGCAGTGAAGTACTTGAGCCGCTGGGCGAGCGAAGCCTCGTGGTATTCGGCGAGACTCATTGCTCTCCGTCGGACAAGCCAGAACGGGGCAGTCTCGAGCGCATAACCGTCGGGAACGATTCCGTTTGCTCCGGCGCCCGAGACAAGGCTCGCGATGAGGTCGCGGGGCGTGTTTGGCCTCGACACCGAGGCAGCTGACGATCCGAGGAGAGCGAGGGCAGGCGGTCCCGACAGCCGAAAAGTCTCCAGCGCCACCGCTGGCGCCATGGCCGGATCGCGACCGGGCTCCTGCGCTTCGAGCATACAGGGCGCGAGCACAGCCAGCGAGACAAGTGCTCCAGCGCCTAGTGAAGCCCTTGCTGGTATCATGGGTTCCTTTTAAGCGTCGCCGGAGAGGTCGAACACTGCCTTGAACATCTGGGACCCGAACGACTTCGCGCCTGAGCCCGATTTTTCGACCGTAGCGGTCTTGTTGCCGCCAGTCAGTATCCAGGTCACCGACATGTCGTTCTTCTTGTCCCTCACGTCGGTGACGACGGTGTAGACGGTAACAGTCCGGCCGGCGATCTCGTCGCCGGCGCCGAGCGGAAGCTCATCTATGTCCCCATTCGCCAGGAGCTCATCGTCGAGGAAAACCATCGAAGTGCCGAACTGACGGTCTCCCACCAGGACAGAGAGCCGGACCTGGTCGGCCCCGACTGCGTATTTCTTCCTGACAGCGATTGGCTTCCGTGGCATCTGCGGCTTCCTCGCTTCGGGTGAGGGAGGCCTTGCGTGGCCGGCCAATGTAGGAAGGCCGATGCCGCCCGTGCAAGCATTCCTGTTGCGTCAATCTCCAGAAACCCAGGGGGAACGGATTGGGCGGATTTTACGGATTTGGCGGATCGACCACTCCGAGGGGCAGATGCTTCCGGGAGCGGCCGGTGAAACTGTAGGAAAGCATCCTTCGCTTTTGTGGTTTTGAAGAACACAGTGGAAGAAGTGTTGGCCTTACCCGGCAACGTGGCCAGGCGGCAACATGCCGGCTCTACAACGCGCCAAATCCGTTTCCCCCCTGGGTTTTGCTCTCCTCCAGGCGCCTCCCATTCTGGCGCCGAAGCAGCTATCCCCCTAGCTTGAGCTTGAAAGAGTCAGCAGACTTCCGGGTCCAATCCGACGGGCTGACGCCACCCAGTCCGACACCAGCCACCCGCATGAGCTCTCTCTGGAAGCGAATCACGACGGCGCACGTCAAGTTCGTTACCACCGGCTATCTCCGCATCATGGAGCCGATCGCCGGGGTCATAATAAAACTCGGAATTTCGGCCAACGCCCTCACCACGATCGGGACCCTTTCCACTATCGTCGGTGCAGTCGCGTTCGGGCTCGGATACATGCGGACGGGGGGCATAATCATCGCCGTCACAGCCATTGCTGACGCGCTCGATGGAATAGTCGCCCGCAGGACGAACCAGGTCACAGTTTTCGGCGCATTCTACGATTCGACCCTCGACCGCGTAGCCGACGGCGCCCTTCTCGCCGGGCTCGCGTACTTCTACGCAGTTAACGCCGTTCACGCCAGCAAGGTCATGCTCGCCGTCGCCCTCGCGGGGATAATCGGCACGTATCTGGTGAGCTACGCGCGCGCCCGTGCCGAGGCGCTGGGAATCAACGCAAAGGTCGGCGTGATGCAGCGCGCCGAGCGGGTCGCTCTCCTATGCGCACCACAGGCACTGTTTGGACTTGCGATGGACGGCTGGGTGCTGCGGGCAGTAGTGGTGATCCTTGCCGTTTCCTCCTGGCATACTGCGATCCGCCGGATCAACCATGTCCGGCTCTCGACCTTCGGCGATATTCCTTCGCCGATAAGGGTCGTCAACGAGAAACCGTCCGCGGCCGGCATCAGATTCACCCGCCGCGCCCGGCCCTGAACCAGGAAGACGTGGCAGCATCGATTCCGGGGGGCATGTCGTCCTCACAGGGGCGGATTTATCCGCTCCCGCCGCATCACGATCCTCGTGACGAAACGAGCAACAGTGCATGGGGCTTTCGCGACACGACCTTTGCGGTGGATGGCAATGGCGCGATAACCGTCACCGGCAACCGCTATCCCGGACTGAGCGGGGAGACACTCCCCGACCTCCTGCCGTGGTTCAGAAAGGTTGTCGGAATAAACTTCCCCCTCGAGCCAGGAGCTGCCTCAGAACCAGCCCCGTATGTGCCTGATCCGCGGCCGGCGCCCGAGTTCATACGGCGACTTGGCGCCATTCTGAATCCTGACCAGATCGTGACCGACCCTTCGGTCCGCCTCCGTCACGGTCACGGGCACACTGTTTCCGAGATCAGCGCTATCCGGGCCGAGGGATTCCCTCGCGTTCCCGATTACGTGCTGTACCCGGCGACGGAAGAGGAAGTGACCGGAATTGTGAAGGAAGCCGCTGACACCGGCGTCGTTCTGATGCCGTACGGCGGGGGCACCAACGTTACGGAAGCCCTGCGCTGCCTTCCCTGGGAGGAAAGGCCGATCGTCTCGGTTGACATGAGCCGCCTCGATTCGATCGACTGGATAGACCCGGTCAACCGAATGGCCAGGATCCAGGCGGGTGCGACAGGCCGGATGATCCAGGCGCAGCTTGCCGATCACGGATTCACAATGGGTCACGAGCCCGACAGCGTCGAGTTCTCGACACTCGGCGGGTGGATCGCGACAAATGCCAGCGGAATGAAGAAGAACCGCTACGGCAACATCGAGGACATCATTCTCGACGTGACTGTGGTGTCGGCGCTCGGGAAGCTCGAGCGTTCCCAGGTGGTGCCGCGCGAGAGCATCGGTCTGGATCCCAAACTCTGGGTCATCGGAAGCGAGGGAAGCCTCGGAATCATCACCTCGGCAGTTGTAAAACTTTTTCCGCTGCCCGGGGAGAGGCGCTATGGCTCCGTAATTTTCAGGAGCTTCGAGGAAGGCCTGGCGTTCATGTACGACCTGGCCCAGCAGGATGTCTATCCCGCGAGCGCGCGTCTCGTCGACAACCTGCAGTTCCAGTTCGGGCAGGCGCTGAAGCCGCGTCCCCAGGGAGCCAAAAAGCTCAAGAGCAAGGCACAGAAGTGGCTGGTTACGGGACCGATGGGGTTCGATCCGGGGAGCATGGTCGCCGTCACGCTCGTGTTCGAGGGAGCGAGGGAAGAAGTCGACCGACAGGAGAAAATGGTATACCGGCTGGCGAAGAGACACAGGGGGATGAAGGGTGGAGAAGAAAACGGCAAGCGGGGTTACCTGCTGACGTTCGGCATCGCGTATATCCGCGACTTCGTGCTCCAGCACAACATTCTCGGAGAATCATTCGAGACTTCAGTGCCGTGGAGCCAGGCTCAGTCGCTCGTCGACCGGGTGAAGCAGCGCATCTATGACGTTCACGCTGAGCGAAAGCTTCCCGGCACGCCGTTCGTGTCGTGCCGCGTCACGCAGATCTACGAGACCGGATGCTGCATCTACTTCTACATGGCGTTTTATGCGGAAGGAGTCGATGACGCGGTGTCCGAATACCATGAGATCGAGACTGCGGCGAGGAAGGAAGTGATAGAAGCGGGCGGATCGATTTCTCACCACCACGGCGTCGGCAAGCTCAGGCTTCGTTTCCTCTCCGACATCATGTCTCCTGCCATGCAGCGCTGGCGCGAAGAGATGAAGCATGCGCTCGACCCCCACAACGTTTTCGCCGCGCAACTGCCTCTCGATTCGCATGAGCACGCCGAGGCGCTGACATGAGCGGCACCTCGCAGCGCGGGTCCCGCATTCTCCTCACGGGATGCACGGGGTTCGTCGGCAAGGTGGTTCTCGAGGAGCTGATGCGGAGACGCGCCGAGCTGAACGTCGAGCGGGTGTACCTGCTCATCCGTCCACGCCGGCGCAAGTCTCCCGACGAGCGCTTCGATCACGCCGTCGCTCCGTCGCGCTGTTTCTACCGTCTCGAGCCTGGCTGGCGGAGCCATTGTCATCCAATCGCCGGCGACATGCTGCTCGACGGGCTGGGAATCTCCGAAGAAGATGCAACCCTGCTGCGCGCGGATCTCACCCATGTTATCCACTGTGCCGCGTCGGTGAGATTCGATCTGCCGATCGCAGAAGCGGCTTCGATCAATATCTCCGGCGCCCTCAGAATCCTCGAGTTCACCAAGGAATGCCCTGGCGTCGAGCGGCTCGTCGACGTCTCGACCGCGTATGTCACTCCGCACCCCGGCAACGGAACGCTGAGAGTCGACGAGGAGCTGGTCGATCTGCCGTTTGATGCGGAGAAAGTCTACGAAACGATTCTCGCCGGTGTCGCCGAGGAGAAGGACCTTCTGGCGAAGACTGGTCACCCGAACACCTACACGCTCACCAAGTGCGTCGCCGAGCTGATACTGGCGAAACGCCGCGGGACCGTGCCGCTCACTCTGCTCCGCCCCAGCATCGTGTCGGCATGCCGGGAGCACCCTTTCCCGGGCTGGATCGACAGCCACGCGGCATACGCCGCGTTCATCTCGCTGCTCGGCGCCGGACATCTGAAGGTTGTCCGGACAGATCCGAATACGGTCATTGACGTGGTACCGTGCGACGATGTCGCTGACCGCATCATCTCTTGTGCGTTCGAGCCTGCACTCCAGAAACCTCTGGTAATCAGGCACGCGGTAGCCGGGCTGGAGAACAGCGGCGCGTCATCGCGCCTCGCGTACACGCACGAGAAACATTTCAGGGCCGCGCCTCACGAGCGCGAGGCGGGGCTCGTCTACGTCGGGCCATCGAAGGGCGTGTTCAGGCTCAATGAGCTGATGCACCATCAGCTTCCGCTGAGCGCTGCGAAAACCTCGAAGCGATTCCAGGGACAAAAGCGCGCCGCGGTAAGGATCAAGAAGCTTGCGGGAATTCTCGGATCGCTCGATGAGGCGTTCAGCTACTTCGCGCACCACAGCTTCGACTTCCGGACAGCTTTCCCTCCGCTGAAGGGTTTCGATCTCGACGTTTACCTGCAGTCGGTCTCAAACGGAATCTCCGAACACCTCCTGAAGCGAAACCCGGTTCAGGCTCCACTCAGGATGCATGGCACGGATATCGGCTGGGCTCTCCGTCAGCCGGAGGGCAATGCTACGACGCGAGTGTTTGCCTACGTGGTCCGCAAGGGCCTCCGTGCCGCGGGTGCCGACATCACGTTCAACGAGACGGAGATAAAATCCGCGCTACGCGAGGTGAAGCCCGACGACCTGGTCATCCTCGCGCCGAGTCACCGAAGTTATCTCGACTTCCTGATAACCTCGCTGCTGTGCTTTGCGCATCCCGGACTCGGGCTCAAGTTGCCCCGGATCGCGGCGACCGACGATTTCGCGCGCATCCCGATCATCGGCAGCCTTTTTCAGGGAGCCGGAGCCTTCTACATAAAGCGCGGCGTTGGCGCGCCGGATCCCGAGCTGACGCGGCAGATCGCGAAGCTCGTCGACGCTGGGCAGTCCCTCGAGTTCTATGCGGAAGGAACGCGCAGCCGGTCGCGCAGATTCCTCCAGCCAAAACGGGGAATGCTCCGTGCCCTGCAGCAGGCGGGACGCGCGGCAGTCGTCCTGCCCCTTTCGATCAGCTACGACAGGATTGCGGAGGAGGAAGGATTCTTCAGGGAGCTCGACAGGGGCGTGAAGCACAGGAGCGGGCTGTCACCACTTCTCAAGTGGACGCGGAAGCTGGTGAAGAGCCAGGTAAAACTCGGCCGGGTCCACATCCGCGCGGGAGCTCCGCTGAGAATCGACTCAGGGACCGACATCAAGGCAGTGAGTCAGGCGATAGTGGCAGAGCTCCAGCGCCATTCGGCGGTGACAAGCTTCCACATCAGGGTGTTCTGCGAGCAGAACGCGCGACTCGGAATCGATGCGTCCGCGCTAAGGTCGGCGATCATCCGCCGGGGCGGCGTCATTATCGAGAGCAAGCTCGGCGACGAGGAGAAAGTGCCACGGCTGCTCGGCAGAACGTATGAGGGGCAGTGGATGCACCTGTTCTACAACGATGCGCGGCTGAGAAAACCCGACAATGCGGCTGTCGCGGCTCACATTCGCAGGAACGGATTCTGGTTTCCGGAGGGACACCACTCCGACGATGATCTCGCGGACGCTGTCGTCGAGGCACTGTTCGAGCCGATATGTCGGGACTTTCAGCTCGTCACACGGGAGATCGAGAAGTTGCCCGCGGGGGATGAGATCACGTCGCATGAGCTTGTTGCCCGTATCGACGATGCGTTCCTCGGTGACATCGAGGACGCGCTCGCCGAGCTCGTCGATCGTGGAGTGCTTTCGCGGGATCGCGACAAGTACCGCTGGGCTGAGTCGCCGCACGACCTCAGCGCATTCCATGACGACTGCGCGTGGTCCCCGATGGCTCAGTACCAGTCGCTCATCTCCTGAGGCCGGGAGGCAGGCGAGGAGATGAGTCCTGTCGAAACAACTCGAGCGTCCGCGGCGCGGGGAGTTTCCAGCGGGCGCTGGATAGAGCGCCGCCGGCACAGGTACAAGAGGCATCCAATGGTCAGCTTCACCGACGTGAGGGAGGCTCTCAAGACCGGCGATATCATCCTGTTCCATAAAACGTCGCGCACGGGGCTCATCGATTCGCTCGAGCTCGACTTCGTCTCGCCGCTCTTCTTCAAGGCGACGGAGTTTCGTCATTCCGGGATCATCGTCCGCGAGAATGAGGAGCTCTTCGTGCTCGAATGCGCGGAAGAACAACATTCCGGGCACGCGTTCGCGGAGTATCCTACCGGCGGCAGGGGCATACGCATCGTCCCGCTGGCTCAGCTGCTCGACGCATACACGCGCAACAATGGCTTAGCGCATTACGGAGTGAGATTCATCTCCAGCGAGATAGATCCGCAGCGTGTTCACGAAGCTCTCGGGCGGTACGGTCCCATCGACTACCTGAAGATGCAGAGAAGCGTTCCGCTCTATCTCACGAAGTTCCTGCTTCCGGCGCCTCTTCGCCGCAGCATCCTCGAGGCATGGAGCCATGAGATGATGTGCTCGGAATTCGTGCACAGCATTCTCAACCGGTGCGGTGCACTGGCGGACTATCCATCGAAGCTTCTCGCGCCATATTCAATCGAGGACGATGATTTCTTCCGCAGGCTCGAAATCGTCAGGTTCTCGGAAATCGTCCGCTTCGACTACCCCGCGCTCGACACCAACTAGCCCACCGGCACTGGTTTCCTGATGAGCAAGGTGATTCCATCTGTCGTCGGGCAGCCATTGCTGCGCGCGCTCCAACCGCTCTGGATCGCTGCGCTGGGGATTCAGGTAATACTCGGTGGAGCGCTGCTGCTGCCGGGGGTGATCCGCCTGATGGGAAGGGGCGGCGCGACAGAAACAGTGGAGTGGGCGACGTACATGGCTGCTCTCGTCGTCTTTCCGCCGGCAGTGTGGGTCGTGGGATGGGTGGTGCCTCGAATCGCGGGGCCGGCGGTGGCCAGCACACTCGAGCGCCTGCTTGTGATTCTCGTCGTGCTGGAGTTCGCTGCATACGCCGTGCTTCGCGCGAACCCATCGACAATCGCCGCGGCTATTGCCGGCGCACTCGCGACGACAGCGCTGATTGTTGTGCGCGACCGCCCTCGCGCTGTTCAGTCAGTCTCGGTGGCGCTCGGTGTGGCGTGTGGAACCGCCGCGTGGATGGCAGGAGGGGCGCTCGTATACTGGCAGAACGCGCTCGACTGGCTCACGGCGTCGCCGCTCACCGGTGCGGCACTCGCCTCCAGCGTGCTGATTGTCGGCTTCGCCCTGCGCTCGTGGGTCGGGGAGGAGTCGCGTGCGGGCGGTGCGATAAGGGTTGTCGATCTTGTTCCGATAGCGTTTCTCGTCGCGTTCAGCTTCAGGACGTATCCTGTCGTTGAGCATTACCACTGGGGATTCTTCGTCGGGCCGATAGAGCAGCTGAGGCAGGGCGGGACGCTCCTCTGGGATACGCCGTCGCAGTATGGCTTTCTCAGCATCCTCATTCCGGCTCTGCTTCCCGGCAGCGCGTGGCAGAGTTTCTGGTTCTTCCAGGCGGTCGTCTACGCGATAGTAGCGTTCCTGATGTACGTGTCGATTCGCCGCCTTCTTCCGGGAATCGGCGGAGCACTCACAGCCATTCTGATAACGCTCACGACGCTTTTCTTCAGGCCCCGAAGCGAGACTCTTCTTCTTCCGGCTCAGATGACGCCTGCAGCCGGTCCCTTTCGATTCATCTGGTGCTTCGTGATGCTCGCGTTCCTCATGAGCTCGCATCTGAGGCCAGATCGAGCGAGACGGTTCGTCCTCACCGGTACGGCGATCTGGATAGCCGCCGTGATGTGGTCGGCCGAGACAGCGATATACGTGACAGCAATGTGGTTCCCAGCGCTGCTCGTTCATACGCTTCAGGCCGCGCGGCGGGACACACTGACGGTATCGGGGACCATTCTCGCGGCCGCGAGAAATGCTGCGTACCAGTTAGCCGCTGTAGTCATCGCGGGCCTCGCGCTTTTTGCGGCGTACCGCCTTGCGGGGGCGCCGGGCCCGGACCTGCTTGGCCACGTCGAGTACGTTCTCCTCTACAGCCGCAGCGGATTCGGCGCGCTTCCCATCGATCCGACCGGGACGATCTGGTACCTGATCATCTCGTTCCTGATCGTTTCGACGGTGCTTGGACTCCACGCGCGAATCAATCCTCTCGACCCCCGGCTCGCGGTGTGGGCGGCGGCCTGGGGGCTGATATGGGCAGTCGCGAGTTATTTCACCGGGCGAAGCCACCCGGTCAACCTGGTTGCAATAATCCCCGTCCTGATTTACGCGCTGGCGTCGTGCATGCGCCTGCACCCCTTCACCGGCTCCCCGCACGCGCGGTATGTGCTCGCAGCATCGATGGTTCCGCTGCTGGCGATGCCGGTGACAATCACCGCGGGACACGAATCGTTCTTATCAGAAATCACCAGGCGTCAGCTCACACCCGCGCGGTTCCACGAACAGGTCCCGGCGATCGATCCGGAGCTCGAGTCGCTCCTCATCGCCGCCGGTGCAAGACCGCACGACGCCTTCGTGCTGGCGAGCGATGGGCGGCTGATGCTCGAGTCATGGAGCACCGGGGAAATGACGACGCGCTCCTGGCTGCCAAAACCATTCGAGATTATCGGCAGCCTTCCTGAAGCGCGAAGAGCGACGTATCTCGATCGCAATGCGCGAAGCTTCGCCCAGCCGGGATGGCTCATTCAGAGCAAGGTTCTCGCGGCACACGGCGGCGACCACATGCTTCGCTTCGTCGATTCGACAAGGACTGAGCGACGGCGGTTCGAGAGCGACAGGTGGATCGTCAGGCAGCTCGATTCCACCGGAGTTCCCTGAGCGACTTAACGCCGGCAGCCGATAACTATGACGCGATTTGCCGCAGCTGTCCCATGCGCCGCACTTATCGCCTCGGCAGTCCACTGGCCTCCCGCCGGCGGACGCCATGGCAATGAAAACCTGAAGCTCAAACCGCAGTGCTCCGGGGAGAATCCGTAAACGCCATCATGTCCGGGGGCGAACTGGGCTCCTCGCATCGCAGCGATGCGCGCGAGTGGAGTATCGACTCCCAGTGAATCGGAAGTCCTGAAGCGGGGAGTGTTGATTTCGATTCTGTAGATGCGGCCCTTGTCAACGATTGTCCGCACAATCTCGCCGGCCAGCTGCACGACGACGACCCTCTCCATCATCCCCTCCTGCCCCTGCTGCTCCGAATCGCTCAACACCTGACACAGCGCCGGAATCTCGTCGATTGAGCGACTGTGCCTGAGCTCACCGATGCCGCTGCCGTCGAGCAACGGCGTTCCGGTAACTCCGCACGTCAGGCTCGCAGTATCGGTGAGGGCGGCAGCAGAGTCTGTCGCCACAGCAGAATCTGTAGCAGTGTCTCCTGCGGTCACAGATTCCCCGGCTCTCCCGCAGGCGATAGCAGCGAGAATGGGCACCAGCAGTAAATTTCTCACGATTCCTAATCTACCCTGCGCGGGAACCGTTGTTCTCAGGTGCGCTGGATCGTGAGCGGCTCGCTCAAGGTTATCGTGATTCGGCCACCGCTCGGCACGCAGCCGTTGTAATCCGCGGTCCGGTTTGCAACCACCGCACCCGCTGCAGCGCCGGTCGCTGCCCCGATCACCGTCGATTTCGTCCTGCCGCCGAACACCTGCCCGAGCACGGCACCAATCGCGGCGCCTGCTGCGACTTTCTTCACATCATCGCTCCGCGACTCGGCGCGCACGCGGTCGACTTCAGCGTACGTCGTCCTCGACGTCACGGGATAGGTGCGACCATCGAACGTTATCGACTCGACAGTCAGTCCGATCTCGATGTTGTCGCCTGAACCTTCGCTCGTCTTGAGTGAGGATATCGTGACGAGTGCCGTCGCCCCCACCGGAATCACGGCGCCATTCGCGCCCATGACCGGATTTGCGATCTGCGCACTGAACCTGTCGCCGACCTTGCTTGTGTTCGTGCACACCCGCTGTCCCGAGGCGAGCGCGATCTCCGAACCCGCCGAGACAACTCCAAGCGCGCGCTCGGATCCTCGCGGGTCGATCGTCTCCGTGTTGCCGCTTTGAGTTACACGGGTTGTCGGAGCACTGGATACAGGAGCAGGTGCTGGAGCAGGCGCAGGTGCCGGACGGCGAACGACAGTCCGTGCCGGGGCCTGAACACGCGCAGGCGGCGGCGCCGGAGCCGGTTCGCTCACACCCGGCTGGACTGCGGCCGGTACGTCAGCAAGCTGCGGGAGAGCAGCGGTGTCCTGATTTGCCAGAGCGAGATCGCTTGCCAGACTCGAATCCTGCGCAAGAAAATCCTCTTTCGGCCGCTCGCTGCACGCGCTTCCGAGCAGTGCAGCGAGCAGAACGGGAAAGACGCTTTTCATGTCCTAGAAGCGGCTTCTCCCACCGGCGCGGGGAACCGACGCGGTCACTCTACCACTGCCGGGGAACGTTCCGACGATGGGAATGCGGTTGTTTATCGCGATATACACACCCTGGTCACCGCGGCCGCGTCGACGGTCGGTGCGCGGGTCACAGTGGT
>JBPPMU010000241.1:0-4167 GCA_051306215.1 Gemmatimonadaceae bacterium | reverse complement strand
TCGAGCAGACACTCGAGAACGAACCGGCACTCGAGCGGAACGGCCTGCGGGGCGGGGCGAGCTACTTCGACGCCTCGACAGACGATGCCGGATTGACGATTGCGACGATCGAGGCAGCGATCGACAACGGTGCCATTGCGGTGCATCACGCGAGGATGGAATCAGTGACACGCTCCGGACCGCGGGCCGACGGCGCACTGGTTCGCGATACTCTCGGTGGCGGGGTCACGCCAGTGCGCGCACGCGCGATAGTGAGCGCGACTGGGCCGTGGCAGGCAAAGGGAACGAAAGGCTCGCATGTGGCTGTGGCGAGGGACCGGATCGGCAACCGCAGCGCGGTAACGCTGACGTCGCCGCTGGACGGACGAGTGATGTTCGTGCTTCCGTCGGGCGACCGCGCGATAATCGGCACGACCGACATCTATACCTCAGAGTCGCCCGACGACGTGAAGGCGAGTGATCAGGAGATCGACTACCTCCTTCGCTCGGCGAATCACTACTTCCCGGGTGCCGCCCTCACGACTGGTGGCGTCCTCGACACCTGGGCGGGCATCCGTCCCCTCGCCGCCTCCCCGCCCGGTGCGCGCCCCTCGAGCATTTCCCGCGAGCACCAGATTTCGCTCGACCCGGCCGGCGTCATAGTCGTCACCGGGGGCAAGCTCACCACCTATCGCTCGATGGCCGCCGAGATCGTCGATGTCGTCGAGAAACGGCTCGGACGCAAACCCCGCCGCGCGCCGACGGACGAGGTACCGCTTCCGGTGATCTGACTAGAGCAGATCCTGCTTCGGAGCCAGTCGGCGGGATACTCGGGATCTCGATGATCCTGACTCCCGCGAATCCGTCAAGGATCAGCTCTCGTGTATTGTCTTCAGGCCGACGATTTTCAGCTTCCGCACGGACGCGGGAAGCTTGAGGATCGTTTTCTCACCGATGCCCCGGCCGACAAGTGCAAGGCCGATGGGGGAAGACATGCTCACGTGGCCATCCTCGAACTCTACGGAATCGCCAAAGACGAGGTTGAAGGTTTCCTTCGAGCCCGTCTCCTCATCCTGCACGACGACCTCCGACCCGAGCCCCACCTTGTCGGGGGGGATCTGGGCTACGTCGATCGACGACAGCTTGCTGAGCCGCTGCCGCAGCTGGCCAAGGCGGGCCTGCACGAATTGCTGACGCTCGAGCGCCGCCTTGTACTCGCTGTTTTCCCGCAGGTCGCCGTGCTCGACGGCCTTCCTGATCTCGGCGGGCAATATCACGTTGAGCTCGTGTTGGAGCTTTTCAGCTTCCGCGCCGAGCGTCGCCTTGAGTTTTTCGATCATGGGCTTGACTGCTGTGCGGTGAGAAAAAAAAGCCGAGCGCTCGTTCAGTCGGACGAGCGCTCGATGATTCAAACCTAGAAGAGGACGCCGGATGCCGCTAGGTGGACGGCTTCGGGGACGCCGGGCGCCTCTTGGACAACCTCGCCGGGGCGTTGTACGCGTCGATTACGGCCTTCGCCGCCTCCACCGGGTCGTCGGTCAGGATAATCAGGTCCAGGTCGCCCGGCGAGATCTTGCGCTCTGCCAGGACACGCGACTGGAGCCAGCGAAGCAGGCCTGCCCAATAATGCCGTCCCACGAGGATCACCGGGAACTGGTAGATCTTGCCAGTCTGGATGAGCGTGATCGCCTCGAAAAGCTCGTCGAGAGTGCCGAATCCGCCTGGAAAGATGACGAAGGCGAAAGAGTACTTGATGAACATCGTCTTCCGGACGAAGAAATACCGGAAGTTGATCAGTGTATCGACATAGGGATTCGCTCCCTGCTCGAAGGGAAGCTCGATGTTGCATCCGACTGATTTTCCGCCTCCGTCGACGGCGCCCTTGTTCGCGGCCTCCATGATCCCGGGACCTGCTCCGGTGATCACTGCAAACCCGGCCTCCGCCAGAAGTCGGGCGACTTCCTGCGCGCACTTGTACATCGGATCGTCGGGATGGGTGCGCGCCGAGCCGAAGATCGAGACGCCCTTCTCGATCGGGGCGAGGGTATCGAACCCCTCGATGAATTCACCCATGATGCGCATTACGCGCCACGGATCCGTGCGTGTGAAGTCCCATTCGGGACTCGGCCTCTGAAGAAATTTTTCATCCTCCGTGACCGGCTCGTGGGTGCGGATCGCCTCGTCGACCGTTCTCGTCGCACCCGCCTGCCTCCCGGGCTCGGAAAGAGATGGAGGCATGCGGCCCGCCATGATGTGGCCTTCCTCATTGCGTTCCCGTGTACCTTCCCGGGCCTCTGCTTCAGCCGATGCAAGAAGGGCAGGATCTGCCTTCTTGCCGGTGGCGGTGCGAGGCTGCTTCGAGCGTGAGCGTTTCGGCTTCGTCGATGCCTTCGTCGCGGTAGTTTTCTTCTTCGTCATCTCTGTGATGGTCCGGCGAGGATGATTACTCGACAACGCCTCGCAACTTAACACTGAAATGCTGAATCTCCCGCGCTGCGCACACGAGGAAGGTGGATGCCGGTAGTAGTAATAGTCGCCGATGGTGCACGACCTGACGTACTGTCAGACGCAATGGGGCGCGGGGTTGTGCCGGCGCTTTCCGCCCTGCGTGACGAGGGGAGCCTCGAGACGATAACAACCGTTTTTCCCTCAGTGACCGGGCCTGCGTATGCCCCGTTCCTGATGGGGCGTTATCCCGGCCCGGTCGGGCTTCCCGGCCTGAGATGGTACGACAGGACGCGTACGACATCGCGGCTGCCCGGCCATTCGCGAAGCTACGTGGGTCCCGAGATCCGGCACGTCGATTCGGATCTCGATCCCAGGGCTCCTACGATATTCGAACTTGCCGGCTCGAGTCTTGGCGCGCTCAACGTCATCGGCCGTGGACTTCCGCGCGACCGCCGCATCGGGAGAAGTATGTGGTTCGCTGTGAAGACGGGTCGCACCCATTTCGCGGGTAATGTCGAGGGCTGGCTGGCCATCGACCGCGACATCGCAGCGCAGGTTTCGCGCGCTATGGAAGAGCTGCGGCCGGATTTTGTTTTTGCGGCTCTTACGGGTGTCGACAAGACCTCGCATCAGCGAGGTCATTCGGGTCAGCATGTCGACGAGGCGCTCCGCATCGTGAACGATCTCGTCGCCGACGTGCGCGGCCAGGCCGAGGCCCGCAGTGAATGGGCGGATACGCACTTGTGGGTCGTGAGCGACCACGGCCATTCGCCGGTTGAGCATCACGAGAATCTGGTCGGGCTGGTACGGAACCTTGGCTTCCGCGCTATCGCGCATCCATTCGCCTTCTCGAATCGGGGCGAGGTTGCGGTGATGGTGAGCGGCAACGCGATGGCGCACCTCTACCTCGATCTTGCGCATCGCACCCGCCCATGGCTGGCTGAGTTGGGGCCGCGCTGGAAGCCCCTTCGCGATGCACTCCTGTCCCGTGATTCGGTCGACCTGATGATTCTGCCGTGCGCCTTAGGTGAATGCGAGATTCACGGTTCCCGCGGACGCGGTTATGCGAGGCTCAGCTGGAATGCCGGCGCAATCGACTATGAGCCGGTCACAGGCGATCCCATCGGGGTGGGAGCCCAGCGCGGCCTCAGCGACGATGCCGCGTATGAGTTAACGCTCGAAACCGACTATCCCGATTCGCTTGTTCAGGTAGCGCGATTGTCTGATTCCCCCAGAAGCGGCGAAATAATCATCTCTGCCTCGCGTGACTGGGACTTCAGGTCGAAGTACGAGCCGATTCCCCACGTCTCGTCGCACGGTGCGCTCCACCGCGAGCACATGCTGGTTCCCATCCTGACGAATCACCCCGTGAGCGGGCGCGCGAAGCGCACAGTCGACGTGATGCCTTCGGCGTTGACTGCCCTTGGCCTTGAAGTTCCTCCCGGGCTCGACGGCACGTCGTTTCTCTGAGGCGCCCCGGCAGCCGTCAGTTCACTACGATCTCTCCAGTCATGCCCGCGTGAAGTGCGCAGTGGAACGGGAATCGTCCGGCCTGCGTGAACGTCCGGGTGTTGGTTCCGGATGAATGCGACGGGATGTTCTCAACGCCAGGCGCTATCGGAGGATCAAAATCGACGGTGTGGGCGAGTCCCGAGTTGTTCTGGAACGATACCACGCCACCAACCAGGATAGTCAGCGGCACGGGAGTGAAGCTGCTCGCCAGCATGCACACCGCTCCGG
>JBPPMU010000240.1:0-10204 GCA_051306215.1 Gemmatimonadaceae bacterium | reverse complement strand
GCCTCGCGCGGAGTCGAGCTGTTCGAGGTCGAGCGCGGCGGTGATGTGACGTTCCACGGTCCCGGCCAGCTGGTTGGTTATCCGGTGATCGACCTCAAGCGCCACCGGCAGGATCTTCACTGGTTTCTGCGACAGGTCGAGGAAGCGATCATCAGGACCCTCAGTCGTTATGGGATTGCGGGAGAGCGAAGCGCCGGGTTTACCGGTGTGTGGACGAGCGGCCGGAAGATAGCGTCGATCGGCGTTCACGCCCGGGACTGGGTTACCTGGCATGGCTTCGCCCTGAATGTTCACACAGATCTTTCCTATTTCGATTTCATTGTTCCGTGCGGCATACAGGATGTCGAGATGACTTCGATCGCCAGGGAGATCGAGCTGCGCAGGGATTCTGCAGATCCCTTGTTGGGGGTTGGTTCAGTCGGTGATGTGGCGGCCGGGATGTTTGCCGAGGTGTTTGATCTTTCTGGCGTCGACCTGACGGAAGAACAGGGTTCACAGATGACACAGATGATCCACCGATGACACCGAGGAGGGCGGAACCACGATCCCTCCGCTCTTCAAGAAAGAGAAATGGGTTTCTCAGTGTCATCGGTGGATCATCTGTGTCATCTGTGAACCCTGTTCTTTCGTTTGCTGAGATCACCAACTACCGGTGACTGAAAACGAAAATGCGGGGGTGCCAGTGGTGCGCACCCCCGCGATTTTCCCGGCTTGGGCCCGACTGGTGTCAGGCTTCAGTCAGAACGCATGCCTCCCGATTGAATTGCGGATTGTTCTCCTCGGAGAACGGAATGGGATACGCGACATCGTCCCCGAATACGCTTCCGCGGAAATTGGGACCGCTTGGGAAGACCTGATTGGAAGGCAGCCCATAATTGCGGACAAGCCTCCGGAGATCACCCTGCCGGTGTCCGG
Organism: Gemmatimonadaceae bacterium; assembly: GCA_051306215.1. Taxonomy (GTDB): domain Bacteria; phylum Gemmatimonadota; class Gemmatimonadetes; order Gemmatimonadales; family Gemmatimonadaceae; genus UBA4720. Next base: position 9,289 of record JBPPMU010000240.1, on the reverse strand, counting down.
TGTTGAACAGCCATAGCGCGCGCTCCCTGAAAAGAAGCTCACGACGGCCGGCCGCCGTCCCCGGGTCCACCAGCTGAGGAAGCGATGGCGGGCCGATAGCTGGGAATACCTGCACCTGCCTCGGATAAAGGATCGCCAGCAGCTGCGGCGTGAGTGCCCGGAGCGCGTTCAGGCGATCCATCATCAAGGTGAAGTTCCCGGCGTTGTACGCCGCCTCGGCCTCGATCAGCCGTGCCTCGACTCCGGACGCAAGCGGAACCTCTGATTCGAAATCCGGATAATTGTTGTTGAGCCAGCACCGGACGGATGACGAAAAGCAGTTCCCGGCCTTCGACTGATAAGGCACCCTCGGGTCCTGAAGACCACGGAACGCAATGCCTTCGGCACCGGGAGCCGTGACAGGTGGAGCAGCCGTGCCCGAAGTTGGTGCGTCCGGGCGGAGGAGACCCGCCGGATTATCCGCTCCCTCGAGGTTCGCGATCCCGTACCGCCCGTTTAGCAGCAGTGCAGAAATCGGGTTGTTCTGCCCCCCCGTGTTTACCGAGTGCTCAAGCTGATACACGTATGTGGTCGGCACGGCAGTGACCGCAGCGCCTGCGGCGGCGTACTGGCCCAGATTGAGGAGGGCCCTTCCCTTACCGATCGCAGCAAGACGGTTGTTCGGGTTCTTGGCCAGAGCTTCGTTGAACCGGGCGACCGCGGTGTCGTTCATTGCGGTTGTTCCGATCGGCGCACCAAACACGATCGCGCCGGGATCGATCGGACCGGTGTCGGGGATGCGGCTGAACGGCACCGCTCCACACCAGCCCTCACTCAGCGTCACGTACGGGTACGCTTCGATTGCCCTCAGCTGGGCCTGAGAGGCAGCGTCCGCGGTGGCCGTCTGCGGAGTAGAGAACTCCTCGACCAGCGCAAATGCACGCCTCGCGTTCAGGCGGGCCTGATGCAGACGGGAATACGCGGCGTCCGAGATGTTCCCGAGAACGGCAGGCTGCATTTCCCTCTTGTCGGCAGCCTGGCGCGTCGTGAAGGTATCCCCGTAATAGAACTCGTCGCTGATCACAGCCGACGAGCTGAGGAAAGCATCATCGCCGAAGCCGCTATATCCCCCCTGGAACTGCCGGAGAGCGCCGTTTACCAGGGCGGGAACGGCCGCGAGACCCGTGAGATCCTCGGGGCGCAGCCGCTCGGGATCGGTGACCGCGACGAGCTCGTCTGTATCGCAGGCTGCCACGGGCAATGTCACCATCGCCGCGAGAAGAAGCAGCCTGGGAAGGCCCCGCAGGGCCCCCCCATTATTGAAAAGTTTCATGAATATCTCTCAGGTAAGGCGTTAGAGTCTGAAGTCGAATCGCAGTGTGTATGTACGTACTGGCGGCTGGGTGTTGAACTCACCCTGGGTGAAGTTGCTGCCACCGCCCGATTCGTTGATCTCAGGATCGAGCCCGGTGTAATCCGTCCACGTACGGAGGTTGCGACCCGCCAGCGAGACGCCAGCTCCTCTCAGCACTCCAAGACGGCTCGAGGCGCTCTCCGGAACGGCAAAGCGCACTGCCAGCTCCCGCCACTTGACGAATGTGGCGTCTTCCATATAACCGAACGGTGTGGCTCCCATGAATCGGGCTCCGATGAAAGCAGCCTGGCTCTCGAGCGATGCGTCCGGATTCGATAGCGCGCCGCACTGCCCGACCCAGGGGTTCGCGTCAAGCGTCGTGCAGCGGAATCTCTCCGTGTAGTTCAACTGCTTGTGGCCCGCGCGCCGCTCGAACAGAGTGGAAATTGTGATGTTGCGGAGGAGCGTCATGTTGAGCGCCACGCCCTGCGTATTGGTCGGGAGCGAGGGCCCGACATATGCCAGCCTCAGCGTGTCCATCCCGCCGGTGCTGTTGGGAACTTGCAGGAACTTGGAGCTGTCAACCGTTACCTCACTGCGGGACAGTTTGCCGTTTCCGTCAGCGTCATTGAACTTGATCGGCAGGGCGAAAAAGGCACCTGTTGGGAAGCCTTCGCGGTGCTGCTGCGCGCCTCGGTTGAACTGAATCGGCGCGATGTCTTCGCCAAGCACCTCGATCCTGTTGCGGAGCGTGGTCGCCGTGAGCCGGGCTTCGAGGCTGAAGCGCTCGCCTCTCAGAATGTCGGCGTTGAGACCGAGCTCGGTACCCCAGTTCTTTATGCTCCCCAGGTTCTCGAAGACCGAGCCGGTCAGACCGGCGGACGGCGCGAGATTTCGGGAGACGAGGGCATCCTTCGACTTCCGGTTGAACACCGTAAACTCGGTGGAGATGCGGTTGTCAAAGAATCCTGCGTCGAACCCGCCCTCAAGCTCGGTGGTGCGCTCGACCTTCAGTCCCGGGTTCCCAGTGCTTGACAAAACAAGGGACGGCGTCTCCGCGCTTCCCAGCTGAACGACGGTCGATGAGAAGAAGGTTTCCGCATCGCCGTAGCCGGGGCGCTGACCAGCCTGGCCCCAGCCTGCCCGCAGGCGGAGCTGACTGATGAACCCGGTGCTCGGGAAGAAAGGCTCACGTGACAGCAGCCACGAAGCGTTGAATGCCGGGTAGTATGCCAGACCCGAGACGTCACGCACCAGACCGCTGTTGTTGTCGGCACGGACGCTAGCCGACAGGAACAAACGGTCGGCTATCGCAAGCTCCTGCCGGGCAAAGCCGCCCACGGTCTTGAGGTCGGTGTACGCCTCGTCGACCGCAAACTGGCTGGTTGTCGCGCCGCACGAGCGCGTACCAGCCGGTATGCCGATACCGTAGCAGTCAACATTCTCGAAGAGAGCTCGCTCGAACGCACCCCCGACGGTAGTCGTCGAGATGAGTGATGAGCGCAGGTCAAACCTCGCCGAGGCAGAAGCATTGTTCGTCCAGAGATAGTTGCTCGATCGCGTCGCGTTCCTGTGTCCCACGACGTAAGTGAGGGCGATCGGAAGCTGGTTCGGGTCGAGTGTCAGCCGGTCGTAGCGGCCGAAGTAATCGAGGCCCGTATTCGCGTTAAGACGAAGCCACGAAATCGGCGTGTAGTTCGCGTTGGCCCCGACGAGGAACCTGTCCAAAGTCTGGTCCGCCTTGTACTTCCGCTGATCGCTGGTGTTGTAGCCGAAGTACGAAGCGGCGCGATCTCCAGGCGTGCCCACCGTATCCGACTCCATCCCCGGGATGTACTGAGCCGGGCCAAGAAACGCGTTGATGAGCGGGCTGAAGATGCTATTGTCGTTCGAGATTCGCTGGGTCCCACTCTGTATATACGCTGCCGTCACTGCTGCGTTGAGGCGATCGCCCAGCCGGGCATTCAGGTTGGTCCGGAGGCTCGTCCGCCCTACGTCGTTGGGCCGAAGCACGCCAAGCTCCTTGTCCCGGTCGGCCGAAAGAAAGTACGTCACGACATCACTGCCACCCGAAACACTGAGCCCGACCTTGGTTCTCGATCCCGTCTGATACGGGGTCGTCCGCGCATCAGCGAACTGGTCGAAGGACAGGAACGAGTCCTGGCGGCAGGTTCCCGTCGCCGCAAGATAGTTGGGACAAATCCTGTAGGGCGCCGCGGAACCGAACCACGTCGTGATATTGAGCGGGGTTCCGCCAACATCTTCACGGTAGACTGGCTTTGTCGCGTCGTTGACCTGCAGGGCCGCGTAGTTGAGCGGGTACGGATTCTCGTCCTTCATCGAAGACGCTTCGACCCACGTGCGCCAGGTCGGTGCACCGGCCCGCCCGCGGCGGGTCGTTATCAGGATGACGCCGTTGTTGGCTACGCTGCCATAGAGTGCTGCAGCGGCCGGACCCTTGAGGATGTCGATGTTCTCGATCTCCTCAGGGTTGATGTCGTTGAGCCGGGAATAGTCCTGCCCTCCCAGATTGTAGCCGCCGGTGGAATTCGACACGCGTATTCCATCAACGAACAACAGCGGCTCGTTGGAAAGTGACAGGCTGTTCGCCCCACGGATGCGGATCTTCTGCCCTCCGCCGCTCGTTCCTGTCGCGCTCTGGAGCTGGACTCCGGCAACACGCCCCTGAAGCACGTCGGCCATCTTGGTGATCGGCCCCTTGGTGAGCTCTGCGACATTGATCTGTCCGACATTGGTTCCGATCTCGACACGCCGCTCCTGCGCGCCGGTGACTGCGCTGACCACAACCTCCTGAAGCTGGAGTGCGGACTCGCTGAGCACGAAGTTCACGGTGGCGGTCATGCCGGCCCCGACAGTGACTCGCTGCGCTGCGGGCTCGAGCCCGACGCGGCGCGCGCGCACTTCGTGGGTGCCAGCGGGAACGTCACGGATCGTGAATCTGCCCTGCTGGTCGGTCATGGACCCTCGCTGAGTGCCTGCGATGAGTACCTGTACCTGACTGAGCGGCTGATTCGCGCGGTCAAGCACCTGTCCGGTAATGACTCCGCCGGACTGGGCGCCGAGTGCGGCCGGCACGAGAGCCACGGCCAGCACTGCCGTAAAAACACGTAATAGTCTCCTCATACCTTCTCCTTGATGCGTGAGCACGGCAATTCCCGGAAAGAGCTCACGGTGGGGGTTGACCGACATTGGTCGGTCAAACAAAACAACAGGACGAAAAAAGCGACAAGCTTTTCAGGAAGGAGCGCATCACCTCCTCGATATGAGCCCGGCTAACGGGACGAGCCGTCCGGATGTGGACAGCACTATCGCTCCGACCATGCAACCCCCGAGGCAGGGACTGTCACGGAAGTGTCGGGAACTTGTCTTGACATTGTATGCAACTATAGACCATCCGCAAGGGCCACGGCTCGTTCAGACCCTCGCCCAACGGCCGCTGCTCAGTCCCTTTTGCGAAGCTCAACGGTATCGGGACCGAAGTCGAATTGCTGACGAACGAACTGGCGGACCGGCTTGCCATCCTTCACAGCAGGCTCGAAAGTGGATTGTTCGATAGCGCGCGCAACGGATACGCTCAGCAGTTCGTGCGTTGAGGATATCACCGTGAACGTCCGGGGCTCTACCCGCCCGCTGGCATCAACTACGAACTCCGCAACGACCCGCCCGCTCGTCCGGGCCGCGAAGAGGTCTGGAGGGTAGGCGGACTCGAGAGCCTGCCGGCTCAGCAATTCGGCCCGGCTGTCGACCTGGTCCGACGTAAAAACTGAAAGGGACGCAACAAGCTCCTCGATATCCACGGGCTCCCGTTCCCTGCGGCGAGGCGGGTCCGTGTCGCGTCCCCGGGACCACAGCAGAATCGAGCCACAGCTCGAGCGGTTCTGTTGAGCCGTGTAGTCGAGTGGCGCTGTCGTCGACCCCAGATAGAGCTCAACTCCGTGAAGCGTGTTCAACGGGAAAGCGTCGAGATCAACCTCCCCCGCCGGCATCGGAATTCCGTCCAGCCATACGAGCGGTCGGCAGCTTCTGCCCCGCATCCGGACCGCGCCGCCGCCTGAACGCAGCCGAACCGCGCTGATCCCCGGACTCTGTGTGAGCAGCTGGCTGAGACTCCGCGCGTTCTGCCGGTCGATCTCGAGGCGGGTAATGAACTGTCCGCTCGACCTGCGCTCCAGGCGCTGATAATACCCTGCCAGACGCCCGGTGTACTTGATGCGGCTCCGCTGTATCACAACTTTGTCGAGAAGCGCAGGCAGCGCCGCGAGAGTAACCAGAATGCGGTCGGATGATTCGCCGGTCGCGATGGGCTTCGATAGCGGAATGAATCCGATACGTCGCACGCTGAGCACTGCCTCGCCCGAGGGAACTCCCGCGATCCTGAATTCGCCTCTTTCGTTTGTGCGGGCGCTAAGGCCGGTGTTTTCTATCGACACTACCGCCCCGAAAAGTCCGGCACCGCTCGAATCGGTAACTATGCCGCCCACGGACATGGCGCCCTGCGGGCTGGCGACAGAGGTCGTCAGAAAAGTTGCCGCGCCGAACATCCATGATCGGGCCCGCATGCGCGCCAGCCTAAGGCGAAGCTTCCAGATTGACCCTCCTCGCGGCACTTGCCGGGCATCTCTTGTATCGCTCTTTCAAGCTGGAGCGGTGCACACGTTACCGCAAGAAGTTTTCGCGCTCAATGCACGTGGGACCGCCAACCTTGTTCCCTTGATATCCTGGAAAGCAGGGATCACAGATGACACTGATGGCGGCGGAACCACATTTTCGTTTTTTTTCGAAGTAAAAAGGAAGGTTTCCTCGGTGTCATCGGTGGACCATCAGTGTCATCTGTGACCCCCCGTTCTTCTCTTTTACTCAAATCTTCGGGAGATTTTCGGGAACCGGACATATATTTCAGCCAGATGAGCGATGCACCGGCAACTCGCGTCTATCCTGCCCGCAAGCGGACCGTCGGGCCTGACGCACCACGGGACCTTTCAGCCGACCTGAACGCGGAGCAGGCCGCTGCGGCGACGCACGGTGTCGGGCCGCTGCTCATTATTGCTGGCGCCGGCACCGGAAAGACCCGCACTCTCGTCTACCGCGTCGCGCATCTCATTGAGAGAGGTGTAAGGCCCGAGCGGATTCTTCTGCTGACTTTCACCCGCCGGGCCGCCCAGGAGATGCTCTCGCGCGCTGAGCGACTGGTCGGGGCAACCAGCAGGAAGGTCCACGGCGGGACATTTCATGCCACAGCGCACCGGCTCCTCAGGCGCTTCGGTCCGAGCGCGGGGCTCGCGAAAGATTTCACCATCATGGACCACGGCGACGCGTCAGACATGATGCAGGTTTCGCGGTCGCAGCTGGGATACGCTCAGAAAACGAAGCGCTTTCCGAAAAAGGAAACGCTCCAGTACGTGTACTCGCGGCATGTTAACACCGGTTTCTCCGGCGACGACATCATCAGGGACGAATACACCCAGTTCACCGAATACCTTCCCGACTTCATAAAGATCTTCGCCGACTACACCGTGAGAAAGCAGGAGCGAAACCTCGTCGACTACGACGACCTGCTGCTCTTCTGGGCCCTGATGCTCGAGGCTTCGCCGGAGCTTGCCGAGAAGATATCGGGACTCTACGATCACGTGCTCGTCGACGAGTATCAGGACACGAACGTGCTGCAGGCGCGCATACTTCGTGGGATGTGCAGGAAACACAGCAACATCACCGTCGTCGGCGACGATGCCCAGAGCATCTACTCATTTCGTGGCGCCAATTTCCGGAACATCCTCGGATTTCCAAAGCAGTTCGACGGTTGCCATGTAGTCACGCTTGAGCAGAACTACAGATCCACGCCGGAGATACTCGAGGTAACCAACACGATGATCTCGCGCGCGACAGAGCGGTTCACGAAGAACCTCTGGACCGAACGCACGCGCGGCGAGGCGCCATGGCTCGTCACGGCGCAGGACGAGCAGCAGCAGACCCAGTTCGTCGTCGACAGGATTCTCGAGCTCCACGAGGAAGGAATTCCGCTGCGGGAGATCGCGGTGCTGTTCCGCGCCGGCTACATGTCGGCTGATCTCGAGATAGAGCTCACGAACCGGAAGATTCCCTTCGAGAAGTGGGGCGGCCTCAAGTTCCTCGAGGCAGCTCACGTGAAGGATGTTCTCGCTTTTCTGCGGATACTGGAGAATCCGCGCGACGAGGTAAGCTGGTACCGCATCCTCCTTCTCCTACCAGGCATCGGCGACGCAACCGCTCGCTCAGCGATCGATGCGATGGCTGCTGCAGCGTGGGAATCGGCAGCATTCGGTCGCTACACCCCGCCGCCTCGCGCGAGAGCGGCGCACCAGTCACTCGTCGCGCTGCTCGACAATCTCCGAACTGGAAGCAACGCCGACGAAGCGAAGGTCTCGGCCGACATTGCGCGGGTCCGCAGCCTCTACGACCAGATCCTGCGCGAGAGGTACGACAAAGCCGAGCCGCGGATCTCCGATCTGGACCAGCTTCAGACGATAGCAGCGGGATATCCTGACCGAGCTACTTTCCTGTCGGCACTGGCACTCGAGCCGCCGCAGGCGTCGCAGGACCTCGCCGCGGGCGCCAGCCGCGAAGATGACGACTGCCTCATTCTGAGCACTGCCCACTCGGCCAAGGGAAAGGAGTGGGATGCGGTATTCGTCATCTGGGCGGTCGACGGATGGTTCCCGTCAGCGCGCGCGCTGCGCAGCGACGAGGAGACGGACGAGGAGCGCCGGCTGATGTACGTGGCGATGACGAGGGCGCGGAACTACCTGAGTGTCACGTATCCTCTCAACGCCTACTCGACGAGGCGCGGCTCGGACTACTCGCTCGACCAGCTGTCGCGTTTCATTGATCGCGGCGTCAGGGACCGGATGGAGAGAGTGGCGGTCGGGGCGCAGAACACAGCCCGGCCTTCCGAACCTGCGACGTCACCATTACTCGATCTGCGAGCGTTGCTGAGAGGGCGGTTCAGCTAGCTCAGCCGCTGTCGCCTTCGATGACCCGCTGGACGCCAAGAAATCTCTCCAGTGCGCCGTAGGGATCCTTTTTGTCCGACCTGGCAAGCGAAATTATTCGGGCAATAGCCCGCCGGAGATTCTTCCCTTCCCGCTCGTAGATATCGTCGAAAAGGTGAAGATCTTTCGCGTACACGAGCCGGGCGAGAAGTGAAGCGTTATCGAGCGGCACCCGCTGGACGTAGAAGGGACCGATCGTCCTGAGGCGCGGGCCGATATCGCTGACGAGTGCCCGCCTTGCCTCCGCGTAGATCGTATCGCGGGCAGCGATTCGCGCGTCCCTCGACTCGGGATGCTGTGCGTACGCCGAGTCGAGCCTCGCCGCAAGGCGCGTCCAGAAATCGCCGAGGACTTTGTCGTCCTCCCATTCAGCATCGACTCGCGTTGCTGCGTCAGCCTGGCCGCGTGACCTGAAGAATGCGGCTGCCCCCCGTGCGCCAACGAAGCTGGCGAACGACTCGTTGAAGACCGCCTGTCCGGGGGCGTAAAACGTGTTGTGGGTGACCTCGTGGATCACTGTATTCACCAGCTCGAGGGTGTCCCGCGCGAGTGTCGTGCTGGTGAGCGGATCGTTGAACCAGCCGAGGGTGCTGAAGGCGGCGGAGGGCCGAAGCGCGACATCGAATCCCCGGTCGTAGAACGATTTCGCCGCTCTCGCCGCCTCATCGAAATCGAAATAACCCTTGTACGGGACCCGACCGACGATCGGAAACCACCATGTGTAAGGCTCGAGCTTGTCCCGGTGAGCAACCGACAGGACGAGGACGAGTGTGTCGCGATCGAGCCGGGAGTATGTCGTGAAGCTCTCCTCGGTCGCCAGGCGGATCGAATCCCGGGCGTAATCCCTCGCGGCAAGGACCAGGGCGAGCTTGCGTCGCACTACCGAGTCGGTTTCCGGGTGCGCGACTAG
>JBPPMU010000239.1:0-2022 GCA_051306215.1 Gemmatimonadaceae bacterium | reverse complement strand
AACCTTTATGCGGCGAGTTATGGCACAGGTGAGGTGAAGCGCGTGAGTCCCCGCGGCGAAGTGAGCGTGATATCCCACTCCGGACTGCCCTGGTCACCAACCGGTGGAATGGTCGCGCCGAATGGTGACCTGTGGATACTGGAGACCTCGTTGATAAACGAGGTGAGGCTCAAGCGGATCGCGGCGAACGGGTCTGTCAGCTTCTACTGATCCCGCCGGCGATCGCTATTTCTTTGCGAACAGCGGGAGATACTTCCCGTATCCCTCAGCTACGAGTCGCGAGACCGGAACGAATCGCATTGCCGCCGAGTTCATGCAGTACCTGAGTCCGGTCGGTCGCGGACCGTCGTCGAAGATATGTCCGAGATGCGAGTCAGCAAGTCTCGACCGCACTTCCTTGCGCGGGTAGCCGAGCTTGAAATCAGTCGTCGTCCTGATGTTCTGAGGCTCGAGCGGCTTGTAGAAGCTTGGCCAGCCGGTACCTGAGTCGTATTTCTCGAGTGAGCTGAAGAGAGGCTCCCCCGAGATGATGTCCACGTATATCCCGGCCTCGTGGTTGTCCCAGTACGCGTTGCGGAAAGGCATTTCCGTATCGTCGCGCCGCGTCACCGCGAACTGTATCGGCGTCAGCTTCTTCCTGAGCTCCGCGTCGCTTGGGCGCTTGAATTCACCCTGCTGAGGCGTCGCTGGCGCTGCCTGTTTTGACTGTGAAGGTGTCTGTGCAGTCTGTGCCGAAGGCGTAAGACCGCCGGCGAGCAGCAAAACTGCGACAACACGGTTCCTCATCGGGATCTGAGCGAGCATTAGCGGCCTCGAGCAAGTGGTGGCCGGACGTCCGACCATTGCTATTATACGCCGTCCATGCGCGAAAGGGTTCCTCCGGCCGCTCACGGGCGGTGCGCTCGTCCGATGCTGCCTGCGGTTCAGCGATGCCGGTTTTCGTCACGAACCCCCGGAGAATGTGGGATGCTCGCGGCGATAAGGTCGGCGGCCCTCATGGGGATCGAGGCGTATGACATTGTTGTAGAGGCTGACGCAGCGGCGGGTTTGCCCCAATGGACTTTGGTAGGCCTGCCAATCGGCGCAGTGAAAGAAAGCCGGGAGAGAGTTGGCGCAGCGATAGTCAACTCTGGTTTCACGCTTCCCCCGCGTCGTATCACGATCAACCTTGCTCCCGCCGACGTGCGCAAGGAAGGCACATCCTTCGACCTCCCGATCGCCCTCGGCATCCTCGTCGCCACGGGGCAGCTTTCCTCAGCCGCCGTTGCGGGACGGCTGTACGCCGGCGAGCTCGGTCTTGACGGACAGCTTCGCTCAATCCGCGGCGCATTGTCGATCGCGCGCCATGCAGCCGCCCAAAACGTTCAGGAAATTGTGATCCCGCCGCCGAACGTGGCCGAGGCGTCGCGTGTAACCTCGCTGCGCATCTCAGCGCCTTGCTCGCTGAAAGTGCTCGTCGAGGAGCTACGCGACGGAACGCTGACGTGTCATCCTGCTCCCGCGAGCCAAAGGCCGGTTCGGTCAGACGCTCTCGACCTGAGCGACGTCGTCGGCCAGGAAACTGCGAAGCGCGCGATCGAGGTTGCGGCGGCTGGTGCGCACAACGCACTCATGATTGGCCCGCCGGGTGCGGGAAAGACAATGCTCGCCCGCCGGATGCCTGGGATTCTGCCGGAGCTGACAGAGGAGGAATCGCTCGAGGTTGTCGCGATTCATTCGGTCGCCGGCACGCTTACGAACGACGCCATAAGCTCATGCATCCGGCCGTTCCGCGCGCCGCATCACTCGATCTCGAGCGCGGGCCTCATCGGAGGCGGCTCGTCGCCAAGGCCGGGAGAAGTGAGCCTCGCTCACAACGGTGTCCTTTTCCTCGACGAGATGCTGGAGTTTCCGCGAAGCGTGCTCGACGGCCTTCGACAGCCAATGGAAGATGGGCGCGTAGTGATCTCCCGCGTGGCGAGCACAGTGCGATTCCCCGCCCGGTTCACGCTCATCGGAGCTACGAATCCCTGTCCCTGTGGG
>JBPPMU010000238.1:0-2263 GCA_051306215.1 Gemmatimonadaceae bacterium | reverse complement strand
TCACCGGAATCGAATGACGATCTTATCGGCAGCGGGTCGTGCGGCGTCTTGCTCGAAATAGGTCAGACCGGTGAGTGGCTTGCAGCAACACCCGCCAGCTGCGGCTGAAGCTCGTTCAATGTAAACGCGGCAAGGGCCCCGGCCGCCTGCGCGCCGGGAGGAGCATCCGCGCGAACCGGGCCATGATCTGTTCGCTCTCCGCGTGAATCGATCACTATGCGATCGTTGACGACGAGAGCGACAGCCCGCGCGACTTTCCTGTCACGCCGAGTCACATTCGAGTCGGGGGCGAATATCGCCACCCGGCAACCTGACTCACGCACCCTGTCCTGGACTTCCCATTCCTTTGCCGGCACGATGACGATGCCGCCACGGTCAACCGCATCCGCAACCGTCGACACGAGCTGCTGCGCTCTCTCCTCCTCGCGATACCGCTCCGGAACATCCGTCAGAGATGTATCGGTGACTATGGCGATATCGGATCGCGAGTAGGGCAGGCCGGCCTGAAGGAGAAAGACCGGCGATATGTCGACAATCAGCTCCTCGCTTCCGAAGCCGCGCCGGACGATCTCGTCGCGCGTGGCGGCACGCCCCGAACCACCGGTGATGCCGCACAGCACCTGCTGCCTGACCGGCGGCACGTCCGGCGCCTTCCCCAGCGCCGCAAGCTCGGCGACTGCATGGTCGACATTCGACAGGGTGCCGGCAAAAGCGTGCTGCACAGTCTCGAGCGCCAGCGCCGCAGCCCGGAGCCCGACTGCCTCGTGCATGTGCTCGAAAACCAGCGTGTACTCGCCGTCGATGTCACCGCCACGCGTTTTCCCGTAGCCCACATCGTGGCCGATCATTGTCTGAAGCTCGAGAGCGACATGCTCGACTATATGCGCAGCATAGGTGCCATCGCGGAGCCTGATGAGAAACCCTCCGCGCTCGCCGATGCTGCACCTGTGCTCGATGAGGCCCGGCATCGCCGACATCAGCGCATCAGTGAAACCCGGAACGTCGGCCGAGGATATGTCCTCGTAGGCACCGACGGCCAGATCCATGCGCATCACGGGCCTGGTCGACCAGAAGTTCGCCCCCCGCGTCGCGTGGAGCGTGGTCATGCGAATCTCCTTCGCAGGATCCGGAAGTTCGGCGCTCATGGCGTTGCGGCGCGCTCGGTCGAAAGCTGGCGCACCTGCTCCAGGACAACCGGCACTTCATCGGCCAGCACGAACACGAGGTCGTTGTCCTGCATCACCGCCATAGCGTGATCCAGAGCCTGAACCTCGTTGTGCACTATGTCGATCTGATCCTCGCGCATTCCGCCTTCCCTCAGGCCCTGCGCGATGAGGCGTGATATCTCGCCCGGTGCCCGGCCCCGGCGGTACTTGTCGTCGCGGACGATCACGTGGTCGAGCGTCGCCGCGAGCCGCCCGACAGTCAGCAGGTCCTCATCCCGGCGATCGCCGGGGGCAGTGATTATTCCGATCCGCCGGTTCGCGTCGAGCCCGGTGACGAACTCCATCAGGCCGGCGATCGCCGCCGGGTTGTGCGCATAGTCGACGAGAATCCTGCCATTTCCGATCCGCATGAGATTGAGCCGGCCCGGCGTAAGGGATGGCGACGGGAAAAAAGATAGCAAGCCGGCTCGAATGTCGTCGTATCGCATCCCCTGGACGTACGCTGCAAGTATTCCAGCCAGAATGTTTTCCCGCTGAAACTTCGCCGCGCCTCCCATCATCAGCGGAACGTCTCTCTCTGTCGCGATGGGAATCCGGAGCTTCCCCCGCCTGATGACAAATGTGTCTTTTTCAATCCGCGCCCCGATCCCGTTACGGGACAGGTGCCGCTCGAACTCAGGGCTCTGTCCGTCCGGCTTCGTCGAGAATAGCACGAGGTCCCCGGGCGTCTTGTCCTTCATCGCATAGACGAGCGGATCGTCAGCGTTGAGGATGCAGTGGCCCTCCCGCTTCACTACGGCTGCTATCACGCTCTTCACGTCGGCAAGCTGCTCGACTGTGTGTATCCCGCGAAGGCCGAGATGGTCGGCACTCACATTCAGCACCACCCCGACATCGACTTCATCGAAGCCAAGCCCGGCGCGAAGGATCCCGCCGCGTGCTGTCTCGAGCACAGCGATGTCGACTGTCGGATTCGAGAGGATGATATTGGCCGAGAAGGGACCCGTCATGTCGCCTTCGATCACCATACGGTTGCCGAGGTAAGTGCCGTCGGTCGTCGTGAATCCGACAACGCTCTCGCTCACCCTGAAAAGGTG
>JBPPMU010000237.1:0-9594 GCA_051306215.1 Gemmatimonadaceae bacterium | reverse complement strand
TGCCCCCGTAGCTCAGGTGGATAGAGCAGCGGTTTCCTAAACCGTTGGCCGGCGGTTCGAGTCCGTCCGGGGGCATCTCACACTTTGTTGCAACTCACAACCCACACGGAAAAAGTCATGTCCTTGCCGCTCTCGACATCGGAAAGCTCTGAAAACCTCATGGACTGGTTCCAGCTCCACAGCAAGAAGGTGGGCTGGGGTGCGGCGATCGTCGTGATCCTTGCCGCCGGCGGATGGTTCTATGTCCAGTCCCAGGAGCTCCGGGCCGCGAGGGCCGAGAAAGCGTACTTCGAGGCCCAGAGGTCGCTGATGGCGGGGAATCTTCCCCTGGCCGAATCAGACCTGAAAAAGATGATCGAGCGGTACGACGGCACCAAGCCGGCGATGGGAGCGAGAATTCTCCTGGCCCAGGTTCTTTACGATCAGGGCAAGTACCAGGAGGGGGTCGACATCCTGGTTGCCAGGCAAAGTGAGATAGGCCGTTCCCGCGAATTCGGCTCATCTGTCCACTTGGTAATCGCCGGCGGGCTCGAGCAGCTTCAAAAGCAGAAGGAGGCCGGGGCGGCCTATGAGGCTGCCGCGAAGGCGGCCCGGTTCGACCCCGACCGGGAACGATATGAAGCACTGGCGGCCCGGGCGTACCTCACCGGCGCCGATACCACCAAGGCCCGCGAGCTATGGACGAAGCTCGGCGCCGACTCGAAGGGGACGGTGGCTGGCGAGGCGCGGGTTCGTCTTGGCGAGCTCGACGCCAAGGTTCAGCAGCCGGCCGGTTAGTCCGCAGGGAGGCGCCGCCAAAGCGACATCGGCGTGTCATCTCGCCTCCTGAATGGTACGTATAATATATGTTATGTAAACTATGCCCGGTGGAGAAATGTGGAGAACCACGATCCTGGCGGGAGTTGGTGCGATGCTAACCCTTTCCCTTTAAAGGGTTTGATGCACGTGAGCTGAACCCGGTGTGAAGTGGGCTTCAATTTTGCCACGATTCCGAGTTACTTAAAGAGATAGCTGGCGCCTTCCGCGTCAGCGCTTCAGGCCGGAACGTCTTCCAGCTGCCCCGTGAAGACGAGATCGGCGCTTCCGCGGAGGGATGGAAACCAGGCGTCCGCGACTCTTCTCAACCGCACCTCGAGCAACCTTCCTGATCTTGTCCGGAGCTTGAGCGGCGATTCCGCCTGCCCCCATTCGACGAGCAGAATCCCGCTCGCGACAGCCCCGGTTCCGCATGCGAGGGTCTCGCCTTCGACCCCCCGCTCGTAGGTCCTGATACTCCATTCCGGCCCGGCCTTCGACAGGAAGTTCACGTTTGCGCCCTGCCTCAGCACCGGGTTTCGCCTGATGCTCGAACCCCTGCCCAGGACATCGGCGGACGCCACATCCTTGTCCAGGATCACGACGTGCGGGACGCCGGCGCGGGCAAAACCGAGCTCACTTTCCCGGTCGAGCATGGGTACCTGAGCCAGCCGGGGCTCGACCTCAGTGACCGGGGCCAGGTCGATTTCCGGGAGCCCCGCAACCATTCTTGCCGCCACGACGCCCGAATCCGTCCCGATTGAAACCTCGCCCGCTTCGGCGAGCCCTGTCTCGTGAGCCAGCCGGAGCGAACAAAGCGTGGCGTTGCCGCAGAGCTCCCCAAGGGATCCGTCGCTGTTGTAGTACCTGATCGAAAACGAATCGCGGGTTCCGGGCTCGAGAAAAACCACTCCGTCGGCCCCTACCCCGGTGGCGCGCGCCGAAATTGCCCGCACGGCCTCGGGGGTCTCGAGGGATCCGGCGGGCCCGTCGCGCAGGTCGAAGAAAACGAAATCGTTTCCCGACCCGCTCATCTTGTAGAACTTCCGCCCCTTCACCGTCAGATCTTTCTCCTGATGCTCCACCATCTGAGTCGCCACACCATCCATACTGCCTCGCGCACAATTCGCTGTGACATCTTGCTCGACCCCTCGGTGCGGTCGACGAAGACAATAGGAATCTCGACGATCCTGAAACCCTTCTTCCATGCCCTGACCGACATCTCGATCTGGAATGCGTACCCATTCGACTTTATGTCGTCGAGATCTATCGCCTCGAGCACCCGCCGCCGGAAGCACTTGAATCCGCCGGTGGAGTCGAAAATCTGCAGTCCCGTGACTTTCCGGGCGTAGATGTTGGCAGAGTAGCTGAGGAAGAGCCTGCCCATTGGCCAGTTTACGACGTTGACGTGGCCGTCCTGATAACGCGATCCGATCACGAGATCCGCCGTTCTGATCGCCTGGAGGAATTCAGGAATTCTCTCGGGGGCATGCGAGAAATCGGCATCCATCTCGAAAATGAACTGGTACTCGCGCGCGAGAGCCCACTTGAAACCGGCCACGTAAGCTGTTCCCAGGCCGAGCTTTGAGGCACGATGGATCGCAAACACCCGAGGGTCCGAATCGGCAATCGTATCGACGAGGTCACCGGTACCGTCGGGAGAGCCATCGTCGACTACCAGGACGTCTATCGACGGGTCCTGTGACAGAACCGCCCGGATCAGCCGGGCGATATTCTCCTTCTCGTTGTACGTCGGAACTATTACAAGACTACGTTCGGGCAATTGCCTTTCGCTCCCTGATTATTCCCGCGATAATGAGAAACGCTACGGCCGCGAGCGCGAACAATGTTACAAGCTTTCCGGTCCTGAAAGTGGGGCTCTGGAAGACGAGCTCGACATTTCTGCCACCGGCCGGAAGCTCTACACCCATGATCGAAATATTCGCCCTCCCGACCGGGGCATCCTTCCCGTCGACAGTCGCCAGCCAGCCGGGATAATAATTCTCCGAGACGACCAGCGCTGAACCCGGCGGCGCCGGTTCGGACAATTCGATTGATACACGACCCGGCGCGTAACGGGTCACCTTCGCCACGGTTGGCGTGGGAAGTGGCAGGATGCCGAGGGTGTCTGGCCCGCCGACAGGAGCCACCGGGGCAAAAAGAGCGGCGCGGCGGAGGTCGAACCCGCGGTTGAATATCGTCGCCGCCACGGCATCATCTTCCGCCTTCACGAAAGTCGGCGTCACCCACGCATACGGATTTTCACCGGGCAGCCTGTATAGATAGACAGGCGTACCTGCGGCGTTTGTCACGGGGCCAATCACCCACCGGGCTCCCGGAAAGAACATCGCTACATCCGCCGTGTTCGTCATCAGGTAGCGAACGTTCAGCAGCTCCCAGATCTGGGGATTGAAAACCTGCATGAATCCCCGGTCCTTCTGGAGCAGCCGGTTGTAGAGCTCGAGTTGGTTCCCGTGGTACCCGAGCACGCCCCGGACACGGTGAATCATGAGCCCGTCGCCCTGCAGGTTTGTGTCGCGTCGCGGGTTCGGCTCGAGCTCGAGAGCGAGGACGCGCGACGGTTCAGGGTCTGCCCTGACGTGCTCGATCGCGGGATCTGACGCATATACGACTGACGCCGGCTCCGAGAACGTCCAGTACTTCCGCATAATCGTCCAGCCGTCGGCCGCGACAAGGAAAGCGAGCGCCAGGCCCGCCGTGCCTAGCGGAATCTTTCCTTTTCTGTAAACAAGGATCACGATGACCGCGAAGAACACGAACGCGAACGAGCGCCACGCCCCCAGGGTCACCGCGGCCTCGTTGGCGATCACGTAGTCGGCCATGTCGTCTGCCGCGAGAGCCTGCGCGATGTCGGTGAGCACGCCGCTGACAGCGAGGAGCCCGACGGACATCGCAAAAGCGACCCACCCGATCACGTACCTCAGGCTCAGCTCGCGGCGAAGCACCCTCTCGGCACCTGTCGCAGCCAGGACCGCGATTGCTGCCGCTCCCACGAAGAACACGGTTGCCGGCGCGCGAAAATACTTCGTGCCAGGCACTATCGCGAATGGGATCCTGTAGAAAGGCGTATCCCCGCCCAGCGCCCATAGCAGCGCGATTACCAGACTCACTGTCCAGAAAAGAACGAAGCCCCGGCGGGGATCCTTTCTGAGTCCCCCGAATGCCGCGCCGGCAAGCAGCAGCACTATTGCGCCGAGATAGTCGCTGTGGAGGTGAATCGCATTCGCTCCCCAGTAGCCCTCGATCATCCCCGAGAATTGCGGTAGATACGCATCGAATAGTTCTCCTGCCGGCCAGCCGTACGACGTCGCTGTGGCATAGTCGGCGATTCCCTCCGCCCGTGGTGACCAGGCCACGTATTCGCGGACAGGCAGATACTGGATAGCGCCCATCGCGAGCCCGAGGACGACAGAACCGAGCGCCATGGCCATGCGGGCCACGGCCTTGCCTGCAGTGACCGCTCCGGCACGAACGCCAGACACGGCGAGAAAGATCGTGAACGCCGCGCTGGCGAGCAGCATGTATTGAAGGAGCTGCGGGTGAGGGCTCAGCACAGCGAGCCCGACCGTGAGAGCAAACACTCCCCAGCTCCAGCGCTTCCCTCCCCGCATGCCGAGCGTGAGCATCCAGAGTCCGAGGGGAAACAGCGCGCTGACCGAAAGTTTCCCGTCGTGGCCGGGAGAAACGAGTGAGGCGAGCTGCCCGCTCATCATGTAGGCTGCGCCTCCGATCAGCGAGCCGTGAAACCCGAAACCGCTTGCCCTGAGGAACCTGAATGTGAAGAAACCCGCGAGGAAAAGGTGAAGGATGAATCCCCACGTCATCGCCACGTCGGTCGGCATCACCAGCCGCATGAGGAACGTCGGGTAGAAGATGTCTCCGTGCATTGCTGCAACGAATGGCATCCCTCCAAACAGGTACGGATTCCACAGGGGGAAGCTGCCGGTCGCGCGGAGCACACTCGCACCGAACTCGCGGAATGCGTACCCGGCGATAAACTGATCGCTGTACTGGCCGGCCAGAAATTTCCCGGCGATCGCCGGGTATCCCAACGCCATGGTCCACGCGGCGTAAAAGAGCGCCGCCCACAGCCCCTGCCGCGACGGCCCGGCGGTAACTATTTCTTCGCTTGTCACCGCGGGCGGGCCCGTCGGCGCAGGGAGCACATCCGTGTCGGCGTCGACTTTGCCGTTGAGCTCTGCGGTGTGGCCTTTTTGCTCGATCTCTTCCATTCCGCTCATCACCTGGTTGGGGCTGCGCGTCTGGAGAGCGCGAGATAAATGAGTCCTGGCGCGAGCTCGGTCGCGGTAAGCCAGAGACGCGACGCGATTGCAACCACGAGGGCATCGGCCTGGCTGGAAAGTCCCAGGCGCAGCATTCCGGCAATCATCGCGCTTTCGCGCACCACCGCACCGCCCGGTGCGAACAGCGCAAGAAATCCGATGATGTAGGACGCCGCGTAAACTGCCATGTACGACGACATCGCGCCAGTCGCAGTGCCGAGGATGGCGCTGACGAATACCTGAAAGGCAATTCCGTATGCGACCCACGAGACGACTGAGCGCGCCGCGGCGAACCATATCAGCGTTGGCGAAATCCTCGGCAGCGTGAATGACCGCCCCGTGATCGAGCCAACCAGCGACGCGGTAGCCGGCAGGATGTATGGCGCAGCGGCGAGAAGCGAGATTACCCCGACGCCGGCGACGGCCGCGAGCAGAGGCTGGTCGATCGTGCGGGCACCGGTAACGAGGATCACTCCGATCCCCGCCGCAACCGTCACGAGCTGCATCATCACCGAAGATCCAGCTGCAGCGAGCGGTGACACTCCGCTCTCCTTCGCCATAAGGGTCATCGCGGCGATCGACCAGACCTTGCCCGGCACGTACTTTCCGAGGTTCGAGACAAACCAGATTCGCGCTGCGCTGCCGAAGCTCAGGCGCTCACCCGATGCCACGATGACCCTGCGCCACGTATCTATCAGAAGCAGGTACGTCGCGAGCGTGATGGCGGTAGCGAGTCCTATCAGCGCCCATGACGGCTGGATGTTGCGAAGCCTCTCACCTGCCGACACCCATTGCCCGTGGAGCGCGCTGACCGCGTACCAGACGATCGCGCCAGCGAGTATCCACTGCGCAAGCGTGAAGAGCCTACGCCGCACGTGAGCTCGTTGCGAGGCGATATATCTCCGCGTACCGGCGGGCTGCAGACTCCGGGGAGAATGCAGCGAGCGCGAACGACCTCCCCGCCCTTCCGAGATTTCCGGCGCGTTCAGGCGATTCAAGTACCCCATCCAGTGCGCGGGCTAGCTCCGCGGTCTCGCCGGGTGTGACGAGATACCCGGTCTTCCCTTCCTCGATGATGTCGGTGAGTCCTCCCGACCTGAAGGCGACGACCGGCGACTCGCAAAGAAGCGCCTCCGCTGCAACCAGGCCAAGTCCTTCGTCAGTCGACGGCACGACAACCGCCGTAGCAGCCTGGTACATCCTGAGGAGGCCGTCCTGGTCGAGCTGCCCGTGCCAGACAACGCGGTCACTCACACCTAGCTGTGATGCCAGAAGCCGCAGCGATTTTGCGTCTGCCCCTTCGCCGACGACGTCAAGCATCGCCGGCAGGTTCATCGTTGCCAGCGCTTTCAACAGGTGGTCGAGTCCCTTCTGTCTGTTGAGCCGGCCTGCAAAAAGAAACCGCGCCACTTCGCGAGCTCGACCGGGAACAAATCTTTCAGTCGCGACAGGCATCGGGGCGACAATTGCATTTACGCCCGGCTTGAGCTCTTCGACCTGCGATGCAAGCCAGCTCGAAACCGTCGTCACCGCCGCCGAGCTTTTCAAGACTCCGCGGAAGAACGGCCGACTCGACGGTATTGCCTTCGCCATTCGCACATCGGTGCCGTGAAGCGTCGTGACGAGCGGCTTGGCAGAGACCTTCGACACCAGCTGACCTGTAATCCCGCTCGGAAACCACCAGTGGGCGTGAATCACGTCAGCGCCCGACGCCCGTCGCGCCGCCAATGCCCGCGCCAGGCCCGTCCCCATGTAGCCGGCGAGGGCCACCCGCGCCGTCCACGACTTCGACACGTCCTGCGCCATGTTACCAGTGTATGCAAGCGTCTCGTGCCGGCGCGGGGCATACCTGAACCGCTCGACTCTGATTCCTTCTATAAGGTCCCGGTCCGGATAACCCGGGGCGGCGGGCGCGACAACGTCGACGGTTACATCCTCGGCGCCGAGTGCGACCGCGAGACGCAGCAGAAATGAGCCCGGTGTGTCGCCCTGAAATCGCGGAAACGAATGAGTGAGGAAGAGAACTTTCAACGCTCTCAACGCTCGAGAAGCGTATCCCTTCCGTGCGCCAGCTCTTCGATACGCGCGCGGAGCTCGCGCGTCTCGGCGCGCTGGGCAGCGACGAGCTCGCCGATGAATCCCGTGGAGAAAAAAACGCTGCCGACGATCAGGCATGTCTGGATGAGCGTCCATACCGGCCTGATACCAGTACCAGTCACGGCGAGCCAGATGAGCGCAGTGATGCCGGCGATGACTCCAAGGCTGAAGAGTGCTGCGCCAATCATTCCGAAAAGCAGCAGCGGCTTCTTGGCAAAGCGAAGCTCGAACCAGACCGCGACCATGTCCATTACGCCGACCGGTATCCGCCCGAGGCCGAACTTCGACACGCCCGCGTGACGCGGATAAAGACGGACGGGAATCTCGGAGACCGTGAAACCCTGCGCGGCCGCCACGACGATCATGTAGCGATGCCAGTCGGGACGGGCAGGTATCGACTCCATCACTTCGCGCCGGTACGCCTTCACCGAGTTGAGGTCGCGCACCGGCACCCTGAACAGTGACCTGCTCAACCCGTTGTAAACGCCGGAGACGAATGCCTTGTCGTATTCGCCCTGCTTGAACCCCGTCACCATGTCGCTCTCGCCGGCGACGATCGGCGCCACGAGCCGCGGGATGTCCTCGGGCCTGTACTGGAGGTCCGCAGGGTAAAAGACGAGTATCGAGCCGCGCGCATTCAGGTAACCGCTGCGCAGCGATTCGGCGATGCCCCTGCAGCTTCGATGACGCACCGCCCGCAGAAACGGGTACGAGGCGGCGAGATTCTCGAGGAGGGTCCAGGTGTCGTCGATTGATCCGTCGTCGATCACAACCACCTCATAACTCAACGGGCTGTCGGCGAATGCCGCTGCAGCCTGCTCCATGAACAACTGGAGATTTGGTGCTTCGTCCTTTGCGGGAACCAGTACGCTCACGAGCGTTTTCTGGCCGACGACGGGTGGTGCGGGCGGAACGCCGCCCACAGCCCCGGTCGCCTCGGCCCGCGCCGACGTCATATCCGCTTGCGCATCCTCGCGGAGAGAACCCCGAGCTGATCACGATACTTCGCCACGGTCCGGCGCGCGATCTGAACACCGCTCTCGCGCAGGATGTTGACGATGGCCTGGTCAGTCAGCGGATGTTTCGGGTCCTCGTCCTGGACGAGTTTCTGAAGCTGTGCCTTTATGCCGCGGGCAGAAACGTCGTCGCCCTCGGAGGTCGCAAGGCCCGACGAGAAAAAGAACTTGAGTGGCAGCACACCGCGCGGCGTCTGGACGAACTTCTCGTTCGTCACCCGGCTCACGGTTGACTCGTGCATGTTGATGACTTCGGCGACTTCCCGGAGTGTCAGCGGCTTGAGGTACTGCACACCTTTCTCGAAGAACTCCCGCTGCCGGTCGACGATGTAGTTCATGACCTTGAGCATGGTCTGCCGCCGCTGCTCGATGGCCTGAATCATCCAGTTTGCTGAGTTGAGCTTGTTCGAGATGAACTCCTTGTTCTCTCCCTCGAACTTCTTCTTGTCGCGGGCGATTTCCTGGTATGCCTTGCTGAGGCGCAGCCGCGGCAGGTTCGCGTCGTTGAGGAAGACATGATACTGATCGTCGACCTTATCGACGATAAGGTCGGGGATGATGTAGTTCTCGTCGCCTGAGCGGAACTGAAGTCCCGGCTTCGGATCGAGCTTCGCGATCTCGTCGGCAGCTTTCTGCACGTCGGAGGCACTAATCCCGAATCGCTTGGAGATCTCGCTCCATCGATGGGCGATGAGCTCCTCGAAACAGTCACGCACCAGACGGAACGGCACTGACTGCTCCAGTCCCGCTTCAGTGAGCTGCAACATCAGGCACTCACGCAGGTCACGCGCGCCAACGCCCGGGGGATCGAGGTCCTGCACGGTCGCCAGCATTGTCTCGCCTTCTTCCACCGTGTAGAGGGGGAGGTCGGCAAGATCGCGATCCTCCGTCTCCGCCGCAGTGGCGATCATCTCGTTGACGGAATCGACTATCTCGTTGACTGGCGTCGCAAGGTACCCGTCATCGTTGATGTTCCCGAGGAACTCCTCGGCGAGAAGCATCTCACGGGGGTTCAGCTCGAGGAGGCTCACCTGGTCCCTGAGGTGGTCGCTCAGGTCACGCGTCGCTACGGTCACGGGCTCGTAGTATTCCCGCTCCTCGTGCTCTTCGCGGCGGCCCCCCGCCGTGTCGAAGCCATCGAGAAGAATCTCCTCCCAGTCTATCTCCTCCCCTCTCTCCTTTTCCTCCGGGGTTTCAGCTTGCGCTTCCGCCTCGGTCTCTCCCTCTTCGTCCTCTTCTTCCGCCTCGACGAGGTCGAGAAACGGATTATTCAGCAGCTCCTGCTTGAGGTGCTGCTGGAGATCGAGCAACGGCATGTAGAGAAGGTCCATCGCCTGGTAAAGGCGAGGGTTGATCTTCAGCTCCTGCCGCAGCTGCGTTGA
>JBPPMU010000236.1:0-9174 GCA_051306215.1 Gemmatimonadaceae bacterium | reverse complement strand
TAAACGCTCGGAAGTGGCCCATGTCCGCCGGAGTTCCTGATGTTTCGTTCGCTTGTCGCCCGTTGTCTCCCCGCAGCGATGCTGATCACCGCCATCGCAGCAAACCCTGCCACCACTAACGCCCAGATCGGCGGCACAACCGACATCATCACGGGCACGATCACCGGACCCGGTGGGGAGCCGGTCAACTCGGCGCAGGTGCAGGTCACTTCAATTGAAACAGGCATCTCCCGCGTAAAGGCGACGAACGAGAGAGGGCAGTACACTCTTCTCTTCCCGGATGGCGGAGGCCAGTACACCATAACTGTCCGCAGAATTGGAATGGCTCCGCAGCAGGCAAACGTCTCACGGCTTGCTGACGAGGACCGGCTCGTCGCGAACTTCGAGCTCTCAGCCGCACCCACGCAGCTCGAGGCAGTAATCGTCGCGGCACAGCGACGGCCGCAGCCGCGCCAGGATGAGCGGCCCACGCCAGGGTCGAGCGGGCGTACGCTGACCGGCGAGGCGCTCTCGCGGCTCCCGATCGATCCGAGTGATCCGAACGCGATCGCGCTGCTCGCCCCGGGTGTGATTGCAGTGGAGGGAAGTGACACAACTGCCGCGGGTTTCTCGGTCGCCGGACAGAGCCCCGATCAGAATCGCGTGACGCTCGACGGGCTGACATTCGAGTCGGGCACCGTGCCGCAGGAGGCAGTGCGGAATACGCGTGTCGTCACGAACACATACGATGTCGCGCGCGGGCAGTTTACCGGCGGCCTCGTTCAGACTACCACGCGCGGCGGCACAAACAATGTCGCCGGGTCATTCAACTACAATCTCCGTGACCCGAGATTGCAGTGGTCAGACGGAGGCGAAGAAGGGTTCGGGCAGGGTTTCACGCAGCACCAGCTTTCGGGCGGATTGGGCGGAGCGATCAAAAAGGACCGCCTGTTCTACTTCGTGTCGGGCCAGGTTCGCCACCGCGTTAACCCGCTTCAGTCTCTGACTGGAGCGGACGCACTGACGCTGCGCCGCCTGGGCACGTCGCCCGATTCAGCGCAGCGATTTCTCGATCTGCTTGACGGCTACGGCCTCCCCACCAGCGTCGCCGCGATCCCCGACCAGCAGCTCAACGACAACTACTCGGCTGTCGCGCGAATGGACTGGATGATCAGCCCGGATCATTCGCTGATGCTGCGTGGAAATTACCAAGGCTCTCTCCAGGAAGCGTTTCGCACACGTGCTCTCGCGATACCTGCGTATGGCGGCGAGCAGGAGGGAAGCGGCGGCGGCGTCATGACGACTCTCTCGTCGGTGTTCGGAATGTTCATCAACGAGGCGCGCGCGAGCTACTCGACGTCCGATCGAAGCGGCGACCCCTACCTGCTGATGCCCGAAGGCCGGGTTCGAGTGACTTCCGCTTTCGACGACGGCGCGACAGGCGTGACGACACTCGACTTTGGCGGGAATCCGGCCCTTCCGACCGCGGGCTCGAACACGCAGCTCGAAATCACCGACGAGATATCCCTCCTGGGAATCGGCGGACACAGGTTCAAGCTTGGCGGACTGCTCAACTACACTGCGTTCTCGACAGCCACTAGCAGCAACGCATATGGGAGCTACAGCTACAACTCGCTCGAGGACTTCGGGCTCAACCGTCCCGCATCATTCACGCGGACTTTATCGGCGCGGGAGAGAGAAGGCGGGTCGCTGTCGGCGGCGCTGTACCTGGGCGACACCTGGCGGCGGAGCAGGGCACTTCAGCTCACCTACGGAATTCGTCTCGAGAACGATCGTTATCTCGACGAGCCTGCGTTCAATCCTGTAGTCGAGGAGCTTTTCGGCCGTCGCACTGACAGGCTTCCATCGGAATGGCGGCTGAGTCCACGGCTTGGATTCAGCTGGACTGTGGGACTTCCCGAACAGGGCGCCGCAGCCGGTGGTCGCGGGCAGGGAGGATTCGGGGGACGTGGCGGCGGCGGAAGAGGCGGAGGCTTCGGCGGCGACTTCGGAGCAGCGGGCGCGAACGTGACTGTCATCCGAGGCGGAATCGGCGAGTTCCGCGGACGCACGCCGACTCAGCTTTTCGCATCGGCTATCGACGCGACGGGGCTGCCGAGCGGCGAGCAACAGCTTGTCTGCATAGGCAACGCTGTGCCGGTTCCCCTCTGGTCGGGCTTTCTCGCGAATCCGGAGAGCATTCCCTCGCAGTGTGCGGATGGCGCAGGAAGCAGTCCTGTCTCACGCGGTGCCCCGAACGTCGCGTTGTTCAGCGACGGGTTCGGCGCCCCCCGCGCGTGGCGCGGATCGCTCGGCGTACAGCGCCGGCTTTCGCCGCGCTTCGGTGTGAACATCGATGCATCGTATGCGTTCGGCACGAGCCTGACCGGGGCGCGAGACCTGAATCTCAGGGAGTCTCCGGCGTTCCTGCTCGAGAGTGAAGGCGGACGCCCGGTTTATGCGCCAGCATCGACGATCGTCCCGTCAACGGGTCAGACGAGTGTTCTCGCATCACGCCGCCATGGCGGCCTGGCGCAAGTTGTCGAAGCAATGTCGGAGCTCGACTCGCGGACAGCGCAGGTCAACATGGGACTGAACGGAATTCTGGCGCGAAGCTTCATCTGGAACATGTCTTACACCCTGACCCGGGCGCGCGACGAGACTGCATTCGCTCCCGGCGCGAGCCTCGGCGGGGGTGCGGCAGGTGGCGGGAGAGGATTCGGCAACTTTGGCTTCGGCGTTGGATCTGCCACGACCGGCGGGGATCCAAACGCGATCGAGTGGGGGCGCAGCGACCTCGAGCGCAGGCATGCGCTGAGTGGCTCGCTAAACTGGTTTGCCCGGCCATGGCTCGATGTGTCGTCGGTGATGCGATTCACGTCGGGGCAGCCGTTCTCTCCACGCGTCGGCGGAGACATCAACGGCGACGGCTCGCGCAACGACCGCGCATTTGTCTTCGATCCCGCGACGACAGCGGATCCCGCACTCGCTTCGGCAATGTCCGACCTTCTCGATAACGCGCCGGCGGCTGCGCGCGAATGCCTCAGGTCCCAACTCGGCCAGATTGCGGCGCGAAACAGCTGCAGGTCGGGATGGAGCACAACGCTCGACATGCAGATGAACCTCCGGCCGAACCTCGGCGGCGCGGTCGGACGTCGCGTGAACATCATGGTGAGTCTCGTAAATCCGCTCGCCGGCGCCGACAGGCTTCTCAACGGAAGCACGAACCTCAAGGGCTGGGGCCAGCCGAACCGCCCCGACGGGACGCTCCTTTACGTTCGCGGGTTCGATCCTGTCGCCGAGCGTTACGTGTACGAGGTGAATGAGCGCTTCGGTGATACTCAGAGCGCGCGGACAGCTCTGCGAAATCCTTTCCAGATAGGTATGCAGGTACGACTGCAGCTTGGTCCCGACCGCCAGCGCGACATGCTGATGGGTGCGCTGCGCCGCATCGGGGGCGGCGGCGGTGGCGCCGGTAACTTCGACGTGCGGACGATGCTCGAGCGCGTTGCCCCGAACCCGATCGCCGGCATTCTCGAGCTTCGCGACTCGCTCGGCCTCACCGATGCCCAGGTCACGTCGCTCGGACCGATTGCGGATTCACTTCGCGCAACGACTGACTCGATCGCGGCGACGCTTCAGAAGCAGATCGACTCGGTCGGCACCGGCGCCGACATGCGAAGCATCTTCCCGACTATCCAGCCACGCCTTCAGGAGGGCCGCGATGCATATCTCAAGGCTATCGAATCAGCACGTCAGGTTCTGACAACTGAGCAGTGGCAGAAGCTTCCGGAGTCGCTGCGAAATCCCACACTGAGGCGGCAAAGGGGAGCTGGGCGTCCGGCAGTGTAGCCATGCCTAGAGTGCGCCATCCTTCCACGGGCCGCGAATAGCGAGCGTCACCCCTCGCTCGGTTCCCTCATCGAGAGTCGAGCCCATGATGTTGACGAAAAGTGTTCGCCCGTCGGGGCTGAAACACGCGCCGGCGAACTCGGTCAGGTTGAGGAGGTTCTTCGCGAAATCGAATATCCGTCCTTCCGGGGTGAGACCGCGGAGGTATTGCTCGCCACCTCCGTCCTCGCACATGACGACTCCGCCGCGAGGGCTGACCGTGATGTTGTCGGGATAATTCAGGAGAGCCGCCGATGGTGACTCGAAGACGAGCGTCAGCGATCCACCGTCGCTTCCCTCAGGACGATAAAACCACACCTGGCCGACTTGGGCGTTGCCTCCATTCGTGGCGTGGAAGAAAACTCCGCCGTCTCCCCACCAGCATCCCTCGAGGCGCGAGAAACGCGCGCCGCCTTTCGTGAATCCCTGTACGAACACCGCTCCCGTATCGCCCCCGGCGCCGCGCGGATCAGGATCGTCGATGTCTACCCACGCAACGGGCAGCGTCGAACCCATCCGCTGCCCATCGGCGGTGTCGTAGTGCGGCTCTCCGTCGATCGCCAGCATCTGGAGCGTACCGCCTGACGTGAGCACTCCCCGTTCACGAGGGATGAATCGGTAGAAGCCGGCGAGCTGCCTGTCCTCAGTTTCGTAGACAATTCCTGTGTCGGAATCGACAGCCACAGCTTCGTGGATGAACCGCCCCATCGCCTTCAGCGGCACCGGCGTGACAGGCCCCTCGGCTGATGCTGCGACCTCGAAAACGTATCCGTGCTCCTGGCCCCACCCGGCTGCGACTCCCTCGGTGCTCTCCTCACATGTAAGCCACGTTCCCCATGGAGTAGGGCCGCCGGCACAGTTCACTATCGTGCCGTTGAGGCTCACGAAGTCGCGCACGACAGTCGTTGATCCACTGGCGTCGATCCGCACTTCGAGCGAAGTGGTACCACCGCCCGCTTTCGAGTCGTACGCCTTCGCCGGATCGCCCTTCACGCGGGCCGTCGCCGCGGCGTTGCGATTCTCGTGATTTCTTATCAGGCGGACGTTTCCGTTGGGAAGGGCGAAAGCGGCCATCCCATCAAAGGCGCCGGGTGTAGCATTGCCATCTGACATCGGCTTGCCGTTGTAGCTGAGGACCGAATACCCGAAGCCGGCGGGGAGCTCGAGCTCTGGCCCGGCGTTGCGAAGAAGTCCGTAACCCCCTGCACCACGCCGGGCAGCCTCCGGGCGTCGCATTCTTCGCCCGCCGTCAGGCGCAGCGGCGCAGGCGACGAGTCCCTGCAGCGACGGCGCAAGCAGCACCGCGCCGGTGAGCGACGACGATACGCGGAGAAATCCGCGGCGTTTCATCCGGCCAAAGTTCTCGCTCATCAAGATCTCCGTGATGCGAGTATTGCTTGCGCCGTCATCGTTTCCGGCATGCGGAGCGCGACAAGCACCCCGGACGCTGCCGTGAGCGCCGCAACGACTACGATGGCGGAATCCATTCCGAAGGCGTCAGCAATCCCGCCGGCGAGCAGCGCGCCGACTGCGTATCCCAAGTCGCGCCACAGTCGGTAAACACCCACTGAAGAGCCCCGCCAGGATGGGTGTGCGACGTCTCCAATCGCGGCGAGCAGCGTTGGGTAGACCAGCGCGGTGCCGACGCCGAGCACAATACCCGCGGCAATCCATGCGCCGAAACCACGCCAGACGACCATCGCCGCGAGCGCCGCCGCCTGCAGCAGCATGCCGCCGACGATCATCCACTTCCGACCCCAGCGGTCGCTCAGCGCGCCCGTCCAGAGCTGCGATATTCCCCATGTTGCCGGGTATACGAAGGCGAGTATGCCAATCTGACGGACCGACATGCCCGCGGCTGCAAAAAACAGCGGAAAGAGTCCCCATGCGAGACCGTCGTTGAGGTTGTTGACCAGACCAGCCTGGCTCGCGCTGGCGAGCGCAGGATCGCGCCACGTTCCGCGCGCGAACAACTCGCGAAGAGGTGGAGCATCGCCCGCGGCAACACCCGTAGCCTCGGCGTGCGCGCGGGCTTCACCGTGCGCGTGGGCGGATGTGTCGCGAACGAAAAGCACAGTCAGCGCGAGGCCGACCGCGGCGACGCCGATCCCGAGATAAAAAGGCTCAGGCCGGAGCCCGTAGTGGCTTGCGATCACCCCGGTGGCAAGCGCCGAGAGCGCCACGGCCAGGTAGCCCGCAAATTCGTTGAAACCCATGGCAAGCCCTCGCTGCCTGGGCCCGACGAGGTCGATTTTCATGATCACTGCAGTCGACCACGCGAGTCCCTGGTTGATTCCCAGAAAGATGTTTGCAACAACGATCCACCCCCACGTTGGCGCATGGATGACGAGGAAAGGCACAGGGACGGCGAAGAGCCAGCCGGCCACCAGGATGTGCTTCCGGCCGTAACGGTCGCCGAGCCGGCCAGCGAGGAGGTTGGTGAACGCCTTCACGACGCCGAAGGTCGCGATGAAGGAGAGGGCCGCGGTCTTCGACGCGAGGCCGAACTCGCTTTCGCCGAGAAGCGGGAGAACTGTCCGCTCGATCCCCACCATCGCGCCGACGAAGGCGTTTACGAGGACGAGCAGCGCGAACTGCTGCCAGTTCTCGCGCAGGCCGAGCACGGGATCGGCTTTCGTCACGCTCCGCGCAGTGTTGGACATCACTCCTCCCGCACGGCGGGGATTCCCAACCTCCCGAGCGCCCATGCCGCGTGCTCGCGAACCAGTGGGTCGTCCCCAGCCATCGCGGCGGCAAGTGCAGGCACGTCCTCAGCCGATCCGACGTTGCCAAGCACGACCGCGGCGTTCCGCTTCAGGCCGCGCAGCCTGGCGCGCTTCATCGGCGAATTTCTGAATGCTGCCGAGAACTCCCCCTGTGACATTGCCAGAATCTCTCTCGCTAGCGTGGGGGCGTTCTTCTCGGCAATTGCCTTGCGGGGCGCCAGCGCCGATCCCTCTTCGAGCTCGCGCGAGAACGTGACATTCCACGGACAGACGTCCTGGCAGATGTCACAACCATATATAAGCGGTCCGACCTCCTCTCGAAGCGCGACCGGAATGGGCCCCCGGGCTTCGATCGTGAGGTACGAGATGCACCGCGTCGCATCGAGGACGCGCGGCTCGACGAAAGCGCCCGTGGGGCAGGCTTCGAGGCAGCGTGTGCAGGTGCCGCAGCGATCCGCCTCGAAGGGCTTGTCAGGCTCCAGCTCAATCTCGAGCAGAAGCGATCCGATGAAGAAAAACGAGCCGCGCCCCGGGTTAATGAGGTTTGTGTTCTTGCCGAACCATCCAAGCCCCGCGCGCCTGGCGAGGTCGCGCTCGAGAATCGGGCCGGTGTCGACGTATGATTTTCCCGGGATCGGCCGTCCGACTTCCTGCTCGAGCCACTCGCGCAGCAGGTCGAGCTTTCGCCACATCAGGTCGTGGTAGTCATCGCCGCGCGCGTATCTCGCCACGGTGCCTGGCGGGGAGGCGCCGCCGTAGTCGAGTCCCACCACCAGCGCGCTGACGGCTCCGGCAAATGGCAAACGGGTGTCGTTGCGCTTCTCTGCACCCTTGGGCAAGTACGACATTTCGCCGGCGTACCCCTTCGCCACCCAGTCCTGGAAGGCAGGAGCCGTCTCCGCCGGGCCGAGGCGCGCGATACCGGCGAGGTCGAATCCGAGTCCGTATGCCTGCGCCTTCAGTCGATTCGCAAGCGCTGGACCTGACGCCACGTCGATCACGATCGCACTGCCCACCGCGCATAACGTTCGACGTCAGCGGCGGGAGGAATCGCATCGTAGTCTCCGTATGCCGTGTACATCCTCCAGCGGACGTAAGTGCGGTCGGGCATCGGGAGGAACGGAAAACGCGTATACCAGTCGCGACTGCGGAAGCGCCACGCGACCCGCACGAGGTCCGCTGCAAGCCGCGGCCGGGCCAGGGATCTCCCTATCAGATCGAGTGTGAGTCGTGACCAGGACATGTATCAGGTAATATAGGAAGCATGACACTCGAAGCTGATCGCGCGGTCATCGGACTGATCTCCGACACCCACGGGCTCGTGCGACCGTCTGTGCACGCCGCTCTCGGGGGAGTCGACTTGATCCTCCATGCCGGCGATGTCGGTGGCGCGGACGTTCTGACGGAACTTCGCACGATCGCGCCGGTCTTCGCCGTATTCGGGAATACCGATCCGCCGGGAGATCCTGAACTCGAGGAGACACTTGTCGTGGAAAGGGGAGGCGTCAGCATACGCGTCGTTCATGGCCATCTGCTGGGTGGCCCTACACCCGCCAGGCTTGCCGCATCATACGGAGAGCATGTGATAGTCTATGGCCACACACACCAGCAGCTCCTGACGCGCGTGGCCGGCCGGATTGTCGTCAACCCGGGTGCAGCAGGCCCGCGACGGTTCAACCTCGCGCCGAGTATCGCACGGCTGACGATCGAGAACGGCGATGCGGAGGTCG
The DNA here is from genome assembly GCA_051306215.1 of Gemmatimonadaceae bacterium. GTDB lineage: Bacteria > Gemmatimonadota > Gemmatimonadetes > Gemmatimonadales > Gemmatimonadaceae > UBA4720. The sequence continues at coordinate 848 of JBPPMU010000236.1, read as the reverse complement.
AGATTGTCGCCCTTGATTGAGCTGGCTCCGGATGTGGTAGACATCTGGACCGCCCCGCTCGATGTTGATGACGCAACGCTGGACGACCTCCTTCACCGGCTTTCCCCGAGCGAGCGCAAGCGCGTTGGAGCGTTGCTCGAGGAGAAGGCAGCGCGGCAGTACGTCGTTTCGCGGGCGATGCAGCGTCAGCTTCTCGCTTCGTATGTGGGCGGCTCGCCGGCTGACATTCAGTTCGGGATTGTCGCCATGGGCAAGCCGACACTGTCGAAGCCCAACGATATCGGCCTGCAGTTCAATACCACCCATTCCGGGCGTCTCGTGATAATCGCGGTTACCGCGATGCGCGATGTCGGAGTCGACGTCGAGCAGATGCGCCCGATCCCGCGCGCGATGGCAGTCGCGAAGCGCTGCTACTCGAGGGCCGAGCACGACAGTCTTCTCGACCTCGCGGGAGAGGCGCGAGACCGCGCATTCCTGGCGATCTGGGTGAAGCGCGAAGGGACTGCAAAAGCGCGGGGAGACAGCGTGTGGCGCGGACTTGCTTCATGGAAAAATGGCGAGCTCGAGCCGCTCGCCCGGGAATTCACCGTGAAGTCTCTCGATCTCGGACCCGAATTCGTCGGCGTCGTGGCTGCCCGGGGGAACGACTGGGGGGTCGCGATGAGGGGCACTCCGGTGGACTTCACCGCCTGAAATCATACATTCGCCGCGCTTGAGTAGAGACGGATCGTAACCGCCTTCAGCTTCCCCCGGAGACCCTAACCCGGAGCGGGCTGATGACGGAGATTCGTGTTTCCGCAGCGTTTGTAATGGCCGCACTCATGGCATGCTCGGGCGGAGGAAGCACC
>JBPPMU010000235.1:0-5663 GCA_051306215.1 Gemmatimonadaceae bacterium | reverse complement strand
GCCAGATCATGATTGATACGGCGGCCAGGAAGAAGGAGGAAGGTACGCTGCAAGAATGGCGGGTATTCGATTCGATGACAGTCAACGACTCGAAGCCGATGAGTGACTTTTCGCCGGCCGAGGCATCCGCTTTCGCGAAACGGGTCAACAAGGCGATAAAGGCGCGGCGGTGAACGGGGTCTCAGTTGACCATCAGACTGGTTATCACTCTCCCGTCGCTCAGGATCTCCTCCGACTTGAAGATGAACGGTGCCGCTTTGCTCACCCATAGCCGAATGGGTCCGTTCAATCCGTCGTGCGTGACGATGGACGCCTGAACGAGCTTTCCGCGGCCTGATTCGACCATTTCACGTCCGACGACGCTCAGGTCGATTTCGCGCACCCGGTTCAGTGAGGATCGTACGCCGGAATTCGTGTGCATGTCCCGGGTGTCAGGTCGATGGACGCCGCGATGAGTCCGTCCATTCCCCCCTTCCTGGGAACCGCCTCGAGATCTCGAATTCGGCAGCCCCCGCAGCAGACCGCTGGACGTCTGCGCGACATCAGCATGAGTGATAGGAAAAACGCAGTACACCGTTAAGAAAGCGGCATTGCGGGAATCTCAGCCCTGGTGAATGCTGAAGTCAGATACCCGGAGGGGCAATGGCTTCTGCGCCTGAGATTCTCGATCACCCTACGTTTGGCCGCTGCAAGCTCATTCCGTCAGTGGTGGCGATTAAATGGAATAAGCCCCGCACACCCACCGCGATCGATGACACTCTGAAATCGCTTTCACTCGAACCGGCGACCGCTTCCACCTCGTCACAACCCGGACAATCAAGAAAAACTCGCTCTCCAGAGCCTCCGTCCGGTCGTGACCCGCGCCTCGTCAACGTCAATCACAGCGACACGTTGAGCTGGGCCACGCCCGCCGCAGGCAAGCGAACCGGACGTCGCAACCTGAACGCCCTTGCAGACAATCCCGATGTCGAATGGGTAGCTCCGGTATATCAGGCTGAAAAGGCGGAGAAGTCACCGCAATCGTACTTTGCGATCAATCCCACTGTGCTGCTGCTCCCAAGATCCGCCGGCACCGACCCCGGCGAGATTGCCGGAATGGGAAAGTCCGCTTTCCTGGACGAGCGCCGCAGCTCATTGCTCAAGGATCACGTGGTCATCCGGTTTCCCAATGCCGACGCCATCGACATTGCACAGCGCCTCGCCGAATCGGCCGGTGGTCGTAGCGAGATAGCCGGGTTCCTGTTCGAGAACATCCCCTACATTTCGCCCCTCTGCTGCTCCTGTTCCGGGACCACGCACGCCGCGCGATCACGTTGCGCACCTTCCACCACGTCGGTCGTCCCCAACGACGCATTCTTCACGAACCAATGGGGACTTCAGCAAATCAATGCGCCGCGGGCATGGGCGATCAGTCAGGGAGACCCGAACGTCGCCATCGCTGTACTCGATCAAGGTGTCGATCTCGCTCACCCCGACCTGAATCTCTGGCCGGTATCATACAGCACCGTTACCCACACGAACGACGGCAGCCCCGTAGGCAATCATGGGACCCCCTGCGCCGGTATCATCGCTGGGAAAATCGATAACTCCCTCGGAGTGGCTGGCGTCGCAGGTAAATGCCGTGTGATGGCCATTGCCACGAATTTCGCCGATACCGAAGTTGCGGAAGGCCTGTATTTCGCCGCCGACAATGGAGCTCGCGTGGTCAGCATGAGTTTCGGCGTCTACCCATCCTGGATGGTTTGGAACTTCCCGCTGATCGAAGCTGCGTTGCAGTACTGTTACGACAAGAACGTGGTGCTCGTAGCCGCGTCTGGAAACGAAAACCAGAACGTCTCACGTTTTCCCGGATCGGACGCGCGCACCCTTTGTGTCGGCGGGTCCAACCGAAGCGACCTGCGCAAAAAGATCGGTGACACCTCCGTCGAGAGCTGGTGGGGAGCCTGCTACGGACCGTCGGTAGAGGTCGTCGCGCCATGCCTAGAGATTCCGACGACCGACCGTATGGGCCCACTGGGATACTCGCCCACCGATTATTCCATGTCATTCAACGGAACATCCTCCGCGACACCGCATGTCGCAGGACTGGCCGGTCTCCTCATCAGCACCGAGCCGGCCATCACCAGCACCGAGGTTCGCCGTATCATCTGTGAAACCGCGGACAAGGTGAACGCTGCAACCTACGCCTACACATCGACAGCCGGCAAACCATTCGGCACCTGGAACGACGAGGTGGGCTACGGCCGGATCAATGCCGAGCGCGCGCTGCTGGTAGCGTGCTCATCCGGCGCGGAACGCGACGCGGGTCCCTGTGACGTCGAGCTGTCGGCGCCGGACGCATGTTGCGTTAGCCCGTGCGATCCACCATGGCGGCCAGACGATCAGTGCATCTTCTGGTACGAGTCAAGGTTCTTCCGCACCCCGATTCGACAGCGCGACGAGAGAGTCGCGGCAGTCGCGATCAACGCGTCACTGTTCATCGAGTTTCGAGTGACGTACGAGCATCGCCTCTGCCTGCTGGGCAAGCAGCACGGCCCGTTGCTCTATACCGTGACGCTGCTGCCTGGCGAGCGCCTTACCCTATACCACAACGACAGGTATCGCCGCATAACCAGCCAGCAGGACAGATTCTCGGTACAGACTACCTTCATGCAGTTCATGTCCACGATTCATCGTGCTCGTCTCACTGGAACGATCGAGTCTGTGCGAGAGCGCTTTACGACCTCGGGCACTACCGCCACCGGCAGCATTGGAGGCGGTCTGGCCGGCTTGATCGGGTTGCCAAGCGGCAGCGCCACGGTGGAATCCACAGTCGCAGATCATACGATGCTGCGCGTGGGCCTCATCGCCGATCAGTTCAATGAAACCGTGACACAGGCGTCGCAGATCACCCACGCTGAGCGCTCGGTGGTCATCAGCACTTACGAAGACCGCGAGATAAAGGACATCACGTCGCGCACGATTCAGAACGACAATGCATGCCGGGCAGTAACGTATTTTGTGCGCAAGGTCGTCGAGCTCTACGCCGTAAGTACCCGGGTATCGGACATCTCGTATCGCATCATCGCGCCGGGCGTCCCAGCTGAATGGCACTCGATTTCAGATCTGGCTTGGCTGCCCGCTGAGATCGCCGATCAGCTTCGCGACTTTCTGCGGCTGCTGCCCCGGATCGGCGACGTTGTCGAGCGGCCTCGTCCAATCTCACTGCCCACAGATGGCACGGTGTACGACCCCGAGCTGGCGCACTGCTGCTCGTGCGAGCCGGAGCGCGCCGCAGCGATTGCGATTCAACTCGAGAAGCAGAAAGCAGAAGCGATCAAGGCATGCGTCGAGGCCCAGTTGCTGGAACTGGAGCTCGAGCGACGGCGCTTGCTGTTGAGGAAGGGGGAATTCGCTCCGTTCTCGGGGAGTCTCCCCCCCACGGACGGCAACACTGCGTGATCACGCATAACGAAGGTATCGAGTGAAGCCATTCGTGAAGAGTAGCCGTCCCACGGCGATTGTGCTGCTTTTCGCCGGCGCCTGCACCTCAGCGGGCAACGTGCCCGCTGTTTCACTGGAACCGAGTGTCACCGGACGCGTTGAGTCGATCGCGGTCGCAGACGCGAGCGAAATGGAGCTGCTGACGCAGCAAAGCTCTCTCCGGCCACTCCGCGTCGACGGCAACCGCCTCTATTACGTCTCCACTCCAGGGCTCGCGGATCAGCTCCGTGCGATCGGTTATACCCCTTCCGCAGTGGATATGCAACAGGTTGAAAGACGAACCGTCCGCGTTCACCGGCGTGGCGACGAGGCCGAGCTGTTACGTAGCGGCATCTCGTTGATCAACCGTGAAACAGACTACTGGGTCGTATCGGGAACATTACAACAGCTCCGCGATTTGCGCGGCCGCGGTTACAGCGTCACTGGAGTCGGAAGAGGCGAACCGAGAACCCGCGAAGTGCGCATCCGGTTACCCGCCGGACAAAGCTCACTCGCTCTCGCGGGATTCCAGCTCGACATCTACAGTGTCCGGAGTACACCCACTGGCGTGGAAATCACGGCCGGAGCATTCGACTCCCAGATCGATGCGCTTCGCTCGGCCGGTTACAGCGTCGAACGAATTTCCACCGTTCCCCCGAGGAGTTGATATGCGCTTCCTGCCTGTGGTCGCGACTGCAATGCTGTGGATCGGAACACCAGCGGCATCTCAGAACATCAATTTCGGCAACTTCCACACTCCGGCGCAGGTGGACTTCGAGATGAATCGGCTTCCAATGCGCTTTCCATCCCTGGTGCGCGTGAGCACGCTGGGCACAAGCGTGGAAGGCCGACCCATCCGCGCGATCAAGATCTCCGACAATCCAGCAGTGGACGAAGTGGGCGAAGGTGACATCCTTTTCGTGGCGCTCCATCACGCGCGCGAATGGATCTCGGCCGAGACGGCGCTCTACCTCGCGGAACAGCTACTGCTGAGGTACAGCACAGATGCGCAGGTGAAAGCCGACATCGACAATCTCCAGATATGGATCGTTCCAGTCGTAAACCCGGACGGCTATGCCTTCACTACGGGCGCCGATCGTTACTGGCGCAAGAACCGGAGAAACAACGGTGACGGAACGTTCGGAGTCGATCTGAACAGAAACTGGGGATATCAGTGGGGTCTCCTGTCAGGCTCGTCCGCGGATACCTGGAACGACACTTATCACGGCACAATCTCATTCAGTGAGCCGGAGGTGCAGGTATTGCGCAACTTCATAGACTCACGTCCGATCCTGAAGGCCTTCGTAAGCTTCCACAGCTACGGCGAGTTGTTCCTGCGACCCTGGAGTCATACTACCGCTGACCCGCCGGGTGAGGGTACGCTGCTCTCACTCTTCGAACGCAGTCGCGATGCGATTTCCGCGGTTCACGCGCACGCCTACGTGCCGGATATCTGGTATACATCGTCGGGCGAAGCCACCGATTACCTCTGGGGCCAGCACCGCATCGCTGGTTTCACGCCGGAGCTCCGGCCCACTACCGCGCTCGGTGGCGGTGGACTCGCGGGCTTCTCTCCGCCCGCGTCGGAAATTCTGCCGACTGCGGAAGAGAACTTCGCTTCTGCCCGAGCGCTGATTCATGACGCGGCCGCGCGCGAAGTATGGATTCGCGACTACGCGGGCGACACCGGCATCGAGCCCTCGGCAGTGTGGACCGGCAGCGGCTGGTCGCATGCCTTTTGGGTCAGTCCTGACATCTGGACGACACCGGCCGACCTCGTCGCCGGCGCGGCAGTGACCCTCAGCGTGCGTGTAAACAACAACGCTGGCAGCACGATGAACAACGTTCGCGTGGAAGCCTACTGGACCGATCCGCGCATTGCGCTGGAGTTTCCGTCTCCCAGCGCAACCCTCATCGGGGCACAGACCGTCACGGTCCCGCCCGGTGGTAAGACGTTGACGATGAGCTGGACAGTGCCGGCGGGAACGAACTCGTGGGGCGAGCGTCACTGGTGCGTTGGCGTAGTGATCAAGCATCAACGTGATATGCCACTTACCACGCAGGCACAACGCTCCAGCAACATCGCGATCCGTAATTTCACCACATTGCCCGCCACCTCGGCGGGAGTGACGCGTCAGGTCGCCGCGATCAATTTCCTCGATACCGACGCGGAGCTGCGCGTCCATATCGATTCGCTGCCG
>JBPPMU010000234.1:0-30732 GCA_051306215.1 Gemmatimonadaceae bacterium | reverse complement strand
CGCCCATCCCGAAGAACGTGACGCCCCAGCCCTTGCTGGAGGTCCCCTCGCCGGTGAAGCTCGCGATGATCTCGCCCGTCTCCGAGTCGATCACGCGCGCCGTGAGATTCACGAATGTGCTGTTCTTCTTCCCACCAAGGCCGGCGAGCCACACCGCAGATGCAGCGCGGCCCGCGAGCCCGCCGAGGTGTTTCTCCTCGAAGCCGAGCCGCGTGACGGAGCCAGAAACGATGTAGCGGGCGCGGGCGACGCGGGTGGGCGACGCGCTGGTGATCGAGTCCGGCTGAATGGACTGTTCCTGCCTGATAGCGTCGAGCTGTCTGCGCTCGAGCACGCGGAACGCGCCCGTTTTCATCAGCTCTTCGATGATGAGGTCGGCCGCGCCGATGCCGAGCGCTTCGGCGAAGTTGGCGCCGTCGCGGATCCCCATTTTCTCGAGGCGTCTGCGCGTGGCGCGGTCGCTCGCGATCTGCGCGGCGACGGTTCCGTACTCGAACGCGCCGACGGTGATCGAGGGGCGGTCGGCCGCCGGGGCAGGCTCCTGCGCGAATATCGCGGCGGGAGCGAGGACCAGGGCGGCGAGAAGCGAACGAAACGGGCTCATTGTTGTCTCCGGTTGAGTGGTGCGGCCGGAGATTAGCTCTGCCGGGAGGGGCATCCCATACGTACCGTGACGTAGCCATTGGGCGGACCCCATGGATTTTGATGGGAATCCGGGTTGGTGAGGTGCCAGAAGGCCAGTTGGCCAGTGTGCCAGCACTGACCGACTGGCTCCCTGGCATTCTGTCAACTCATCAACTCTTGAATCCCCCATCCAAATCCCGGCAACCTGACCGATTAGCCGTTCCCTGCGCCATATTACGCACCGAACCCCAACGAGAGGCTTGTCAGTGGGCTACAACCCTTACAACGGATACTCCGGCAAGGAGCGGGACGAGAAGGAGGCTGAGCGCGTGCAGCTGCTCCAGTCCGGCCACCTGCAGCTGCGCCACACCGAGTGCGAGCTGTGCGGCGATCCCGACACGCCGACCAAGCCGCACGTGGAGGACTACTCCAAGCCGTACCTGTGGGAGCCGCCCGCCGAGTACATGGTGTGCGACACTTGCGAGCACGACATGCTGCGGAAGCGGTTCAGGAACAAGGACCGGTGGGACAGCTTCAAGGCGCACGTCCGCCGTGGCGGGTACGCGCGGGACCTGCAGGATCCGGCGATCAGCAAGGAGTTTCTCGATTACCGCGAGGCGAGGGAGCGGGGCGAGGAGCCGACGCTGAAGAAACTTCGGGATCGGGAACTGACCGGGGATGAGTGGTGGGAGAAGCTGTCCATCGATTCGAATACACTGACGGATCCGAAGGCCAGACCGCGGCCGTAAGGAATCCGAGTTGATGAGTTGCCAGCGAGCCAGTTAGCCAGTTAGCCAGCGTACCAGACTGGTTAACTGGCTTTCTGGCATTCTGGAGACTCGTTAACTCAGTCCCCGTTCCCGCCCTGCGGTAACTTGACCAACTTGACCAACTCCGCCCGCGGCAATTAGCTTTCCCTCCATGGGAAAGGATTCCGCGCCCCGCCGCCGCAAGACTACGGTCAATATCTATGAAGCCAAGACCCACTTCTCCGACCTGATCGACCAGGTGGCGAAGGGCGAGGAGATCGTGATCTCGCGCCGGGGGAAGCCGGTGGCCCGGCTCGCCCCCCTCCCCGGCCGCGGCATCAAGTTCGGGGTTCTCAAGGGCAAGCTCACCGTGCCCCCGGACTTCGACGCCCCGCTCCCGCCGGATGTCCAGCGCTGGTTCGACGGCGGCGCGGACGACGAGTGAGGCTCCTGCTCGACACGCACGTCCTGCTATGGGTACTGGCCGGAGACAGGCGGCTCAAGCGCTCGTCCCGTGAGATAATCACCAGCGCCCGGACTGTCGTGGTGAGTGTCGTGTCCGCCTGGGAGATCGCGCTGAAGGCCGCGGCGGGCACGCTGCGCGCGCCCGACAACATCGAGGCGGCCGTGCTGGAGTCGGGTCTGATTACAACCACGCTCGATTTCGCGGATGTCGCCGAATACGCCAGCCTGCCCGCCCATCACCCCGATCCGTTCGACAGGTTGCTCGTCGCGCAGGCGCGGGTGCGAGGGCTGACCCTCATGACGAGGGACAGGCAGCTCGAACGGTATAAGGTCCCGTTGCTACTGATCTAGCTACTGGGGAGCCGCCGAGCCATCGAACGTTTAACTCTTATATATCTTGCTCCGGAGGCCCAATGCAGAAGTCAACGAAGCTGACGCGGCTCGGCGATGAAGTCCACGTCATCGAGACGGACGAAGGGCTGCTCCTCACCCCTCTCGACCCGGACTTCGAGGACGCCATGGCCGCGCACGACCGCGGCGAGCGGAAGTTCCGCAACGCTCTCAGGCAGCTCGAGCGATAGCCGATGCGCCCGCGGTGAATCGTATCAAAGCTTCATGCACGACCTCCTGGAGAAGGCCGCGGCGCGTCATGCCCGAACGCGGTAAGACAGCATTCCCTCGGCGCGCCCTCGGTGACGGTTGTGGAAGCGGGTCCAGCTACGTATATTCATTGTAGATACCAGCCGGAGACCCGATGATTACCACCATTCAACGCTGGGGCAACAGTCTGGCTGTGCGGATCCCCAAGGCATTCGCTGCCCAGGCGGACATGACCGAGGATGCGCGGGTGCAGATCGCCATCGAGGACGATGCGATCGTGATCCGGCCGGCGCCGCCGGCCTGGAAACTCGAGGACATGCTCGAGAAGGTCACCGCGTCCAATCGCCACTCCTTGGTGGATTGGGGTGACAGAGTCGGCAAGGAGATCTGGTAGGATCCAACGATGGCGCGCAATTACGTGCCGGAACGGGGCGACGCAGTCTGGCTGGATTTCGACCAGACGTCCGGCCACGAACAACTCGGCCGCCGCCCCGGGTTGGTCATCTCTCCGCGATCATACAACAAGCGGGTGGGCCTGGCATTGGTATGCCCGATCACCAGCCGAATTAAGGGATATCCTTTCGAGGTCATGCTGCCGAGTGGGCTTCCGATCGAGGGAGCCGTTCTGGCCGATCAGCCCCGATCTTTCGACTGGGTAGGGCGCTCAGTGGTGCGGGCCGGTCCCTTACCCAAACCCGTGGTAGATGAAGTAATTGCGAAGCTCGCCGCGCTGCTTCACCAGGAATAAGTTCGTTTCGCGATGAACGCTGCTCTCCTGCTTCTCTCCCTGGTGACACCCGACAGCAACAGCGTCGTCCGCACCAACCAGGTCGGCTACCTCCCCGACGCTCCCAAAGTTGCCGTCATCTGCTCGCTCGACTCGGCGAGCTTCTCAACCTTCGAAGTCCGCGACGCGCGCAACCGCCGTATGCTCGGCCCGGCACCGACGCAGGCGACCGGCTCGTTCGCATCCTGCCGCTCGACCTTCCGGCTCGACTTCTCCGCGCTCCGCGGCGAGGGCACGTACAAGCTGATCGCCGGCGGGATTGAATCGCGGCCAGTGCGCATCGCGCGCGACGCCTACGCCGGCGCCGCGGACACGCTGCTGTACTACATGCGGCAGCAGCGCTCCGGCTGGAACCCGCTGTTCCAGACGTGGGTGCACAACAACGACGCGCTCATCGTGGATCACCCCACGCGCACAGGGGAGTATCAGGACGTGCAGGGCGGCTGGGCAGACGCGGCGGATTACCTGCAGTACGTCGCGACGTCCGCGCACGCCACGTTCATGATGCTGATGGCGTACCGCGACAACCCGGACGCGTTCGCCGACAAGTTCGACGCATGGGGCCGGCCCGGCGCGAACGGGATCGCCGACGTGCTCGACGAGGCACGGCACGGACTGAACTGGCTGGCGAAGATGTTCCCCGCTGATGAGGCTCCGGCCAGCATTGACGATCCGCTCGACGTGTTGGTGTTCAACCAGCTCGCCGACGATCGCGATCACGCGTTCTGGGACATCCCGCCGACGGATTCGTCGGACTACGGCTGGGGGAAGGGATCCTGGCGTCCCGTGTATCCGTGCACCGGCAAGCCGCAGGGACTGTTCACCGGGAAGAACCGGTCCGACGGTCTCGCGTCAACCGCCGGCAAATACGCGTCAGCCTTCGCGCTGGGCGCGTCACTTCTGCGCGAACACGATCCCGCGTTCGCGGCGCGGCTGCGCAACAAGGCAATCCTCGCGTATGACGTCGGCATTCGCTTTCCCGGCGTGTGTCAGACGGCGCCCGGTCGTTCGCCGTACTTCTATGAAGAAGACAACTGGGTTGACGACATGGAGCTCGCGGCGGCGCAGCTGCACGCCCTGACGCGCGAGCAGCGCTATCTCCAGGACGCGGTGCGCTTCGCCGCGCGCGAGCCCGTGACGCCGTGGATGGGTGCCGACACCGCGCGGCACTACCAGTGGTTCCCCTGGCACAACAACGGGCACTACGAGATCTCCCGCATCGCCCCACCCACCGATCGCGCGACGATGGCGGAGTACTACCGGCGCGGTCTGCAAGCCGTAGCTGATCGGGCGGGCAACGGATTCAGAATCGGCATCCCGTTCATCTGGTGCTCGAACAACTTGATGGCCTCGTTCGCGACGCAGGCGCTGCTGTACCGGCGGATGACCGGCGACGAGACGTTCCGCGAATACGAAATCGCCGCGCTCGACTGGCTCCTCGGCGTGAATCCATGGGGCACATCCATGATCATCGGATTCCCCAACGGCGGCGTGTGGGCGCAAAAGCCCCACTCCCAGGTCGCCGACCTGCTCGGCGTGCAAACCCAGCTCGGCGGGCTGCTCGACGGGCCCGTGTACCGGTCCATCTACGAGAACCTGCGCGGGATCCGGCTGCACGAGCCCGACGAGTACGCGCGGTTCAACACCGGGTTCATCGTGTACCACGATGACCTCGGCGACTACTCGACCAACGAGCCGATCATGGACGGGACCGCGAACCTGTCGTATCTGTTCGCGGCTATGACTGCGGGGAGCGCGCCGAAGCGTTGATATGGAAGCTCGCTGCCGGCAGCTCCCTGCTGGCTGCCCGCAGCTTGGCAGTTCTACGTGGCAGTTCAAGGATGTGTTGCATGTAACACAGTGTTGTGTTACTATGGTTCTATGGACACCACCATCCGGAACCTCGATGAGCGCATGTACCGGAAACTGAAGGCCCAGGCCGCGCTCGGCGGCAAGACGATGGGCGAGGCGGTATCGGACGCCATTCGGGTGTATCTCGCGCGGCCCGAAGCGCTTCCCCGGAGCGGGAGTCTGCGCGATCTCGTTCCGGAGCCGTACCCGGATGGCAACGAGAATCTGAGTACCGAGATAGACGCGATTGCCTACGGCCGCTGAGCGCGACTCGCGTGATAATTCTCGACTCGAGCTTTCTGATCGCGTATCACAACACGCGCGACGTTCATCACGCGGCGGCCGCGCGGGCGATGGTCCGCCTCGCCGGCGGCGAGTGGGGTCAGGCGCTCCTGCTGGAGTACGTTTTTCTCGAAGTGGTCACCGTGCTGCGTACGCGCACCGACCTGAAGGTCGCGACGGGAGTGGGCACCACGCTCCTGCAGGCGCGGGAAGTCGAGTTCGTTCCATGCTCGGATCTTTTTCTCGAGGCATACGCCGAGTTCCGTCAGCAGGAGACCGGTGAGCTGAGCTTCGTGGATGCCGCGATCGTTGCCGTCGCTCGCAGGAATCGCCCCGGTTTCGTCGCGACTTTCGACGACGATTTCCGGAGCCAGGAAGGCGTAAAGGTCATCCCCGCCTGAGAAGCATGTCAGTTGGAGTACCGCGGTACAACTCTCAGCATCGGAGGTACTGTCAATGCTCGTACTGCAAGTGATCCCCGCGCCGGGCCAGGATGCGTACCGATTGCTGCGCTCGCGCATCAAGGACGCCGCCACGTGGAACTGGAGCAACAAGGCGAAGACACGCATCAAGCACGTGCAGCGTCCGCAGGGCGGTTACATCCAGATCTCGAACGCGGACGGAGTGCTGGTGGCGCACGTGCGGCCCAAGACTCCCGCGGACCTTTTCTATCTCGCCGAGAAATTCACCGGAAGGCTGATCGCGTGGTTCGCGAACGATCTCGCGGCGGTCAACATGCAGTTCATCAACGAGCCACCGCCGGTAAAAAAGAACCGCCGCCGGCGATAAGAACGACGGCGGCTATCCGGACCGCGTAAGGCGAATTCCCAGCCTAGTTCGCGACTTGCTTCCGCAGCTCTTCGAACCAGTTGAGAACAACCACCAGCCGCGACGGCGTGCCCGGCAGCGAGCGCACGAAGTAGAACGAACGACCGTCCGGGCTGACCGCATAGTTGCCGTGCCTGTTGTCACTCAGGTAATCGCGCGCGGAGAAGAGAACGCGTTCCGCGGTCACGCGGAAGGTTGGCTGGGAGACGAATTCGACTACAACCAGATCGCCACGACCGTTCCGATAAAACAGCTCACGGCCGTTCGGCGACCAGAGCGGCTCGCTGCCGCCGTCCCGCGAGATCTGCCAGCGACCACCGCCCGCGTCGGGAAACGGTCGGACATACACTTCCGTGCGACGCGACTGGTTCGAGCCATATACGATCCAGCGACCGTCGGGCGACACCTCAGGCGAGTATTCCTCGAACTCTGATGTGATCACCGCGCTCAGCGAGGTGTCGCCGGTAAGGCGCCGGGCGTAGATGTCGCGCCCCCCGCCCGAGCCGACTCTGACGACGAGCCACCGACCATCCCGCGACAACGCTCCCTCGTCCACCCCCCGCGGATGCGCGAGCAGTGGAGTCGCCGGCGATCTGCCGTCGGCATCCACCTGGTACAGCGCCGAGCGGCCGGACCGGTCGGAGACGAAGAGGATCGAGCGACTGTCGGGAGTCCACGCGGTCCGGTAGCTGTAGGTGCCTTCAGAGGAGACCTGAGTCAGCGGCCCGTCGTCCAGCACCTTTACCCACACTTCTGTCTTTCCGTCCCGCGCGATCGCCACGGCCAGCCGCGTGCCGTCAGGCGAAACGGAGACGTGCTGGAAAGCACCTGTCCAGCCCGCATCCACCGGCCGCGCCGTCCCGTTCCGGTCCACGCGCACGATCTGGTTTTGAGGATCGTATGCCTCGTACAGCAACGTTCCTTCAGTGGACAACGCCAGCGGCGAGCTGCCGGTCGAGCTCAGCCGAACTCCGCTTATCACCTCGGTGGGGCGCCCGCTCACGACGGCTCGCCGGGGATCGAAGCGGGCCGCGCGCACGGTCCCATCACCCTGGAGCGAAATGATATGACCTGACGAAGCGTACAGCCCCCGCAAACCTCGCATCAGAATTCGAACCTCACCGGACGACACGTCGACCGCGGCGATATCAGCGGATCCCTTCCTCCGCCGGATCGTGGCGAGCACGTACCGGCCACCGGGAAGGGCCGCGGGAGTGTAGAAGAAGAGCTCGTCGCGCGTGGTGTCGGGACGCGCGATGATCTCCCGTGCACCGCCTTCGGCGCGCACACGCATCAGCGCGTTGCGTCCTCCCTCCAATCCCGTGAAGTAGATCCAGCCGTCGTCGCCCCAGGAGCCGCCGTTCCCCAGCGTCGAGTCCGCGACGAGCGTAACGGGCTGACCGCCTGTTATCGGCATCGCTCGCAATGCACCGGGAAAACCGGTGAAAAAGGCGAGCGTCGCTCCATCCGGGGAGAAGAAGGGTGCCCAGCCATTCTCGGCGCCGGCAAGCACCGTCACACGCAGCTGATCGCGGTCACGAAGCACGAGCTGCGCATCCTCGTTCGCGTACACGAATCGGCCGCCGTCAGGGGAAACCGCTGGGGCGTCGGAACCGGTGCTGATCGCGCTCCCCTCGAGGAGAACGCTGAACCGGCTTACCGACTTGTCTCGCGACTGTCGCGTCCAGGCGACGCCACTCAGCACCGCGAGCGCGATCGCCAGCGCGCTTGCTCCCAATGCGACCGATCGCCACGGAATCCTCCCGCGCGCGAGACTCGCCTGCGCGCCGCCGGCAACCGACACGCGCGCTGGTCCGAAGCCGCGATCGTTGAGCGCGCGCGCGAACTCCGCCGCGCTCTCGAAGCGGTCCGCGGGAAGTTTCTCCAGCGCGACGAGCACGGCATGCTCCACATGTGGCGGGATCGTATGCCGTTTCGGAATGAGTGGCCGTGGCTCCTCGGTCACCACCTTGGCAACGATTGCCTGCGCCGTCGGGCCGGTAAACGGCGGCTCACCGGTGAGCATCTCGTAGGTCACGGCGCCGAGAGCGTAAACGTCGCTGCGCTCGGAGATCTCCCGCTCCCCCATTGCCTGCTCGGGACTCATGTAGTGCGGAGTGCCGAGCGACATTCCAGTCTCGGTCATCCGGGTCGCGCCCGCGTTGCTCACGGCGAGCGCGATTCCGAAATCAGCGACAAGCGCCCGCCCGTCGTGCAGCAGGATGTTCTCCGGCTTGATGTCGCGATGTATCACCCCACGCCGGTGCGCGTAATCGAGTGCGCTGGCCACTTCGCCTGCTATCCCGACGGCATCGCCGATCGGTAGCTGCTTTTCGCGATTGAGCCGGTCGCGAAGAGAGACGCCTTCCACGTACGGCATGACATAGTACAGGAGGCCGTCAGCTTCACCCGAGTCGAACAGGGGGAGGATATGCGGGTGCTGTAGCTTGGCCGTTGTGCGGATCTCGGCGAGGAACCGCTCGGCGCCTATGACTGCACCGAGCTCGGGGCGCAGCAGCTTGAGAGCTACCTGTCGATCGTGCCGGAGGTCGCTCGCGAGATATACCGTCGCCATGCCCCCGACGCCGATCTGGCGTTCAATGGCGTAGCGATCGGAAAGGGCGCTGGTCAGACGGCTTATGGCATCCACGAGCCGTTAAGGTAGCGCTGGTGCGCCGGCCAGGGCGCCCCTAAGTGCCTTGCGTCGTGGTTAGGACCTCGCTATATTCTGTATTCGTGAATCGTGAATATGCCTAAGCAATCTCTTCTTCGCCCCCTCGATGTAGCCGTAGCGCTCCGCCTGTCGCGTGAGCCTGGCTCGACGTTCGAGACTATCGCCGATGACCTCGAGATGAGCGTCAGCGTAGCGCATGGCTCCGTTACGCGACTGCGCAACGCGGGACTTGTTCAGCCGGAGAGCCGCAAGGTGAACCGGCATGCGCTGCTCGAATTTCTTGAGCACGGAGTGAAATACGCATTCCCGGCGAACCGGGGCGGCTCCGCGCGGGGCGTCCCGACGGCGCATTCCGTCCCGGTGTTGGCGGGCCAGCTCGTAGCCGAAGACGTCATCGTTTGGCCCAGCGCCAAGGGCAGGACGCTCGGGGAGAGTCTGACGCCATTGTACGAAAGAGCTCCATCCCTCGCGCTGAAGTCTCCAGCGGTGTACGAGATGCTGGCACTGGTAGACGCCATTCGCATTGGCGGAGCGCGTGAGCGATCGCTCGCCCTGGATGCGCTGCGCCAGCGCATCTATCACCCGCAGCTGTCGAAGTAGCCGTCGCCCAACTCGGCTTTCGCTGGCGCCGGTGGTAGTGTGGACACTCGCTCGGGCCCGGAGAATGGCGGAGTCTTAACCGTCCGCTACTCCCCGCGCGGGCGCCGCAAGTGACGTTAGTGGTAGCAGTTCTCGGCGAAGCCACGCACCCGAATGATCCCTCCCGCGTGACAACGGTGCTTGCGTTTATGCCGTTGCGCACATATTCTGCCTATGACATGGGAGGTCGAATACACCGACGAGTTCGAGACCTGGTGGCTTGGGCTGGACGCCGACGAACAGGAATCGCTCGCTGCGTCAATCGGATTGATCGACGCGCTGGGGCCGCACTTACCCTTCCCACACAGCTCCGGCATCGAGTCGTCTCGTCATGGTCGCATGCGGGAACTGCGGGTTCAACACAAAGGAGCGCCGTACCGGGTGCTGTACGCTTTTGATCCAAGACGCACGGCAATTCTCCTGGTGGGCGGCGGTAAGGCGGGAGATGATCGTTTTTACGAAAGAATGGTCCCGATGGCTGACAGGCTATACGATGAGCACGTGGAAACGCTGAGGACCGAGGGACTGATTGGTGACTAAGAGTTTTAGCCGGTTGCGAACGAAGATGAGTCCCGCGAGCCAGGCGCGCGCTACCAAGCGAACCGCTGCGATGCTCGACAGCATGGCGTTAGCTGAGCTGCGCCGAGCCCGCGAGCTTTCGCAGCAGACGCTAGCGGTCGCGATGGACGTTTCTCAGCCCGAAATATCGAAACTCGAGAAACGGACGGATACATACGTCAGCACGCTTCGGAAATACATCGAGGCGTTAGGGGGCTCGCTGGAAATCGTGGCACACTTCCCCGAGGGGAACGTGCGCATCACACAATTCGCCGATCTCGAGGACACCCGCGCCTAGCGTCACCGTCGGTGGACCCAAACCCTCCGTCCCGCCGCAAGGAGCGGCAAGCGTATGAGCAAGCCAAAGCGCGCATTGAAAAAAATTCCGACCTTCAAGACTGAAGACGAAGAGCGGGAGTTCTGGGCGAAGGCCGACTCGGCGGAGTATGTGGATTGGTCAAAAGCCCGAGCCGTCCGATTCCCCCGGCTCCAGCCAACATCAACGGCGATCTCGGTGCGTCAAACCGATAAGCGGCGATAGTCACTGCCTGTTTCAGTTCACCCGGCCCCTTCCCCTTCACTGACACCGCGCCATTCAGCAGGCCTGCAGGGCCCAAATCAGCTGACCCACGTGATCGCGGACTGTGCCCACTGCTGGAGGTACTCCTGAGCTGAAGTTATCCGTGCGTCCAGGACCTCTTCCACGAGCTGTGGAGTGTCACTCGCCGCCAGAGCCCACTGGAGCTCTCTCTCTGCGAGCGCGAGATGCGGACGCGCATGGACTTCGCGCGCCTCATCGGAGACCGGGTCTTTCATGATACCGTCCTTTCGATTAGGTCCCGCCTGATCGCGCATGGTTCCGGCGAGCTGCGCCGGGCGGCATTGCCACCGTATGCTTCCGGATTGAAGCAGGACTACGGTCTGGCTGACGGATCATCGAGCCGATCTCTCCCCGTCATCTACATGCTGGCAGCCGAAGGCGGAGGCTGCCGAATTTCGGTCACTGCAAATAAAAAACCCGCGTCTGACAATCGTCGTCGCGGGCCTCGTCGCCGCGACTTAGTTGGATGTGGAAGCCTGCGCGGTCCAACAAGTCGGTGAAATCACCGCGCACCTCAGAATACGATCTCCCGCCGGCCGCGTCAAGCGAAGTTTCGGACTACAACGGCGAGCGGATCGCGCAGGTGGTGTTCGTGCCGCATGTCAGCGCGACGTTCGAGCGCGGATCAGTCGCGCGGACTACCGACCGGGATGGCTGGTTCGGATCTACGGGATCTTGAGCGGCTAAACGGCTTGAAGGACAGCCTTGCGAATGGACTGCATTCAACGGGCTACGGTTGTGCCGAGTTGCTTGCGCTGTACGCTCGGCCTAACATTTATATAGTGCCGTCACGAACAGGAGCGCACGTGCCGGTAACCGCGAAGCTTTCGCGCCGCTTTTACGACCAGCTTGGCGACGATGTCGCGACCGAGCTGGTCGACTGGTTCAATGCCGTGGACAATGATTACAAGACCGATCTGAAAGATCTGAACGATCGGAATTGGGAGCGGTTCAGGGCGGAGCTCCAAGCGGAGCTCGCCAAGCAGCGCGCGGAGCTGATCAAATGGATGTTCATTTTCTGGAGCGGGACGGTCATTCCGATGGTCGGAATATTCATCGGGATAGTCGCGCTACTCCGATAAGGATGTCTGGAGCACAAACTTCCGTGCGTCAAGAGAGCCGACAGCTTCGACCTCTTCGTTAGCGTCGACAAGATCTGAGCTTCCATCCTGCCAGGGAGCTTGAGCGGCTAAACGGCCTGAAGGACGGCCTCACGAACAGCTTGAGGAAGCTCGACGGCCGCGAAAAGACGAGTGGGATACAGATAGTCTTCCCCCGACTCGTCAACGATTCGTATCTGATCGTGTTTTCCGGCGTCGGCGTCGGGCAGAACCTCGTAGAGTTTCCTCGGTTCCAGGGATGCCTTGTAACCCGCGGTTTCGACGCAGATGACAAAACCGTGACTCTGAGCTTTGGCTCGTCCCTTTGAAGGCGATTTAGTCGACATAGTGTTTGATCTTAAATGCGTCATGTTCCCCTGCGCCAGTGCTCGAACACCAAGACCATGCTGAGCGTGTCGAGCTTGCAGTACTGCAGCAGCAGCTCGCGCCACTGGGCTTTCGCGACAGGATCGTTCCTCTCCACGCCGTACATCATCGCTTCGTACGCGCGGATCGCGCCGGTGCCTTCGACCACGTCCTGCATCGCGCCGTTGATCTCGATGGGCGGCAGGGACGCGTACGGATCCGCGTTCGGGTCCGCCCGCATCCCCGTCCACCCCTCGAACTCGGCCCGCATAGTCTCGTCGCAGCGCCAGATCGCGTCGAGCGTCGGCTTGATGGACGTGCGACCGAGGGTACCTGGATGATGAAAGTCCCGCTGCGCCCACTGGTGCAGATCCACGATTCGCCGAGCCTTCACGTCGGCGAGCCAGGCAACCAGTTCGGGATCATCCACCCCGAACTGCGGCAGCTCGCCGGCAACCTTCTCCAAAGTCGTCGCTTCGAAGCCGGACCAGGTCAGCACGCTCCCCGAGTCACCGATCGCCGCGCGCAGCGTGCGCGCGAACTCTTCGTTTGGCCAGCGGTTCTCGGCGTTCAACCACTCGCGGTGGACGGGCGCGGCGCCGGGCGCGGCGACCGTATGACAGCTCCACTGAAAAGCCACCAGGCCGTACGGCCGCATGCCGGCGTGGTACGGCAACGCCAGCCGCGATGCCTCGAAATCCACGAAGTGCAGCGGGTACGTGACCGCTGACACCCGCTGGCCCAGCTCCGGCCCGATCCAGATCTCGCCGGTCCTGGCGCAGCTGATCTGCCGGCGTTGGCGCTCCGCTACAGGCCCCGTGGTGCCGTCCACCTTTACGAGGTCGCCATCCGGAATGTCGAACAGCGACGCCTTGCCCGCGCGCACCAGCCATTCGATCATCGGCGTCCTGTCCGCCGCGGTCTTGACCGTGCCGATGCTGAACAGCTCGAGCACGTGCGGCTTCGCGTCGGCAAGCGCGCCCCAGCAATCGCGGAAGCCGTTCAGCGGAACGGCCTCCGTGTGGTTGAACTCGCACTTGTTGCATTTGGATCCGTGCTCTCGCGCGAAACTATCGATCGGCTCGTCCAGCAGCCGCTCGAAGTTGGTCGCGGCGAGATCCACTGCGTCGCGCAGCAGCTCGACTTCCTCGGCGACCTTCACCTGGGTCAGCACGTCCAGCTTCGGCAGCAGCGCGCGGTCACCTATGAAGCGGGCCGTGTGGACCGTGGACTTTCCATCCCGATCGAGGTGTCGCTCAATCTCGAAGAGACTGATGACGTCGTCCACGCCTGACCGCTTGCTGGTGTCCACCAGGACGATGTGCGGCTCGACCTTGAGATCCGGAAAGAGGCGCTCGAGCATCAGGGTCTGGTAGGCGAGGTCCTCGAAGGTCTTGTCCCACTTCGACAGCAGGCCATGAGGTTTTCTGGTAATTCGAAAGCATCCCTTGCCACCCTCGGCGAGGTTGGCGAAGTGCTCCGCGCCGTCGAACGACTTGGACTTGACCTCGATCAGCCGGAGCGTGTCGCCGCTCTTCTCCAGGATGTCCACGCGGGCCAGTCTGCGGTTCCAGAGGAGCGTCGCCTGGAAGAGCGTGACGGTCTCTTTCGCGAGCTGTTGGCGCGTTTCCTCGAGAGCGCGCTCGGAATCGTGCTGGTATTCCAGCTGCACGCCCTCGGGGCGCTGCGCCTTCGCGAGCGCCTCCACCATGTACCCGCCCTGCGCCAGCATCCGCATGTACGGATCGTCGTCGCGCGTGTCGGGATAGCCGTTCTCGCGGAAGAACAGCTTGGCTTCGCAGGTGAGGGCGAGCGTGAAGTCGGACTTCGAGAGCGTGCGCGGCCGGGGCGCGCGTTCCGTGGATTCAGTCGGGCTCATACATTAGAACTTATCCCGCCCGGCGATGTCTTCGTACCACGGCTCCGGCCGCTCGCGGATGAAGCGCGCCATGAGCGTGATGCACTCCGGATAGTCCAGGACGACCACGTCCACGGCGTGTTGCCGCAGGAAGACAATGTTGCCCGGGAAGTTGCGCGCCTCGCCGATCACGACGGACTTGATTCCGAACTGGACAATCGTTCCCGAACACATCATGCACGGGCTGAGCGTCGTGTAGAGGGTAACTCCCGCGTAATCGCGCCGCCGGCCGGCTTTGCGCAGGCAATCCATCTCGCCGTGGGCGATTGGATCACCATCCTGCACGCGGCGGTTGTGGCCAACGGCGATGATGGCGCCGTTCTCTACCATCGCGGCGCCGATGGGAACCCCGCCTTCATTATATGACTTTAGGGCCTGCTCATAGGCGGCCCGCATGAATACCGTCCGATCGTCCTGCCCAGCCGCCCTCATTTTCCGGTGGACCCGAACCCTCCGTCCCGGTCCGTCGTCCGCCCCACCTCGCCGCGTTCGAACTCGACGTCCACGTGCTTCACAAACACTACCTGCGCGATGCGCTCCCCGTGCTCGATCGTGATCGGCTTTGAATCGCCATTCTTTATCGGCACCATCCACTCGCCGTTATAGTCGGAATCGATCGTCCCGGGTGAGTTTGGAATCTCGATTCCCTTTCGAAACGCCGCACCGCTGCGTGGGCGCACCTCGCCATGGTAACCGGAAGGGATGTGCGCCTTGAAGCCCAACGGAATAAGCGCGCGTTCGCCAGGCTCGATCGTGATCGAAGATTGGCCGTTGGTCAAGGTCACGGCGCGGAGTTCCTCGACGCCTCCGATGGCGACTCGAATCGATCGACCTTCTAAATGCGCCGCTAGGTCATATCCCGCCGAATCAGCGGTCGCTCGCCTAGGCGAATGCGCATCATTCGCCACGGATTCAAAAATCACGGTGGGAGCAATCATCGCGAATTAGATTGAACGAACCCCATTCTCGCGGCTCAAACTCAGAGGGTCACGGTGGCGAAACTTCAGAGACAGTACAAGACAGGAGCAGATTACAAAGTTGAGGGCGTCGCGAAGTCGGTGCGGATACTCAAGTTCATCGGCAAGGGAAAAATTGAGGGGAAAGAAGTTCTCATTTTCCGCCCTGTAAGAAAGGCAGCGAAGCAATCAAGGAAGTAGCGTTCCCACCGGTAAATCTCGTGCACATGATGGCTGCGACTGTACTATGGGAGTGGAATCACTAACGCTCACTAGCACCTACGACGAGCACAGGGGCCAAGATGGTAACTAGAGACAGGATAAAGGACTGGGTCATCGACGCACTGCGAGCTCGCGGCGGAGGGAGCAGCCTCGTCGGCGTAGCAAAACACATCTGGGATCACCACGAAAACGATCTCCGGGAAGCGGGCGAGTTGTTCTATACGTGGCAATACGATATGCGCTGGGCCGCGACAAAGCTCCGGAAAGAAGGCAAAATGCGCGCAGTCCGTGACAGTCGGAACCTTACCTGGGAGCTAACGTAGACGTACCTGCCTGTCTCGGAACGCTAAGCAGCGATGAGCGGCTCGTCGGACTTCGGCACCTTGGGAATCTTGAAGCCATCCACGAACTCTCGGAAAACGTCCGGAGCCTTTTCGAATTTGAACTTTTCAACGGCGCGTCTCACGCCGCTTATGACATCCTCTGGCGGCAGCCTGATTTGGCCGTTCTGATGCGCTACGGCGAGCGCATGATAAAGGCACTGATCCAAGACCACCTCCGCCAACCGAGACTGCGCCTGCACGTTTGACTCGATAGCGGCGTTGAAGTTCTCTCGGGTGAGGCCAAACGTAGCGCGGTTGATCGGGTGCAAGCGGTTTACCGTTATCTCACCGGTCGTTGGCTCGAATTCGCTTGCGCTCCGCTCCATGCTCTCAGGCAAATCGCCATACGTGATTTTTTTGAAGACGCCACCGGCAGGCGATTTTACATCCCTAATAATGAGTGAGGCCTCAGCCTCATATTTTTTCTTCTTGCCCACGAAGCATGTAGCGCGGATAGTGGCCCGCTGACCAAAACCATAGCCGCGAAATCCAAGGGCTATTCGCCCCACGCGAGCATCAGGAAGCAAGTCCGTCTTCCGGAACGTAACTTCGAGGCTCTCCACATCCCGAGTTCCATTATCGGCAACAAGTCGGATACCTGAACCATTAACGGTCAGCAACATATCTGTCTCAAGCGGTATGCAATCCGGATCGATCAAAAGGGCGATCGCGCCCACCCGCGATGGCGCCGCAGAAGCAGTGCCAGGCGCGAAGTCCAAGCCATTCTGGGGAGGTTCAATCAGCGAGGGTGGGAGTGTCGTTGCGATCTCGGCCGTCGCAGTGACCGACTTCCCGTCGCGATGTTCCGCGACCGCTGATACTGTGGTCGAGGCATTTAGTGCGTCACTCGAAACAACGAAGTTGGCCGTCAAAATCTGCGGGCGACCGGCGAGAACCGTCCACGTGTTCTCCGTCGGGGTGATACGCACACTTTCCGATCCCGTGTCCACTAGAACTGTTGTATCAGGCTTGAGTTCCAGCGCGTTTGCCAACAGGCGTATTCGTCGCGGCTGCCCGAGTCTGAGCTCGATGACCTTGTCTTCAAACTCCATGAGATCGGGTACTTCGATGCTGGTACCGCCTCCGCCACCACCGGGCGGAGACTGTTTGGTGAGATCTTCGAAGAACTCGTTGAGTTTTTGAAACACCTTTTCAATTTTCTTGGACGTGGCAGCAGAAAGTTCGTGAGATGGCCCGGCCCGCCGCTCGATCTCTTTCTTGAATACAGGCTCCAGCTCTTTCATCAGCGCGGATTCAAGCGACTTGTAGAAAGATTTTGTTACATCGAAGCCATCCCGTGACTCGGTAACCAAAGCTTCCCCGGCATCCAGACGCTCTCGGATGTATGCGCGAATGCCTGTAAGGCGTATGACCCCATAGACCTGATCAAGATGGACGGACGTGTCATATCGGCTGAAGAGCGTCTGGTCGTACACTGTGTCAACCTCGTCGACAAGAAGGAGGCCGTTCGCTCGCGCCTCCCCATCATCTCGTCCGGGCAGCGATGTGTCAGCCCGGACGACCACGCCCTCAGCGTGAAACGTCCACCCATCGTGCTCGATCGGAACCTTGATGTGCTTAATGACTTGACCGCGCGGAAAGTTGTAACGTAGATCAGTAGCTGAAGTGCCATTGTGTCGAACCTGCTCCAGCGTCACGGAACATGACGGATCTGCGTGTATCAGGCGCAGCATGTAGAAGTTTGCAATGCGGGCTTCCAGATCCTGCGGGATCCGACATCTCTCATCAAGATGAAAAACCACGGACGTTCCATTGCCTGAGGGGATCTCCCAGTCCTTTCGATGCTTCTGCGTCGCGCGGCCTAGAACTTTGACTTCGTACTGTGGCTGCGATTTTGGATCCCATACGAACGAGCACTCCGCCGCCTCCCCGTCCTTGATGGAACGTATAGTCGCGGGGCCGTGGGTGTAGACGACGTCGCATATCCCCTGACCGAATAATCCTCTAACCGGTGCACCGGCGCCGGCGCCGCTTTTCTCCCGGCCGTACTCCTCAAGCTTTTCGTCTAGTTCCGGTGCCGACATACCCTCGGCCTGATCAATGACCCGGCATTCTCGCTCCCGCAGGGCCGAGCGCTTACTTCGATTGATTACCACGCGAATCCTCCGCGGTGGGCGACGAGGAAGCTTCCGCACCAGATCCTCATGAATCACGTGAGATCCAATTGGCACTTCGAGTAACGCGGCGACCAGCCCTGTGCTTCCTTCTTTCCCGGCGTTGATGCGGCGATAGGAGTCGTACGCATTGGTAACCGGCTCAGTGAAGGTCTTCTCGATGCTTCGCGCAACGGCCTCGTTGAACTGCCGCTTCCACTTGCGACCGGCCAGTTTGAGTGTCTTCAGCGTCATGGGATCAGCGGGTAATAGGTTACTGGCGTTCAAATACTGCAGCGAACTGCGTTCGCAATTTTTTCAGGAACTCCAAGGTCTCGTCGTCACCCGCCTCTGCTGCCGCGCTTTTCAATTCCCGGAGCTTCTTGTTCAATTGGGCTGCCGGAGTGTGCGTGTAGGCGTTCAGTACGTCAAAAACCTCGAGCACGGCCGCTCCGTTCCAATTCGCGTGGTATTTCGCGAACAGCGCAGTGCGCCGTATTCGAGCCAGCTCAGCATCCTGACCGAATGTCCGGTCGCCGCGAACATCCTTCTCGGGCGCGGTATCGTCGTCTGTTAGCTCGTGGGGCTCGCTGGAACTTGCGCTCAAGGCTCTCGCAACCGCGCGGGCTTGCGCCGTACCAGTCTCGTTCAGAGACCAACCTATTCGCGTTTTCCCAGTCGCCCAATTCCGATACTTTGGCCTCAACTGAAGAAGTGCTCGACTCACACGAACCGCATCCGGGAACTGGGGATAGCCAACCAAAGCAAACCGCTTTGGAAAAAGACGATGCGCAGCAACGGCAATGTTTTCTAGTGTGGCTGGTACGTCCATCTGATCAAGCGAAGAAATGACAAAAACGACTAGGCGGTTCAGGTCAAAGTCTTCGTACGATCGCGCTGGATGGGTCGGCAGGGAAAGGATCTTCTCACGAACTCCGGCTATTGCCGTTACCGGTCGCGCTTTTCTGACAAGTGCTGTCATTCTTCCACCAACGGCGCGACGCGAAGCACTCGAAGCGCGGCTCGACCATCCTCGTTGATGGAAAACCAGGCCTCACGTCCATCCTGCATGCGCGTTATGAGCTTCAGCTCGATGAGCCTGCCCAGGGCTCCTGCTTTCATGGCCTGTGCAGCTGCAGCAGATAGCCGCGCCGGTAATGCCGCACGACAGACGGCGTTCAGTTCCTCCACGTCATGATTGCTTTCTGCAAGTGCCTCGAGCAGCGTCACAAAACAATGGCGCTCGCGGGGGACCCGCGCCGCTATCTCCGTGACATAAAAATCCGCCTCAGCGTCGGATATGGGATCGTCCAGTCTACCCTCGTCGATTGCTGGATTGGGAAGGCTCGCGAACCGGTAACCGGTCTCCGTCAGTCCGACGGTCTTGCCCGAGGTTGGATTGATGTTAGCAAGGCCCAATTCGAACAAGGCGCCCCATAATCGGCCCTCCCCGTCGGTCCGTCCGAAGTACTGGTTTGCGAACCGAGCACGAGCTTTCTGTAGTGGAGGCTTGGTTGGAAATCCAACAAGAACCGTCTGCCGCTGCTTTAGCGCAGGGCTTATGTTCAGACCACGAGCAAACGATGATGCTCGATCGGCGGCGGCACCTCGCGCTTTCGAAAAGTGTGGTAGCTTCTCGACCGAGTCGGTTAAGAGGCTTCGGGCGGAGACTTTGATCGGGAGTATTCGATTCACGAGGCCCCACATCCAGCCATCGCTATCGGGCTTCCGATACATCTCATCTGGGTTCTGAACCAGCCGAGGATCAGGTGTGGGCCGCGGCAGCGTGAGTCCCACCGCAACCGCAGGGGACACAATGGCGCGCGGCGGTGGATCTGTGTCGTCAGTGTCTTCTCGCGATTCAAGCGATAGCTGATTCTCCACGGCAACACGTACGAAATCTCCAACGGACGGGTATTGGCCGGCTGAAATCAGCTCTTGAATGCGAGAAAGTAATGTCTCTTCGCCGCGAAATACTATAAGCATTATATGATATAATGAACTACATTCTAGTTATATTGTCAATATGGCCACCGGGAAAGCAGGGGTGACATCGAAGCTAAACATATGGCGCCGATTGCGGCCGATCCTACGCGCATCAGCTAGGGACCTTCGCATCGTGTCGCCGGATTGCGTGTCCCTTCTAGGCGATTCGCGGAAGATCCTGAGCGCACTCCCCAAAGAGTGTGTGCACACCATCATCACGTCGCCCCCATACGGAGATCAAAAAGATTATGGGTCTGCCGACGAACTCGGTTGGGCTAGCCGCAGCCACGGCGAATACCTCGAGGACCTGCGTGGCATTCTGAAGGAAGCCCTTCGAGTTTCTGTCTCAGGCGGAGCGCTTTGGATCGTTGTCGACTCATTTCGCCGAGATAAGCAAACCATTCCGCTTCCTTGGCAGTTGGTTGAATTGGCGATGTCCGTTGGCTGGACCTTTCACGACACAGTCGTGTGGGACAAAGGCCGCTCATTACCATGGTCCCATGCGGGGCATTTTCGAAGCGTATGTGAGCACATCCTCCTGCTTGGCAAAGGCAACCTTCGTGAGTTTGACATCGAGTCCGTCCGAGAGCTCGACTACCTGTCATCGTACTGGGTTCGGTACCCGGAGCGCTACAACCCTCGAGGCAAAGCGCCTGGCGATCTTTGGCATTTTCCGATACCAGTCCAGGGGAGCTGGTCGCAGCAGTCTTTGCGGCACTGTTGTCCATTCCCACCAGCGCTAGTTGCAAAAATGCTTGGATTGACCACGCGTCGTGGCGACATAGTGCTCGATCCTTTCGGAGGCACCGGCACGGTTGCAGCTGTAGCCAGTACAATGAAACGAAGAGGGATCAGCATCGATATCAACGAAGCGTACCATCGCGACTTCGCTAGCACCGGTTACGCTCTGATAAGCAACGCTGCCATCGGGGCAGCGAATTCCATATTTAAGAAGAGACGCGACGAGCTCACACGCACGATCACAAACCTGCGTATACTGAAATTCCCGCGAACGCTTTATGCGCAGTTGTCGAGGGCTGATCGCCTTGGTCCGGAGGCAGGGACTATGATCACCGCGTTTGTGATCCGTGCGATTGAGACGACACCGACTGGCTTGCCCAGTGCTGCACTGGACATTCTAGCGACCCATCGTGAACATGTTCGCGCGGTGGAAAACTGCGCGGCTGACGTGGTTAAGCTGCCCCCACTGAGCAAATTCGGTCTTATCGTAACTACTCGCGTTCTACCGCCCGAAACATGGAGGACCGAGTACCCCCCCCGGGGGGGAGACGACCGCAACCGCTCCTGGTTCCTTTATCCGACGGGGAATTTTACGCGCTACACACTACGTGTCCCCCGAAAGAAACTTGGCCACGAGTTACGACTCCTAGGCCAATCCGCGAAAGTGCCTCCAATCTTCAGCAGCATCGGCCTCCGTGTTGACGCCGGGATAACCGATTAACCACACTCCCACAAAAGGCTGTGCCGCCTCAACCGTCCGTGACAGTAATCAGAGTGTCCATGCGCGCGGCGACAAGTATCGGCGCTTCGCCAAACATCGAACTACCGGCTAAGGAAGATTATTAGACGCCGCGTCCTCAAAAACTTTTCGGAGCAGTGCAATTCCCGGAGCGTTGGAGGTAAAATGCTGCGCCGTTAAAGCCCGGTTAGTCTTGCGCAGCGTTGCATCCGCCCTCCGGAAAATTCCTTCGAAATAGGCTTCCGTAAGCTTGTTCTCTGCAATTCCAGCTCGGATGAGCGTGGGCAAGGCGTACATCGTCGCCATAAACCCTGTAGACTTGCGCAGGATGGAACGGGTTGAGTCAGTCCACTCTTCGTTCCACACCGCTTTCTGTGCAGAGAACAGATTGTGTAGGATCTTCGCTATTACCTGATCTTCACCTTTTTCGAAAAACTGCCGTAGCACCGGCGCTTTCGGATCTAGCGGTAGGGGCAGCTGGCGTTTGATTGCATCCCGGTCTAGTGGGGGCTGGCTCGAAATATGTTTGAGTAGTTCTCGCACAAATGTCCCTTGAGTTAGGGACTCGTCTCCACCAGTTCCCGTTGATCGCCCCAACATTTTTAGTTTTTTGTACCAAGGTGACGTTGGATCCGAGTTCAGTGCACGCGCGATCTCATGTGCGGTTTTTTCAGGGCTGCGGTGCCTCGTAACCGCGAACAGATCATAAATCAAAGAGGCCGGAACTCGCGTTTGTTTGCCATTTATAGTGGCAAATATTAACGCCTCCTGTTCCGCGGTCGGGTCGAGGAGGAACACGACTGGAAGGTCGAAATCCTGCGCTCGCCCCGAATCCTTGATTCCGAGCAACCTGTGCTGACCATCTACCACCGTTGCAAAACTGGATTTTGAATCAAATGTCAATTCATTTTGATCGTCGTCCAAGGTAAAAGAATCCAGCGGGATTCCCAAAATAATTGGCGTAGGAAATGAAGCGTCTGCCGTATTGCAATACCGTGCGATTTCCGCAACTCGCACCGCCGATGGTTGGCGTTGCACCCCACCGGTTGAAGACAACGTTAGAACGTCGTATTCCCGTCTTTCGATACGCCCGATTTCGATGAGCTGTACCGCGTTCATGGTGCCCACCAGAAACGATCCGGCCGGTTGCTCGAACCGGAGAACCTTGATCCTCAAAGTTCGATGTCCTCAGACCGGCTTGGTGGGTCTTCTATAAGTCGCATCACGCCTTGAGATTCTCGTTTGTCATACGCATCCGCGGTCTGCTCAAACTCAACGAATCGGAAGCTGTGAAGGTAGACGCAGATCGCTATGGCCAGCCCAAGTAGGAGTAGTTGACCCCATAACAGACCGGAACTCGGCTCTAGGCCAAGCATCCTAGTTTCGGAAATTGAGCGTTGCATTACAAAGCTCTGCACTGCTATGACAGCGAACGCGGCCGCACCCGCGAGCGTTCGCCATTGCTCTATCCCCCAACGATGCGATCGGTGCGTAAGAAGTATGTTTGTGCCGAGTGCGTCCATGAGAAGTACGACCAGCAGCACGCCCATGCTGCCATTCAGGAAAGCAACTCGCCAGTCTCGGAAAAGTTGATCCCAAACCGTGATACCGCCGATTCCCACCGAAAGAATAAACCATGACAGAAACGCTACCCAGTAAGGCCGCATAGCGCGGAGCGAAACGCCCCAACTCGTTTCCGGCGTGTCTTCCGCTGCATCGTCGGGTTTCCGGCGAACAATCCAGTTGAGGCTCATCGGAGGCCGCCGGACGTGCACGAGTCGACGGGCATGAAAGATTCTCGCGCAACACGCGAAGCGTCTAACAGGCTCATTGGTCGAGTACTCGCTGAATGGCCGCGGAGAGCTCTGCAACTTCGCCTGATTTCGCGATGGCCTCTTCAGTAGTCTGCTTCGCTTTAACCCTTAAGGCGTCCAGGAGCTCAGGCAGCTTTGACGCCGCCGCAATTCGTTCATCACGCGCCGCTTCGCGCAAAGGGATTGTCGTGTCGAGTTCTGGGTCCCCGTACTCCTCATATGAAGTGGAGAACAGGAGGCACCATTTTCCGCGGTGCTTCCCGTATCCGAGGCTTTCGACCACAGTAACGTAGTCTGGGACGCCATTTACTCGGAATTCCGATGCGTCACGGTATTTGGAGACCGTGACCCATGCCCAAACACCGAGCTTGAGTTGTGCTAGGGCAGATTCGATCTGAGCTATTTCGCGAGACAGGGCATCCGAAGCGTCGTTCAAGCCCTTCGACAGATGCGCGAGATCCTGCAGCGCCACGCTGTCCATAGCACTCTCCTTGGCCGTACGAGCCAGTTGGTTTTTCAGACTCAGCCACTTCCGCGACTGTCCACTCATAGGTCACCTTCCGGCGACCATTCTTCCATCGAACAATTAGCTACCGACCCGCGTCTACGTCAAGACCACAGGGCCCTCGAAGCGCGCGCAAGTACTCCTCGTGGCAAGCTCCCAGTTAGGGCTCCAGTTGTGCGCGATCGGATCGTTGCGCCGGGCGGTTAGACCCTAGCGAGTCCCGACCCCCGCGTCATTCAACCCCGACCGCTCATCCGTCCCCTCCAACGCATCCCTAAACTCCCCACCCAACTTCGGATGCCGCTTCCACATGTACCACCCCATCACCGCCGCGGCTAGCAGGTTGCCGAAAAGCACCTGCCACCACGCCAGGCGGCCGAGCGGCGATTCCGACAGCAGCGCGCTCAGCATGTAGAACCCCATCATCACCACCACGAACCCCACCAGAAAACCGGCCAGGATCCCCGGCGTCCGCTCGGCCTGGTGAATCACCACCGCCACCAGGATCCCCACCAGCGCGAACGACGCGTAGTGGAACACGGTGTACAGCGCGATGTGCATGAGCTCGGTGTCCAGCGTGGACGGCACACCGAAGACCCCCATCAGCCCCGCACCCAGCAGATCGGGCGTGAACAGCATGTGCCCGTTGATCGCATCTATAATGAAGAACCAAACCGCGATAACCGTCGCGCCAAGGAAGCCGGCGAATACTCCTTCGCGAAAGGTGCTGTGCCCAACGGCCATGGCGTGCTCCGGGTCTTCAGGGTTCCAACGCCCAAATTAGCTCCCCTAAACCGTTATTGCTCATCCGCCCCACGGCGGGCATCCTCCATCGGACGGCAATACCCAGAGCGGCAACCTGTTGACGACGCCAGGCGATCCAACCAGATCAAAGTCGTCCAACGGCCCCCCGGGCGCCACTACTATAGGTAGTAGCCGTGCCCGCATCGCCTGAGTCCGGCGCCGATATCGCTCCTGCGCGCGCGTAATTGATGCGGCCGCGCGCGGGGCTCGAGCCCATCTTCTTCCCCTGGCTGCGGCGTGGAGCGAGCTCCTAAACTGGGACACTTGACTAGACCCGCGTGTGTTACCAAATTGGTAACATGGGAGTCGAATGCACATCATCACCCAGACAAGACTGCGCGAATTCGCGAGGCGGCACCCGGACGCTGACGGGCCGCTTCGAGCCTGGGAAACGATCATGCGCGCCAAGAAATACCGGCGACCACACGAGATAAGAGCAGACTTCGGAACCGTAGATTTTCTGGGTAGCGGCAAGACTGTGTTCGATATCGGCGGCAACAAGTACCGCCTGGTCACCAAAATCCTGTACCGGGCGGGACAGGTACTCATTCGGCATGTCGTGACGCACAGAGAGTACGACCGTTTGATGAAGCTGGGAACGCTCTAGCCATCCGGCAGGCTCAGACGTTGGGGAACACACAGGAGGGATTCATGGCAACCGCAACCGCTCGCAAAATAGACCCCGTCGTCCGGCCCATTCGTACCGCTAAGGAATTCGAGGAGACTGTCAGCGAGCTCGACTACCTGGCTGACCTGGACCCGAAAGAGGGCACTCCGGCGTACGACAGGATGGAGCTTCTCGGCATCCTCATCGCTGCTTATGAGGAGGCGCACCTTCCACCATTCAAGCCCACGACTCCGCAGGAGCTCGTGCAATTCATGGCTGAACAAATGGGGATCGGCAGTCCTGACCTCGCGGAACTACTGGGAGGCCGGTCCCGTCTTTCGGAATTCCTCAACGGTACGCGCGACCTGTCGAAAACGCAGATCATGCGGGTCAGGGACGCGCTCGGGATCCCCGCTGATCTGTTGCTAGGCAATGGCTGACAGGCGAAGAAGAATGATGACGCTTGCGCCGCAACTCGCTCGACCGTAGTCACGATTCCGTGTCGGCCGCGGGATGACTTGTCCCCGGGAATGCTGCGGAGTATCCTCAAGAAAGCTGGACTGAGGCGCGACCTCCCAGGGAGGTAGAGATGAATCAGTATCTGGTCGTGATGGAACGTACTACCACCGGCTACGGTGTTTACATCCCCGATTTGCCCGGCTGTGTATCAACAGGTCGAACGAAAGCGCAGGCGGCGCGAAATGCGCGTGAGGCGATCGAGCTCCATCTCGAGGGTTTGCGTGAGGAGGGCCAGCCGATCCCGAAGGCTTCCTCGACGGCGACGTTTGTCACCGTAGTCGCGTGATTTGACCAGCTATGGCGGCGGGCGTGTCCGATACGCCTGGCGCCTTGAAACCCGTAAGGGTGCTTGACAGCCTAAGAGACGAACCCAAGTTTGACTTTCCCCGAAGGCCCACGGGCCAGAGGGTATTTATCCCCCCGGTGTCTGGCTTACGCCACACGCCGGGGTTTTTTCTTGATCGGGCAATCAATTGTCAGATCGGGCCATAGTCTTCATCGACGGGAGCGAAGCAACGCCGCTTCCTATCTCGGCTGACGTCGGACCCGAAGGTGACCGCTCACTACTGGCGCCTGGAAACCCGCCCGGCGAAAAACGATTTGGCCGAAGAGTTTTTAGTCGGGCTCGAACGCTCCCCCACGAAAGTTGTTGATGCCGGCCCCTGCTCGGCCTATAGTTCAATTGCGGGTTTCACCCTCGGGGAGCCCGCATGCCGGTCACCGCCAAGCTGTCCAGCAGTTTTTACGAGAAGCTCGGAGACGATGTCACCAATGAGCTCGTCACCTGGTTGAACGCCGTGGACGCTGAATTCCGCAACGAGCTGCGCGACGCGAACGATCGCAACTGGGATCGCCTCCGCGCCGAACTCGAAGCCATGAGCGCGCGCCTGACCGGCGAGTTCCGCGGTGGCCTGGCAGAGTTGCGCACTGAGCTGCGTACCAGTCTCGCCGAACGACAGACCGATCTCGCAGATTTCAGAACGGAAGTTCGAACCGAATTCGCAAAATTCCGGGGTGAGCTGCAAACGGGGCTGGCCGAAGGCCAGACAGCTATCGCCAACCTGCGAGTGGAGATCCACCAGGAGGCGACCAAGCAGCTCCGCTGGAATTTTCTTTTCTGGGTAACGGCCGTGCTCACCATCGCCGGCCTCAAGCTCTTCTGACCCCCACGACCACGCCCGAAATCATCAGCACGGTAGCACCCACCGGCCCGCGCGAGCGGATCCTCGCGCTCGACGTCTTCCGCGGAATGACGATCGCGGGAATGCTGCTCGTCAACCAGCCGGGCTCCTGGGGCGCTATCTATCCGCCGCTCCGGCACGCCGAGTGGCACGGGTGGACGCCGACGGACCTCATCTTCCCGTTCTTCCTCTTCATCGTCGGCATCACCACGTGGATCTCGCTCGAGTCCCGCCGCGCGCGCGGCGCCACCGACGGCGAACTGGTCAGGCAGATCCTCAAGCGCGGACTCATCATCATCGCGCTCGGCCTGCTGCTCAGCATGTTCCCGTACGAGAAGATCGAGCGCTTCACCCAGCTCCGCTATCCGGGCGTCCTCCAGCGCATCGGCCTCGCCTACATGCTCGGCGCGCTCATCGCGTTCCGAACGAACCTCAAGCAGCAGATAATCGCGTCCGGCATTCTGCTCATCGGCTACCAGGTGCTGATGATGGTCGTGCCCGTGCCCGGAAAATCCGGAGTGCCGGGCGCATTCTTCCTCGACACCAAGGACCAGCATCTCGCCGCATGGGTGGACCGCGCGGTCATGGGCGGACACCTGTGGTCGGGCTCGCGTACCTGGGACCCCGAAGGACTGCTCTCCACGATCCCCGCGATCGGCACGGTCATACTCGGCGTGATCGCGGGGCGGTGGATCAATGGCAAGGAGCCGCTGCCGGAGAGAATCGCCGCGCTGTTCGCGGTGGGCTCGATCGCGATGGTCGCGGGGCTGATGTGGAACTGGTCGTTCCCGATCAACAAGCCGCTGTGGACCAGCTCGTACGTGCTGTTCACCGCGGGAATGGCGTGCGCGACGATCGCGACGTGCATGTGGATCATAGATCAGCAGCGGGTCACGTGGTGGACCAAGCCGTTCGCCATCTACGGGATGAACCCGATCGTGGCGTTCTGGGGATCGGGGGCGATGGCGCGGCTGATCTACTCGGTGATCAAGGTGCCGTGCGGGGGAGAGAGCGAGATCGCGCTGCAGCGGTGCATTTACGAGAACGCGTACGTGAGCTGGTTGCCGGACAAGATGGCGTCGCTGGCGTTTGCTTTCAGCTTCGTTCTTGTGTGGCTGGGGATTCTGTGGATCCTGTACAGGAAGAGGATATTCCTCAAGGTTTGAACGGCAACTGCCACATAGAACTGCCAAGCTGCGCGCTGCCAGCTGGAAGCTGCCAGCTTCGAGCTGACCGCGCTTTTGATCTTACTAGTCACTAATCACTAGTCACTGCCCTTATGTGGTCTGAATTCAAGGCGTTCCTGCTCAAGCAGAACGTCATGGCGCTGGCGATCGCGGTCGTCATCGGCGCGGCGTTCGGGAAATTGGTCACGGCATTCGTGGACGATTTCATCATGCCGATCGTGGGCGCGCTCATTCCCGGCGGCGAGTGGAGGGAGGCGACATGGACGGTCGGGTCGGTCGAGTTTCTCGCGGGCGATTTCCTGAGCGCGGCGCTCAACTTCGTCATCATCGGGTTCGTGGTGTGGCGGATGGCGAAGATGTTCATCAGGCCGGATCCGGAAGCGCCGGCGACCAAAACGTGCGCGTTCTGCCGGATGACGATAGATGCGGCGGCTACCCGCTGCGCGCACTGCACCAGCGAGGTCGCGCTTCGGTAGTTAGGGAGCCTCTTCCCACTCGTCGCGCAAGCCGTCCACATACCGCAATGCGTTGACCTTCCGGCCCTTCCACAACCCGAAGGCCGCAGCTCGCGCCTCGCGCACGTTGCCAATAGTTACATCGGCATACGTCGTATCCACGGCCCGGCGGATCGCCTCGGCGCGAGAGATCCCATCTCGTTTGGCGACTGCCTCAAGGCGGGCAAGCTGGGTGTCGGTAAGGTCGACGATCGTGCGCATACTGACAGAATATCACCATCCGATGGCAACCGCCACCAGCGCCGCGGGCAACTTCGCCATCGCCCACAATGCATTGATTACGCGTGGTGCTCGGCCTATCGTTTGATTGAGGGCGAACCGCACCGGAGCGCCCTTGCCTGTCACCGCCAAGCTTTCACGCCGCTTTTACGACCAACTCGGAGACGAGGTCGCAAACGAGCTGGTCAACTGGTTCAACGCCGTGGACGAGACCTACCGCAACCAACTCCGCGAATTGAACGAGCTCAACTGGGAGCGTTTTCGCTCCGAGCTGCGCGCAGAGGGCATTGCCATCCGTTCAGACGTGGAGAAGCGGCTGTCTGAGATGGACAAGAACCTCGACTCGCGGTTTTCCGCTGTCGAGGCACGGTTCGTCGCGATGGACACTCGCTTTGAGCGGGTCGAAGCAAATTTCCCAACATTGGAGGAGCGGATCGACGCGAAGTTCGCTCGCTGCGAAACGCGGATGTTCAAGGCGATGTTCGCGTTCTGGACGGCGACCATCATCCCGCTGGCCGCGCTTATTCTGGCGCTCGACGGAGTCTTTCAGCGCTAGGCCGCCGGGAAGTATTAGCTGTTAGCCAACTGCCAATAGCCAATAGCCGTCCCTCTACGGCTCCTCGTCAAGCTCCTCGCGCTCGCGCAACCGCACCAGAATCCGCTCGCCATGGCCGTCCAGCAGCCGCACGCCCACCTCGTGCGCGCCGGGCGCCAGATCGAGCTTGGTCCGCTCGCGCTTGCCGACCCGGCCGACGGATGAGGTCGCGAGCGTATCCGGCTTCGTGCTGTGCGACTTCCACGTCACTGGCTCGCCATCCACGGTGATCGCGATCACGTAGCGGTACTCGCTCCTGCTGCCGTTCGAGAGCACCAGCCTGGTCTCCACCGACACGCTGGTCGCCGTCGCGGTCCCGTGCGCCGACTTCCCCAGCGGCACCATGGCCCACCGCTGCGGCTTGCTCTCCGGTCCCTTGGACCGCACGAGCACGATCGAATCGCCTTGCACGGCGATGGTCTCCCAATTCATGCTCGCGGGACCGACGCGCGTGTTCGCCTGCCAGCCGATGATTCCCAACACGAGCGCGGCTGCGGCCAGAGCCACCCACCGCAGACGATCCCAGTACACCCGCGTCCGCCAGCGCCGCTTGTAGATCGCGGGCCACACTTCCCGACGCGCGACGTCGAGATCATAGGGAAAATCGATCTCGGCCCACGGCAGCCCCGCGATGTTGACTCCCGTTACCGCGTGCTGGCTTACGACCGCGCGCGTGCCCTCGATCACCCATGCGTCCTCGTGGCCGTCGCCGATCAGATGCTCCGCGGCCTCGATGATCGCGCGCGCTCCTTCCGCGTCGAACTTCAACAAGCCGAGGCTCTCGCCCCGCGCCACGCTCGGCGGGAGGTCCTTACCCAGGTCCACGACCAGCGACTTGCGCAGCGCGACTTTCGTCTGCTCGCGCCCGCGCGATGACGTGGAATCGTATGCCAGCGCGCTGCCGGTCTCCCGCAATAGCTTGTCGAGGATCTTGGGATCGAAGAAAAGATCGGAGTTCATGAGCACGAACGGTCCCGTGATCAGATCGCGCGCGAGCCAGAGCGAGTACAGGCTGTTGGTCTCCGCGTACCGCTCGCTCAGCACGATCTGCGCGCGCTCGCCCACCACCGCCTTCACCTCGTCCGCCCGGTAGCCCACGACCACGATGCTCGGGCCGACGCCGTGATCGGCGAGCATCTCGAGCTGGTGCATGATCAGCGGACGCCCGCCGATTTCGACCAGGCACTTGGGCGTGCCGCCGCTCAGCGCCGTGAGCCGGCTGCCGATGCCGGCCGCGAGAATCACGCCCTGCACGTCACGCCCCCACTCCGGCTACGGCCGCCGCGCGGTCGGAGAGCACGCGCCCCGCGCCCAGCTCGATCACGCGGTCCATGCGCGAGAGGATGGACGGATCGTGCGTCACCCAGATCACGGTCCGTCCCTCGGTCGCGGCGAACAGCACTTCCGCGAGGTCGGTGACCCCGCGCGTGTCGAGCCCGGACGTCGGCTCGTCCAGCAGCCATATCCGTCCGTCGCGCAGGATCGCCCGCGCGAGCGCGAGCCGCTGGCGCTCGCCGCCGGAGAAGAGCCGTCCGCCGCGGCGCACGGGTGTGTCGTAACCACGCCGCAGCCGCGCGACCAGCTTCGCCGCGCCCGCCCGCGC